>NZ_JBIAIL010000033.1:0-80641 GCF_042871425.1 Micromonospora sp. NPDC005806 | reverse complement strand
CGGGGTGGGCGGGCCCCCGGCGGCGGCCCCGGGCCGGCCCCGGGGCCCCCCGCCGGCGGGGGGGACCCCGCCGCCGCGCGCCGCGGCGCGCGCCGCCCCCCCCGGCCCCCGCCGGGCCCCCGCGGGCCCGGGGGCCCGGGCGGCCACCACGGGGCGTTCCCTACCGGGGGAAGTCTCGGTAGATTGCTCAGCCATGCCCGCCCCGGTTACCCCCGCCGAGAAGCGCACCTCACTGCTGACCGTCCTGTTCTGGATCGGCGTGGGGGTCGCGCCCCTGGCCGCGCTGATCCTCCTCGTCGGCGACGGCAACGGTCCGCTGCGGTTCGGCGCCGTGCTGGCGATCCTCGCCGTGGTGCTGATCGGTCTCTCCGTCGCGCTGCGGGCGGACGGCGGCCGGGCGGCGGCCGGCGCCGACGAGCTGCGCGACGAGATGGAGCAGCTCCGCCGGGAGCTGCGCAGTGAGATCGTGGCCGCGGCCCAGCGCGGCAACCAGGCGCTCGACCAGGCGCAACGGACCGAGGACTCGATCACCACGCTGCGCCGCCGCCTCGACGCGGCGGCCGCCGGGATGGCCGCCGCCGCGGGGATCACCGCCCCGCCCGCGGCGGAGCCGGCCGGGGGACGGGCGCGCGTGCCGGCCGCCGAGACGTACGACGACAGGCGCTCCCGCTACGGCGCGCCGGAGCCGACCGCGACGGCCTGGGGGCAGGCCGCCGGCCAGGACGAGGACGAGCCGACCCGCCGCCCGCAGTCCGGCGCCCGCTCCGGCACGGACCGTTCCGGATCCGGTGGCGACCGGCCCCAGTCGGGAGTGTACGGGGCGCCGCGCACCCCGGAGCCGGACGGCCGGCCGGAGCCGGGCCCCCGCCAGGTCGGGGTGGTGCACCACACCGAGACCGTGCACGTCACCACCCGGCACACCATCGTGGACGGTGGTGCCGACGCGGACCCCCGATACGGCGGCTACGCCGGCCGCTGGTCTCCACCGGAGGAGCGCGGGTTCCCCGAGAACCGGGCCGGGCAGCGCGGTGCCGGCGACGACCGGTCCTGGGCCGGCCAGGGCGGGTCCCGGGAGGATCGGGACTGGTCCCGGTCGACCGGATCCCCGGACGACGCCGCCGGCAGCCCGGTCCGGGACCACCCATGGGCGGCTGCCGGCCGGGCCGGTGGGCCGGCGGTGTCCGGCGACGATCATGGCTGGTCGGCGGGTCAGGGCGGCGACCGCGCCTGGTCGGCGGGCCAGACCGGGGCGGGTGACCGGCGTTCCTGGTCGGCGGCCTCGGGCGGCCCGGCCGACGAGCGGTCCTGGGCGCCCGGCCGCACCGGATCGCACGACGACTGGTCGGCGGGCCGGGACGCGTCCCGTGACGAGCGGGGCTGGGCCGACTCCCGAGATGAGGCCGGCCGGGCCGGCTCCCGCGACGAGCGGGACTGGGCCGGCCCGGGTGAGGGCTGGACGTCGTCGGACGCCCGCGGCTGGGCCCCGTCCGAGCCCGCCGACCGGGCCGCCGTTGCCGCCGACGACCCGGACGGCGACTACTGGTCGGAGCTGCGCGCCGGCAACCGCTGGGCCTCGGTCCGGGACGACGAGCGCGGCCGGGAGATCCGGGTCGGGGAGCGGCGGGCGGCGGTGCACGCGGACGGCGGCGGCGCCGAGTACCGGGTCGAGGACCGTTGGGCGTCTGTCCGGGAGCCCCGCCGCGACCAGGGTGGTGCCTACGGCGGCGGGGCGGACACGGCCTCCGGCTGGGCGGACGGCGATCGCCCGGCGCTCCCCGCCGGCGGGGTGCCCGTACCGGACGAGTGGCGCCCACCGACGCAGCGCAGCGGCCAGCCCGAGTGGCGCCAGGTCGAGCCCGAGCCGGTCCGGTACGGCGACGAGCGGTACGGCTACCCGCCCCGGGACGACGCGCCCCGGGCCGGCGGCACCCGCTCCGCCGACCGCTGGCGCTGACCCGGCGTCGCCGGTGGGGCGGCAGCCTACTTGTCGATGTCGCCGACCACGAAGAACATCGAGCCGAGGATGGCGATCAGGTCCGGGACCAGGCAGCCCGGTAGCAGCGTGGCCAGCGCCTGCACGTTCGCGTACGAGGCGGTGCGCAGCTTGAGCCGCCACGGGGTCTTCTCGCCCCGGGACACCAGGTAGTAGCCGTTGATGCCGAGCGGATTCTCGGTCCAGGCGTAGGTGTGCCCCTCGGGGGCCTTGAGCACCTTGGGCAGCCGGGTGTTCACCGGCCCGGTGAGCCGGTCCACCCGGTCCAGGCACTGCTCGGCGAGGTCGAGCGAGACGTACACCTGGTCGAGCAGCACCTCGAAGCGGGCGTGGCAGTCCCCGGTCGTCCGGGTCACCACCGGCACGTCGAGCTGATCGTAGGCCAGGTAGGGCTCGTCCCGGCGGAGGTCCAGGTCCAGTCCGGAGGCCCGGCCGACCGGCCCGGACGCGCCGAACGCGGCGGCGTCGGCCGCCGACAGCACGCCCACCCCGACGGTGCGGGCCAGGAAGATCTCGTTGCGCCGGATCAGGTTGTCCAGGTCGGGCAACCGCCGGCGCACCTCGCCGATGGCCGCCCGGGCCCGTCCGGTCCAGCCGGCCGGCACCTCCTCCTTCAGCCCGCCGACCCGGTTGTACATGTAGTGGATCCGGCCGCCGGAGGCCTCCTCCATCACCGCCTGGAGGGTCTCCCGCTCCCGGAACGCGTAGAACATCGGCGTGATCGCGCCGATCTCCAGCGGGTACGAGCCGAGGAACATCAGGTGGTTGAGCACCCGGTTCAGCTCCGCGAGGGCCATCCGCAGCCAGACCGCGCGCTCCGGCACCTCCATGCCCATCAGCCGCTCGACCGCGAGCACCACGCCCAGCTCGCTGGAGAACGCGGACAGCCAGTCGTGCCGGTTGGCCAGCACGATGATCTGCCGGTAGTCGCGTACCTCGAAGAGCTTCTCCGCGCCCCGGTGCATGTAGCCGACGATCGGCTCGGCGGAGACCACCCGCTCCCCGTCGAGTACCAGCCGTAGCCGCAGCACGCCGTGCGTGGACGGGTGCTGCGGGCCGATGTTCAGCACCATGTCGGTGCCGAGTTGCTCCCCGCCGGCGCCGGTGCCGACGGTCAGTTCGCGGAGGTCGCCGGCGTCCGTGGTCATGCCCGCCATCGTGCCACGAACGGATCGAGGTCGACGCCGCCGACCGGTTGCCGCAGCCACCAGTGCCCGCCGAGGCCGGCCGGGTCGGTCAGCTCGGCCACCGTCGATGCGGCAGCGAGGGCCCGCACGTACCCGGCGGGGTCGCGGGAGGCCAGGCTCAGCGGTGGTCGCCCGCCGTGGGCCCCGAGCGCCCGGAGCCCCTCCCGCTGCGAGACCAGCGTGTACGCACACCGGGCAATCCGCTCACCGGCAAAGGCGACCGAGTCCATGGCGACGTGCGCCGTGACGTCACACGACCCGTCCGGCACCGGCGTCACCTGCCGGCCACCCCGGTACCCGGTCAACGTCCCGCCCACCGGCCGCTCGCCCTTCAGGTGTCCGTAGTCCACGGTCAAGGCGAGTCCTCGGTCGAGGTGTCCCACGGCGCCGGCCCAGGCTTCGTCTCTGGTCCGGCCGATCTCGGCTCTCGCTCCGGTGGGGAGCCCGATCGTGATCGGGATGGTGGCGTCGCTCGCCGGGGTCGGCCACCAGTGGTCCAGCCAGTCGGCGTCCTCGGCGCCGACCGGGTCGCCAATCGACTCGTCGCCGGTCTTCGGGTCCACCAGCAGGTAGCGCCAGCCGTCGTCGGCCCGCACAGCCAGGTCCACCGGGACGTTGTCCAGCCACTCGGTGGCCACCAGCAGGCCGGTAATCCGGTCGGGGATCTCGTCCACCCAGTCGATCTCCGCTGGCAGATTCTCGGGTCGGGGGGCCCGTTCGACGGCGGTGAGACGTACCCGATGGGCCAGCGGAACCGGCGCGGCGGGCGAGGGCCCGGTGGAGAACGAGCCGGGCCCGGAGGGTGACGGACGGGCGGGCTCCCCCGAAACCCCCGCGAGCAGGGCCCGGAGCAGCTCGCCCCGACCCGCACCCACGTCCACCACATGAAGACGAGCGGGATGCCCGAGAGCATGATCAAGGGAGGAGAGCAAGCGCAGCAGGCAGGACGCGAACACCGGGGAGGCGTGCACGCTGGTGCGGAAGTGGGCGGCCGGTCCGGCGCCCGAGACGAAGAAGCCGTCCGGCCCGTAGAGCGCCCGGTCCATCGCCACCCGCCAGGGCAGCCGCTCGCTCGAGGTCACCCGCCGACGGTACGGGCCGGCCAGATCTCCACGCAGCCGCCCACCGGTTCCGGGTCGAGATCGGGGCCGGGCCGCCCGGACCGGGCCATGATCGCCGCGACCGCCTCCGGCCACCCGTCGAGATCCTCGTTCAGCTCAAGGAAGTCGCCGGACACGTGGCCGACGTCCAGGTAGCGGAGGCGTTGGTCGGCGGGCGGCAGGACCAGGACGCAGATCCCCACGGACACGATCTCGGACCACGGGTACCCGGGTCCGCCCTCGGTCCGGATCCCGTCGTCGTCCACCACGATCCGCTTCGGCACGAGCCGTAGGGTAGCCACCTGGACCGACACCTGACGTGACCGTTGAAACCGGTTTGCCATGGCCGGTGAAGGTTTTCACACATGCTTGTTCTGGTTCCGTGACCCCGGCGCATACTTGCGATCGACCGGTACCCCCTTCGAGGACTGGATCGACTGCCATGAGCGCACCGCTGCGCCCGCGTCCGGCTGCCCGGCCCGGGCCCCCCGACGCCCCGCTCGTCTTCCCGCGCACCCTCACCGTCGGCGTGATCGGCGCCGGCCGGGTCGGTTCCGTGCTCGGCGCGGCCCTCGTCGCCGCCGGCCACCGGGTGGTCGCCGCCTCCGGCGCCTCCGGGGCCGCGCAGGCCCGAATGGCGCTGCTGATGCCGCAGACCCCGACCCGCTCCGCGACCGCCGTCGCCCGCGCCGCCACCGACCTGCTGATCGTCGCCGTCCCCGACGACGCCCTGGCCGGCGTGGTCGCCGGGCTGGCCGAGGCCGGCGCGCTGCGCCCCGGCCAGGTCGTCGCGCACACCTCCGGCGCGCACGGGCTGGCCGTCCTCGCCCCGGCCGCCGCCGTGGGCGCCCGGCCGCTGGCGCTGCACCCGGCGATGACCTTCACCGGTACGCCGGACGACCTGTCCCGCCTCACCGGCATCTCGTACGGGGTGACCGCCCCGGCCGAGCTGCGTGCGTTCGCCGCCCGGTTGGTCGCCGACCTGGGCGGGGTGCCCGAGTGGGTGGCCGAGGGTGACCGGGCGCTCTACCACGCGGCGCTGGCGCACGGCGCCAACCACCTGGTGACCCTGGTCAACGAGGCGGCCGACCGGCTGCGCGACGCGGGGGTGGACCGGCCGGAGAAGGTGCTCGCCCCGCTGCTGCGGGCCGCCCTGGAGAACGCCCTGCGGCTCGGCGACGACGCGCTCACCGGCCCGGTGTCCCGGGGCGACGCGGGCACCGTACGCCGGCACCTGGTCAAGCTGGCGGCGACCGCGCCGGAATCCGTGCCCCCCTACCTGGCGTTGGCCAGGAGGACCGCGGACCGGGCGATCGCCGCGGGCCGGCTGCGCCCGGCGGACGCGGAGTCGCTGCTGGACGTGCTGAGTGGCATCTACGGGGAGGTGGCGGCATGACCGAGCTGGTGCACACGCGCAAGGAGTTGGCGGCGGCGCGCGACGGCCTGACCGGCACCGTCGGCGTGGTGATGACCATGGGCGCGCTGCACTCGGGGCACGAGACGCTGTTGCGGGCCGCCCGGGAGCGGGCCGACCACGTCATCGTCACGATCTTCGTGAACCCGCTGCAGTTCGGCCCGAACGAGGACTTCGACCGCTACCCGCGCACCCTCGAGGCCGACCTGGACATCTGCCGGCGGGCCGGTGTCGACGTGGTCTTCGCCCCGGCGGTGACCGACATGTACCCGGAGGGTCAGCCGAAGGTCCGGGTGAACCCGGGTCCGCTCGGCGAGGACCTGGAGGGGCAGAGCCGTCCCGGCTTCTTCCACGGGGTGCTCACGGTGGTCCTGAAGCTGCTCCAGCTCACCGGCCCCGACCTGGCCTTCTTCGGCGAGAAGGACTACCAGCAGCTCACCCTGGTCCGGCGGATGGTCCGGGACCTGGACGTGCCGGTCGAGATCGTCGGCGTGCCGACCGTACGCGAGCCGGACGGGCTCGCCCTCTCCTCCCGCAACCGCTACCTCTCGCCGGAGGAGCGGCAGGTGGCGCTGAGCCTCTCCGGTGCGCTGCGGGCCGGCGTCGAGGCAGCCGAGCAGGGCGCGGACGCGGGCGCGGTGCTGGCCGCCGCCCACCGCGCCTTCGACTCCGGTACGCCGGGCGCCCGCCTCGACTACCTGGTGCTCACCGACGCCGACCTGGAACCGGGGCCTGTCGCCGGCCCGGCGCGGCTGCTGATCGCGGCCTGGGTCGGCACCACCCGCCTGATCGACAACGCGGCGCTCCACCTCGCGCCGCGCCCGTGACCAACCACCACACCCGCTGAAAGGCACCCCGATGTTCCGGACCATGCTCAAGTCGAAGATCCACCGGGCCACGGTGACCCAGGCCGACCTGCACTACGTCGGCTCGGTGACCGTGGACGAGGATCTGCTCGACGCGGCCGACCTGCTCCCCGGCGAGCAGGTGGCGATCGTGGACATCACCAACGGGGCCCGGCTGGAGACGTACGTGATCCCGGGGCGGCGCGGCAGTGGCGTGATCGGCATCAACGGTGCCGCCGCGCACCTGGTGCACCCGGGCGACCTGGTCATCCTGATCTCGTACGGGCAGATGGACGACGCCGAGGCCCGCACGTACCAGCCGCGGGTGGTGCACGTCGACGCGGACAACAAGGTCGTCGACCTGACCGCCGACCCGACCACGGCTGCCCCCGGCACCGCCGGCGACCCGATTCCCAACCCCCTGGCCGCCGCCCTCAACTGAGCCGGCGAGGGCCGGGTCCGGCCGGCCTGCCGGTCCGGACGAGGTAGCCGAAACCACTCGTCCCGCCCCCGCCGCCCGGGATGAGACGCCTTCGGGTTGACTGTGCTCATGGACCTTCCGACCGTCGACCTGCCGGCCCTGCCCAGGCTGCTCGCCGCGCCCGCTCCCGGGTGGGTGGAGACCACCGATGTGATCGTCGTCGGCTCCGGCGTCGCCGGGCTGACCGCCGCGCTGCACCTGCGCGAGGCGGGGCTGCACGTCACTGTGGTCACCAAGGTCAACATCGACGAGGGCTCGACCCGCTGGGCGCAGGGCGGTATCGCCGCGGTGCTCGACCCGACCGACACCCCGGCCGCGCACGCGTACGACACCGAGGTGGCCGGCGTCGGCCTCTGCGACCCGGCGGCGGTCCGGGTGCTGGTGGAGGAGGGCCCGACCCGGTTGCGCGAGCTGATGCGGATCGGGGCGGAGTTCGACCGCAATCCGGACGGCTCGCTGATGCTCACCCGGGAGGGCGGCCACCGGGCCGACCGGATCGTGCACGCGGGCGGCGACGCCACCGGGGCCGAGGTGCAGCGGGCGCTGCACGCGGCGGTCCGCCGTGACCCGTGGATCCGGCTGGTCGAGCACGCCCTGGTGCTGGACCTGCTGCGCGCCCCGGGCGACGGTCCCGGCGGGCTCGGCCCGGCCTGCGGCATCACCCTGCACGTGCTCGGCGAGGGCAGCGAGGACGGCGTCGGGGCGATCCTGGCCCGGGCGGTGGTGCTGGCCACCGGCGGGATGGGGCAGATCTTCGCGGCCACCACCAACCCGGCGGTCTCCACGGGTGACGGCGTGGCGCTCGCCATGCGGGCCGGCGCGGCCGTCACCGACCTGGAGTTCGTGCAGTTCCACCCGACCGCGCTGATCGTGCCGGCCGGCGGCCCCGGCGCCGGGCTGGCCCAGCAGCCGCTGGTCTCCGAGGCGCTGCGCGGCGAGGGCGCCCACCTGGTCGACGGCGACGGCAAGCGGTTCATGGTCGGGCAGCACGAGCTGGCCGAGCTGGCTCCCCGGGACGTGGTCGCCAAGGGCATCCACCGGGTGCTGCTGGCCACCGGCGCGGACCACGTCTTCCTGGACGCGCGCCACCTCGGCGGGGACTTCCTGGCCCGGCGCTTCCCGACCATCGTCGCCTCCTGCCTGGCCATCGGCGTGGACCCGGCCACCGACCTGATCCCGGTCGCCCCGGCGGCCCACTACGCCTCCGGCGGGGTCCGCACCGACCTGCACGGCCGCACTTCCATCCCCGGGCTGTACGCCTGCGGCGAGGTCGCCTGCACCGGGGTGCACGGCGCGAACCGGCTGGCCAGCAACTCGCTGCTGGAGGGGCTGGTCTTCTCCCGGCGGATCGCCGAGGACATCGCCGCCGGGCTGCCCGAGCAGGCCAGGCCGGCGGAGACCGGCGCCTGGGTGGGTGGCCAGGGCTGGGTGGTGCCGGCCGAGGGCACGCCGGCCCTGCAGCAGGCGATGACCCGGGGTGCCGGCGTGCTGCGCTCGGCGCCGACCCTGGCCGGGACGGCCGCCACGCTGTCCGAGCTGGGGCAGGGCCGGGGCGTCCCGCGCACCGCCGACTGGGAGGCGACGAACCTGATCACCGTGGCGTCGTCCCTGGTCGCCGCCGCGTACACCCGCCGGGAGACCCGGGGCTGCCACTGGCGGGAGGACTTCCCGACGATCGACGACCGGTGGCTGGGCCACCTCGTCGGCGGAATCGGGGCGGAGAGCCGGTTGACCGAGCGTTGGGAGGCACAGTGAGCGCGAGGAGTGAGCCGGTCCTGCGAGCCCCGCAGTCGCGAACGAAGGAGGCACAGTGAGGGAGTCGACGGAACGGGCGCTGCGGGCCGGTGGCCTGGACCCGGAGCAGGTGCGTCGGGTGATCGTCGACGCGCTCACCGAGGACCTGGGTCCGGACTTCCTCGACGTCACCAGCGTCGCCACCATCCGCGGCGGGCAGAACGACACCGCCGACCTGGTGGCCCGGGCGGACGGCGTGGTCGCCGGGCTGCCGGTGGCGGCGGCCGTGTTCGAGCTGGTGGGGGAGGTGACCGGCGCGGACCGTACCGTCGAGGTGTCGCTGGTGGCCCACGACGGGCAGCGGGTGGCGCGCGGCGACGTGCTGGCCACGGTGACCGGCCCGACCCGGCTGCTGCTCACCGCCGAGCGGACGGCGCTCAACCTGCTCTGCCGGATGTCCGGGGTGGCCACCCACACCCGGGCCTGGGCCGACGCGCTGGCCGGCACCAAGGCGATGGTGCTGGACACCCGCAAGACCACCCCGGGCCTGCGCGCCCTGGAGAAGTACGCGGTCCGCGCCGGCGGCGGCACCAACAAGCGGATGGGCCTGCACGACGTCGCCATGATCAAGGACAACCACAAGGTGGCCGCGGGCGGGATCGGGGCCGCCTACCGCCGGGTCCGGGAGGCGTTCCCGGACGTGCCGGTGCAGGTGGAGGTGGACACCCTGGCCGAGGCGGTGGAGGCGGTCGAGGCCGGCGCCGACTTCCTGCTGCTGGACAACATGACCCCGGCGCAGCTCCGCGAGGTGGTCGCCGCGGTGGGCGACCGGGCCGAGCTGGAGGCGACCGGCGGGCTGACTCTGCCGGTGGCCGCCGAGTACGGCGCGACCGGCGTCGACTTCCTCTCGGTGGGCGCGCTGACCCACTCATCGCCGATCCTGGACATCGCCCTGGATCTGCGCGAGGAGTGAGCGTCTAGGCTGCCAGCGTGCTGCTCTGCATCGACATCGGAAACACCAACACCGTGCTGGCGACCTTCGACGGCGACAAGCTGGTGCACTCCTGGCGGATCAAGACCGATGCCCGTTCCACCGCGGACGAGCTGGGCCTGATGTTCCGGGGGCTGCTGGCCGGTGACGCCGTGGAGATCACCGGAGTGGCCGCCTGTTCGACGGTGCCCGCCGCGCTGCGCTCGCTGCGCACCATGCTGTCCCGCTACTACGCGGACCTGCCCAGCGTGATCGTCGAGCCCGGGGTACGCACCGGCGTGCAGCTCGCCATCGACAACCCGAAGGAGGTGGGCGCGGACCGGGTGGTCAACACCCTGGCCGCGTACACCCTCTACGGCGGGCCGTCGATTGTGGTCGACTTCGGCACCACCACCAACTTCGACGTGATCAGCGGCCGGGGCGAGTTCCTCGGCGGCGCGTTCGCGCCGGGTATCGAGATCTCCTTCGACGCGCTCGCCGCCCGCGCCGCCCAGCTGCGCAAGGTGGAGGCCACCAAGCCCCGGTCGGTGATCGGCAAGAACACCGTCGAGTGCCTCCAGGCCGGCCTCTACTTCGGCTTCGCCGGCCAGGTGGACCGGATCGTCGAGCGGATGACCGAGGAACTGGGCGAGGTGAAGGCGGTGATCGCCACCGGTGGCCTGGCCTCGCTGGTGCTCAACGAGTGCCGCACGATCACCCACCACGAGCCGATGATCACCCTGATCGGGCTGCGGATGGTGTACGAGCGCAACATCTGATCCTTGTGGGTGGTTCAGCGCCGCCGGGATCTGAAGACGAACGTCTGGTAGGGCAGTTCGACGGTCTCCCGGCCGACCAGGTCCGGATGGGTGGCGAAGAGGTCGCGCAGCTCGCGGTCGATCTTTTCCTGCTCCTCGGTCGACGCGGTCAGCCAGTAGGAGCGGGTGTGCAGCATGCCGACCAGCTCGTCGGGGGTGAGCGTGGTGGCATGGGCGAATTCGCCCAGCTCGACCGGGGTGAAGGCGGGGCCGAAGTCGGCGTACTTCTCGAGAACGTTGCCGGCGTTGTCCCCGATGTGGGCAATCCGGCTCAGCTCGGCCACCCAGGCGACCCGCTCGTCCCGGACGTTCCAGATCGGGGCGAACGTGCCGCCGGGGCGCAGCACGCGCGCGATCTCGGCGTGGGCGGGCTCCTTGTCGAACCAGTGGTACGCCTGCCCCACCAGCACCGCGTCCGCCGACCCGGCCGGCAACGGCACCGCCTCGGCGCTGCCGGCCAGCGCCGTCGTGCCCGGGGTGGCCACGGCCAGTTGCCCCCGCATTCCCGGATCAGGTTCCACCGGTACGACCTGGTGCCCGAGCGCGAGCACGCCGCGGGTGAGGATGCCGGTGCCCGCGCCGAGGTCGATCACCTGGGCCGGGGCGGCCACGCCGTCCAGCGCCCAGCGCAGCGCCTCCGCCGGGTAGCGGGGGCGGAATCGGTCGTACTCGGCGGCGGCGACGCCGAAGGAGAGCGCCTGAGTGGGGTCCGTCATGGCCGGCAGGTTATCCGGTAACGGCCAGCTGGGCCCTTGAGTACGCTCGGAGCCTGACCCCGCCGAAATCTCCCTTCTTGAGGAAGCGTGCCGTGACCGAGCAGAACGCCGTTCCAGTGGACCCCGCCGACGACCTTCCGGAGCAGATGAAGGTCCGCCGGGAGAAGCGCGACCGGATGCTCGCCGAGGGCGTCGAGCCGTACCCGGTCGGCTTCCCGCGGACCAGCACGCTGGCGAAGATCCGCGAGCAGTACGCCGACCTGCCGACCGACACCGCGACCGGCGACCGGGTCTCGGTCACCGGCCGGGTGATCTTCGTACGGAACACCGGCAAGCTCTGCTTCGCCACCCTCCGGGACGGCGACGGCACCGAACTGCAGGCGATGCTCTCGCTGGACCGGGTCGGCGCCGAGCGGCTGGAGGACTGGAAGCGCCTGGTCGACCTCGGCGACCACGTCGGGGTCACCGGCGAGGTGATCACCAGCCGGCGCGGCGAGCTGTCCGTGCTGGCCGAGGAGTGGGCGGTCACCGCCAAGGCGCTGCGCCCGCTGCCGGTGGCGCACAAGCCGCTGAGCGAGGAGGCCCGGGTCCGCCAGCGGTACGTGGACCTGGTCGTCCGTCCGCAGGCGCGGCAGATGGTGCGGACCCGGGCGACCACCGTGCGCAGTCTGCGGGACACCCTGCACGCCCAGGACTTCATCGAGGTGGAGACCCCGATGCTCCAGCTGCTGCACGGTGGCGCGGCGGCCCGCCCATTCGTCACCCACAGCAATGCGCTGAACACCGATCTGTATCTGCGAATCGCGCCGGAACTGTTTCTCAAGCGGGCGCTGGTCGGCGGAGTGGACCGGGTCTTCGAGATCAACCGCAACTTCCGGAACGAGGGGATCGACTCGTCGCACTCGCCGGAGTTCGCGATGCTGGAGACATACGAGGCGTACGGCAACTACGACACGATCGCCGAGCTGACCCGCAATCTCGTGCAGCAGGCGGCGATCGCGGTTGCGGGCTCGACGGTGGTCACCCACGCCGACGCCCGCGAGTTCGATCTGGGCGGCGAGTGGCGGTCGGTGACGCTGTTCGGTGTCCTTTCCGAGGCGCTCGGTGAGGAGGTCACCGTACGCACCGAGAGGTCCCGCCTGGTCGAGTACGCGGACAAGGTCGGGCTCGCCGTCGACCCGAAGTGGGGTCCGGGCAAGCTGGCCGAGGAGCTGTTCGAGGAGTTGGTCGTCCCGTCGCTGCAGGCGCCCACCTTCGTGCGCGACTACCCGGAGGAGACGAGCCCGCTGGTCCGGGCGCACCGCAGCGAGCCGGGGCTGGTCGAGAAGTGGGACCTCTACGTCCTCGGCTTCGAGCTGGGCACGGGGTACTCGGAGCTGGTCGACCCGGTGGTGCAGCGGGAGCGGCTGGTGGCCCAGGCCCAGCTCGCGGCGCGCGGTGACGACGAGGCCATGCGACTCGACGAGGACTTTCTCCGGGCGATGGAGTACGGAATGCCGCCGGCCGGCGGTATGGGAATGGGAATCGACCGTCTTCTGATGGCGCTGACCGGGCTCGGAATTCGGGAAACGATCCTGTTCCCGTTGGTCCGGCCGGAGTAGCCGGCACCGTTCCCGGGTCGTTACCGCATCCTATTGACGCGGCGAGCATCGTGCGGGTTATTGTTCTCCTGTATTGCAGGAGCACAACCCTGCTCGAAAGGAATGTGGGCTGTGGCCAAGCAGATCATTCACAAGCTGGTCGATGACCTGGACGGCGGGGACGCTGACGAGACCGTCAAGTTCGCGCTGGACGGCGTGCAGTACGAGATCGACCTCTCGGCTTCGAACGCCGAGAAATTGCGCGACGTATTCGCTCAGTACATCGCGAACGGGACCAAGGTCGGTCGCGGCGGCGTGGTCGTGGGCGGCCGGGCCGCGCGGGGTCGGGGCGGTGCCACCGCCGACCGCGAGCAGAACAAGGCGATCCGGGCCTGGGCCAAGAAGGCCGGCAAGGACATCTCCGACCGGGGCCGCATCCCGCAGGAGATCGTCGACGAGTACCACGCGAAGGCCGGCCTCTGAGCCGACCAGCCGGGCGACACCGACGCCGGACCGGAGTGCCACTCCGGGCCGGCGTCGCCGTTTCCGCCCCCGTGCGCCGTCTGTCCGGTCCGGGCCGGCGCTGACCGGGCGCCTGGCGAAGCCGGGCCGGGGTCGGGAAGAAACCGCCCCCCGACCGAGTTGTCCACAGGCGGTGGAGATGGTGTCCACAGGCTGTGGATGACCGGCGGTCGGCCCAAGAGCCGCCTGCCCCGAGCCCCGGCAGTCGTCCGGGAGGCCGCGACCGGCCTTTTCCATCGACGGTCGAATTTCGCTCTGCGCGTACAGGCAGGGGTACCGGAACACCTGCTGAGCGCGGACGGTTGTCAGAAACGACGCGTGAACGGCCATTCGCGGGGACACACGACCTCAGCGGAGTCGGTCTGCGGCGATAGAGTAAGGAGGCACGGACGCCCGTCCCGGACGTCCGCGCACCGGCCCCGCCAAGATCTAGACCATCAAGGCGCACGGCACGTGAGGAGCACGAGGGCATGTTCGAGCGGTTCACCGACCGAGCGCGACGGGTTGTCGTCCTGGCCCAGGAAGAGGCCCGGATGCTCAACCACAACTACATCGGTACGGAGCACATCCTGCTGGGCCTGATCCACGAGGGTGAGGGTGTCGCGGCAAAGGCCCTGGAGAGCCTCGGCATCTCCCTCGAGGGCGTCCGTCAGCAGGTCGAGGAGATCATCGGCCAGGGCCAGCAGGCGCCGAGCGGGCACATCCCGTTCACGCCGCGGGCCAAGAAGGTGCTGGAGCTGTCGCTGCGCGAGGCGCTGCAGCTCGGCCACAACTACATCGGCACGGAGCACATCCTGCTCGGTCTGATCCGTGAGGGTGAGGGCGTCGCCGCCCAGGTGCTGGTCAAGCTCGGCGCGGACCTCAACCGGGTCCGCCAGCAGGTGATCCAGCTGCTCTCCGGCTACCAGGGCAAGGAGCCGGCCGCGGCGGGCGCCACGCCGGGCGAGGCCGCGCCGTCGACCAGCCTCGTGCTGGACCAGTTCGGCCGCAACCTGACCCAGGCCGCCCGTGAGGGCAAGCTCGACCCGGTCATCGGGCGCGAGAAGGAAATCGAGCGGGTCATGCAGGTGCTGTCCCGCCGGACCAAGAACAACCCGGTCCTGATCGGTGAGCCCGGCGTCGGTAAGACCGCCGTGGTGGAGGGGCTGTCCCAGAAGATCATCAAGGGCGAGGTGCCCGAGACGCTGAAGGACAAGCAGCTCTACACGCTCGACCTCGGTGCCCTGGTCGCCGGTTCCCGTTACCGCGGTGACTTCGAGGAGCGCCTCAAGAAGGTGCTCAAGGAGATCCGCACCCGCGGCGACATCATCCTCTTCATCGACGAGATCCACACCCTGGTGGGTGCGGGTGCCGCCGAGGGTGCGATCGACGCCGCCAGCATCCTCAAGCCGATGCTGGCCCGTGGTGAGCTGCAGACCATCGGCGCCACCACGCTCGACGAATACCGCAAGCACCTGGAGAAGGACGCCGCCCTCGAGCGCCGCTTCCAGCCGATCCAGGTGGGTGAGCCCTCGCTGGCTCACACCATCGAGATCCTCAAGGGCCTGCGGGACCGCTACGAGGCGCACCACCGGGTCTCGATCACGGACGCCGCTCTCGTGGCTGCCGCGACTCTGGCCGACCGGTACATCTCGGACCGCTTCCTGCCGGACAAGGCGATCGACCTGATCGACGAGGCCGGTGCCCGGATGCGGATCCGCCGGATGACCGCGCCGCCAGACCTGCGTGACTTCGACGAGCGGATCGCCCAGGTCCGCCGCGACAAGGAGTCCGCGATCGACGCGCAGGACTTCGAGCGGGCCGCTCAGCTCCGCGACAAGGAGAAGCAGCTGCTCGGCCAGAAGGCCCAGCGGGAGAAGGAGTGGAAGGCCGGTGACCTGGACGTCGTCAGCGAGGTCGACGACGAGCAGATCGCCGAGGTGCTCGGCAACTGGACCGGCATCCCGGTCTACAAGCTGACCGAGGAGGAGACCTCGCGCCTGCTGCGCATGGAGGACGAGCTGCACAAGCGCGTCATCGGCCAGGAGGACGCGGTCAAGGCGGTCTCGAAGGCGATCCGGCGGACCCGGGCCGGCCTGAAGGACCCGAAGCGCCCGTCCGGCTCGTTCATCTTCGCCGGCCCGTCCGGTGTGGGTAAGACCGAGCTCTCCAAGGCGCTCGCCGAGTTCCTCTTCGGGAGCGAGGACGCCCTCATCCAGCTGGACATGTCCGAGTTCCACGACCGGTACACGGTGTCCCGGCTGGTGGGTGCGCCTCCCGGCTACGTCGGCTACGACGAGGGCGGGCAGCTGACCGAGAAGGTGCGCCGTCGGCCGTTCTCGGTGGTCCTCTTCGACGAGATCGAGAAGGCCCACCCGGACGTGTTCAACACGCTCCTCCAGATCCTGGAGGACGGGCGGCTCACCGATGGCCAGGGTCGGATCGTGGACTTCAAGAACACGGTCATCATCCTGACCACCAACCTCGGCACGCGGGACGTCGCCAAGGCGGTGTCGCTGGGCTTCCAGGCCTCTGAGGACTCCGAGTCGAACTACGACCGGATGAAGCAGAAGGTCAACGACGAGCTCAAGCAGCACTTCCGGCCCGAGTTCCTGAACCGGATCGACGACACCATCGTCTTCCACCAGCTGCGCGAGAACGAGATCCTCCAGATCGTGGACATCATGATCGCCCGGATCGAGACGCAGCTGAAGAACAAGGACATGGGCCTGGAGCTGACCGACAACGCCAAGAAGTACCTGGCGAAGAAGGGCTTCGACCCGGTGCTGGGCGCGCGGCCGCTGCGTCGCACGATCCAGCGTGACATCGAGGACAACCTCTCCGAGCGGATCCTCTTCAACGAGCTGACCCCGGGTCAGATCGTGGTGGTGGACTGCGAGGGCGACCCGAGCAACATCGACAAGTCCAAGCTCGTCTTCCGGGGCGCCGACCGGCCGGTGGCCGTGCCGGACGCGGTCCCGGCCGACCTCGGCGGCACCGCCGCCACGGGTGCGGACGACGCGGCGTAAGCGTCGGGTAGATCTGATACAGGGCGACGGCCCCGGTCGGCGAAAGCCACCGGGGCCGTCGCCTTTCCGTCTCCCCAGCCCCCACCCGCCCCGGAACCCAAGATCTGCACCTGGAAAGAGTGGCCATCCAGCCCGGAATGGCCACTCTTTCTGTGATTCAGGACCATCGCTGTGCGGCTTCAGGGGCGGGGGAGGGGGACCGGCGGGCCGTCGCCGATGAGGCGGAAGGACTCCTCGCCGACCGGTTCGACCAGGCCGTCGGTGACCAGCCCGGCCAGGGCCCGGGCGCGCTGCACGTCGTCGTGCCACACCTGGTCCAGCCGCTGGTGCGGGACCGGCCCCGTCGCCTGGCGGAGCACCGCGAGCAGCAGGCCACGTACCTGACGGTCGGTGCCGGCGTACCGCTGGGGACGGCGGGTCGGGCCGGCCGGTGCCTGCTGGCCGGACGCCCGCCAGGCGCAGACCGACTCGACCGGGCAGACCGCGCAGCGGGGCGAGCGGGCGGTGCAGACCACCGCGCCGAGTTCCATGAACGCGGCACTGGCCAGCGCCGCGGCGGCCGGGTCCACCGGCAGCAGTTCCTCGGTGGCGACCAGGTCGGCGGGACGGGTGGCCGGGCCGGCGTCCGGCTCGCCAGCGATCGCCCGGCAGACCACCCGGCGTACGTTGGTGTCCACCACCGGATGCCGCTGCCCGTACGCGAACGCGGCCACCGCCCGGGCCGTGTACGTCCCGACGCCGGGCAGCGCCAGCAACTGGTCCAGCCGGTCCGGCACCTGGCCGCCGTGCCGCGCCACGATCGCCGTCGCGCACTCCCGCAGCCGGACCGCCCGGCGGGGGTAGCCGAGCCGCCCCCACATCCGGATCGCCTCGGCCGGAGTGTCGTCCGCCAGTGCGGCCGGGGTGGGCCAGCGGGCCAGCCACGCCTCCCAGGCGGGCAGCACCCGGACCACCGGCGTCTGCTGGAGCATGACCTCGCTGACCAGGATCGCCCAGGCACCGACGCCCGGCTTGCGCCACGGCAGGTCGCGGGCGTTCCGCTCGTACCAGCGGCTGACCAGGGCGGCGAACGTGGGCTCAGACATCGGACTGCCGATGATGTCACGGGCCACCTTCCCGCAGGATGGGCGGGCCGGGCGGCCCCACCCGGCCGCCCGGCGGCGACGGGGCAGAATGTCCGGATGAACGAGCTCGCGATCACCGTCATCGGCCGGGACCGGCCGGGCATCGTGGCCGACGTCGCCGAGGCCCTCGCGCGGCTCGGCGCGAACCTCACCGACTCTACGATGACCCGGTTACGGGGGCATTTCGCGATGACGCTGATCTGCGTGGGGCCGGCCGCCGCCGAGGTCGAGGCCGCGCTGGCCCCGCTCGTCGCCGAGGGTCAGCTGCTGGCCACCGTACGCGCGGTCACCCCCGACGGGCAGACCGCGCCGGCCGGTGAGCCATATGTGATGGCGGTGCACGGCGCGGACCGGATGGGCATCGTGGCCGCGATGACCCGGGTGCTGGCCGACGCCGGCGGCAACGTGACCGACCTGAGCACCCGGTTGACCGGCTCGCTCTATGTGGTGGTCGCCGAGGTGGAGTTGCCGCCGGACAGCGCCGACGAGGTGGCCGGGCGGCTCTCCCGTACCGCTGCCGAGCTGGGCGTGGGCGTCAGCCTCCGACCGGCGGACACGGACCTGCTGTGACGGCTGAGGAGTACGTCGGCCTGGCCGGCTGGACCCCGGCGGCGCTGGGGCGGCGCGGTGCGGTGCGCCCGGTGGTCGCCGCCCCGGACCCGGCGCTCAGCCGACCCGGCCCGGAGGTGGATCCGACCTCGGACGAGGTGGTCCGCCTCGCCGCGGACCTGGTCGCCACCATGCGCGTCTCGCCGGGGTGCGTGGGCCTCGCGGCGCCGCAGGTCGGAGTGAGCGCCCAGGTCTTCGCGGTGGACGTGACCGGGCATCCGAAGGCGGTCACCGTGCACGGCCCGTTCGTGGTCTGCAACGCGAAGGTGGTCGAGGCGAGCCGTTGGAAGGCCGGGCGGGAGGGCTGCATGTCGGTGCCCGACCTGACCGGTGACGTGAAGCGGGCCAGCCGGCTGGTGGTCGAAGGGGTGCTCCCGGGCACCGGCGACCTGGTCCGGCTGGTCACCGACGGCTTCGAGGCGCGGGCGCTCCAGCACGAGATCGACCACTGCGCCGGCCTGCTCTTTCTCGACCGGGTGGCCGGGGCGCACGCCATCTACCAGCGGAAGGTCTATCTCTGACTCACCGTGGTCCGGCCGCGGCGTTCGGTGATGAGTTGGCCTCCACTGTGGAGGAATCGCACTGCGCGGCCGGACCCTCCGGCGCGTCGTACCCCACGCCGTGCGCTACGCCGCTACGGTGAAGCATCATGCGTCTGACGGTCGGCCCTCTGCCTCCCGCCGTGTACTGGCGGCGTCGCGCCGTCGTATTCGGAGCCGGGCTGCTCTTCCTGATTGTTGTGCTCTACTCGTGCGACGGGTCGCGCAACACCGGTTCGCCGGGCACGAGGCCCGCGGCGACGTCGACCGCCGAGGCGGCCCCGGCCCCGACCGGGTCGGTGCTGACCCCGCAGACCGGGGCTCCGTCGGGCGACGCCGGCGGAAACTCGGGCGGCTCGGACGCTGCGCAGGGTGGTCCGGCGGGCGGCGGCACCAGGTCGAACGACGGTGGGGTCGGCGCGCCGGCCAATCCCGTGGTCGACGATGGGACCTGCGCCGACTCGGAGATCCGGGTGACCCCGGTGGCCCTGCCGGCCACCGCGCAGCAGGGTACGGTGGTGACCCTCCGCCTCAAGATCAAGAACGTCGCGGACCGGACCTGCAGCCGGGACGTCGGCGCCGACCTCCAGGAGCTCTTCGTCAAGTCGGGCGCGGAGAAGGTCTGGTCCTCGGACACCTGCGGCACCGGCAAGGGCTCGGACGTGCAGTCGTTCACGCCGAACTTCGAGCGCTCCTACGAGCTGGGCTGGAACGGCAAATACAGCACGCGCTGTGCGAACGGCCTGGCCAACGGCAAGTTCGCAGAGCCCGGCACCTACCAGGTCTTCGCCCGGGTCGGCACCAAGCTCAGCGAACCGGTGAAGCTCACCATCACCGGCTGACCCACGCCCCGGCCGGCCGTCGCGCCGGCTCCCGGCCGGGCAGGGTCAGACGTAGCGTTCCAGGATGGACGCCTCGGCGAGCCGGGACAGGCCCTCGCGGACACCTCGGGCCCGGGCGTCGCCCACCCCCTCGACCGCCTGGAGGTCCTCCACGGTCGCGCCGAGCAGCCGCTGGAGGCTGCCGAAGTGCACCACCAACCGGTCCACCACCGCCGTGGGGAGCCGGGGGACCTTGGCCAGCAGGCGGAAGCCGCGCGGGCTGACCGCCGCGTCGAGGGCGTCGGACGCGGACGGGTAGCCGATCGCCTTGGCCACCGCGACCAGGTCGATCAGCTCGGTGGCGCCGAGCAGGTCCAGCTCGACCAGCGCCTCGTCGAGGGTGCGCGACTTGCGGCCGATCGGGAGGTAGTCCCGGATGACCAGGGTGCGGTCGGCGTCCACGCCGGCCATCAGCTCGTCGAGCTGGAGGGCGAGCAGGCGGCCGTCGGTGCCCAGCTCCACCACGTACCCGGCGATCTCGTCGGCGATCCGGCGGACCATCTCCAGCCGCTGCACCACGGCCACCGCGTCGCGCACGGTGACCAGGTCCTCGATCTCCAGCGCGGAGAGGGTGCCGGAGACCTCGTCCAGCCGGAGCTTGTAGCGCTCCAGGGTGGCCAGGGCCTGGTTGGCCCGGGACAGGATCGCCGCCGAGTCGTCCAGCACGTGCCGCTGGCCGTTGACGTAGAGGCTGATGATCCGCATCGACTGGCTGACCGAGATCACCGGGTAACCGGTCTGCCGGGCCACCCGCTCGGCGGTGCGGTGCCGGGTGCCGGACTCCTCGGTGGGAATGGACGGGTCGGGCATCAGGTGCACGCCGGCCTGGACGATCCGGGTGCCGTCGCTGGAGAGGACCACCGCCCCGTCCATCTTGCACAGCTCGCGGACCCGGGTGGCGGAGAACTCGACGTCCATCGGGAAGCCGCCGGTGCAGATCGAGTCGACCACCTTGTCGTAGCCGAGGACGATGAGCGCGCCGGTGCGGCCGCGCAGGATGCGCTCCAGCCCGTCGCGCAGGGCGGTGCCCGGCGCCATCAGGGCGAGGTTGGCGCGCAGCGGGTCGCCGCCGGCGCCGAGGCTCCCGGTGACGCTCACGCTGATCGGACGGGCGGACGAGCCCACGGCACCGGTGCGGGCGTGCGGCGTCGCCGCGGCGGGCTTGGTGGCATCGCGGTCGATCGGCACGGGCACAGTCTACGGACTGCCGTGCGGTGGGTGCTCTCGTGGTTACTGTGATGTGTCACGATGTCCGGCTCCGCCGGTCGTCGACCGGGCGTGCCGGCTGTCCGGAATCGCCCAGCCGGTCCCGCCGCACCCTCACCGTGGGTCACTCGGCCGACGCGCGGGCGGCAGCCTGGAGCGCGCCGCGCACGTCGGTGACCTCGATCACCCGCATGTTCTCCGGGGCCACCCCGCTGCTGCCGGGGCCGCAGCCGGGCGGCACCAGGGCCAGCCGGAAACCGAGGCGGGCCGCCTCGGCCAGCCGGCGGGGGACCGCCCCCACCCGGCGTACCTCGCCGGTGAGGCCGACCTCGCCGATCGCCACCAGGTGCGGAGCGATGGCCAGGTTGAGGCCGCCGGAGGCGACCGCGAGCGCCACGGCCAGATCGGCCGCCGGCTCGACCACCCGGATGCCACCGACCGTGGCGGCGAAGACCTCCCGGTCGTGCAGGGTCAGCCGCTCGGTGCGCCGCTGGAGCACGGCCAGCACCATCGCCAGCCGCGCGCCGTCCAGACCGGAGACCGTACGCCGGGGCGAGCCGGCCACGGTGGCGCCGATCAGCGCCTGCACCTCGGTCACCAGGGCCCGCCGCCCCTCCATGGCCACCGTGACACAGGTGCCCGGCACCGGCTCCGAGTAGCGGGTCAGGAAGAGGCCGGACGGGTCGGCCAGGCTGCTGATGCCGCCCTCGTGCATCTCGAAACAGCCCACCTCGTCGGCCGCGCCGAACCGGTTCTTCACCCCCCGGACCATCCGCAGCGACGAGTGCTTGTCGCCCTCGAAGTGCAGCACCACGTCGACCAGGTGCTCCAGCACCCGCGGGCCGGCGACCTGGCCGTCCTTGGTCACGTGGCCCACCAGCACGGTGGCGATGCCGCGCTCCTTGGCAACCGCCACCAGCGCCGCGGTGACCGCCCGGACCTGGGTCACCCCGCCCGGCACGCCCTCGGTCCCGGTGGTGGAGATGGTCTGCACCGAGTCGAGCACCAGCAGCCCCGGCTGCACCGCGTCGAGGTGGCCCAGCACCGCCGACAGGTCGCTCTCGGCGGCCAGGTAGAGCTGGTCGTGCAGGGTGCCCATCCGCTCGGCGCGCAGCCGCACCTGGCTGACCGACTCCTCGCCGCTGACCACCAGCGACGCACTGCCCGCGTTGGCCGCCCACTGCTGGGCCACGTCGAGCAGGAGGGTGGACTTGCCGACCCCCGGCTCGCCGGCCAGCAGCACCACCGCGCCGGGGACGAGCCCGCCACCGAGCACCCGGTCGAGCTCGCTGACCCCGGTGGGCCGGGCCCGGGCCGGGGCGGCGCTGATGGTGGCGATCGGGCGGGCCGGCTCGGCGGGCATCCGGGAGCTGACCACCCGGCCGGAGACCATCGGCCCGGTCAGCGTGCACTCGACCACCGAGCCCCACTCGCCGCACTCCGGACAGCGTCCGACCCATTTGGGCGGCTGGTGGCCGCAGGCGTCGCACTCGTAGGCCGGGCGCGGCTCGCGGGCGGCGCTCCGGCTCCGGCCGGTGGCGGGGGTGGCACGGGAGGAGGTCGATCGGGAGGTGCTCACCCCAGGACGCTAACCGGGCGGTACGACGAAAGCCCACCCGGAAACGGCGACACCGCCGGCGTGGCGCTGGCCACACCGACGGTGTCGTCGGAGATTCGGCGGATCAGCCGTGGCTGCCGCCCTCGACACCACCCTCGGCGCCGGCCTCCTCGCGCGGGTGGACGACCGGCGAGGCGGGCGGGTTCGGGGTCAGCGGGACGCCGATCGGAGCCGCGGTCTTGATGGTCTTGCCGGCACCGAAGTCGAAGGTCAGGTTGACCTGCTGTCCGGCGAGCAGCTGGTTGTTCAGGCCGACGAGCTGGAGGAACTGGCCGCCGGTGCCGATCAGCTGGACGAAGCCGTTGGCCGGGATCTCGAGCCGGGCCGGCCGGCCGGCCGGGGCCGCCTCGCTCGGCGAGGCCGACGGGCTGGCCGAGGCGGACGGCGACTCGGCAAAGCCGGACTGGGTCGGGCTGGGCGACGCGGACGCCGGCTCGGTGGGCGAGCCGGTCGGGGCGGCCGACGGGCCACCGCTCTGGGCCGCGCCGGTGAGCTGGATGTCCCGCGCGCTGTCGGTGGTGACGGTCACCGTGACGGGGGCCTTGCTGTCGTTGTAGATCACGACGTTGAGCGGCGCGTTCGCGCCCGCCCGGTAGCCCTCGACGCCCGGGTACTGCACGTAGAGGCCGCGCACCTTGTAGAGGTTGTCGGAGGTCTGGACGTTGACGCCCTGCACCGACGGGATCTTCTTGGCGGTCTCGGCCACCTGGCCGGCGCCACACCCGGACAGCAGCAGGCTCGCCGCCGCCGCCGTACCGGCCAGCAGCAGGGCCGCCCCCCGGGAACCCCTGATCGAGCGCGTCACGTCGGTCCTCCTCGTCACGATCCCCACCCGGCCGGACGCCGGACACGGGGTGGCCATACCCGCGCAGACCGCGCTCCAGGGTAGTTGGAGCTGATCGAGGGCCGCACGCCGACCCGGGAATGCCACCGTCCCGGGGACCGGTCACACCACCCGGCCGCTCGCCACCAGCAGGACCACATCGATGAGCGCCACCAGCATGACCGCCCGGAAGGCGGCCACCGGCCGGCCGCCGGACCCGGCCACGGCGCGGCCCGCGTACCAGCCGAGGGCCGGCACCAGGACGGCGGCGGCGACCGCCGACAGCCCCATCCACGACGGTGGCCCGGGCGGCCCGACGACCAGGGCGACGGTGGCCGCGAGGAGCAGCCCGGCGGCGGCCGCCCGGCTGCCCGCCGGCCCGAGCCGGTGCGGCAGCCCGCGCACTCCGGTCCGGGCGTCGTCGGCCAGGTCGGGCAGGACGTTGGCGAAGTGCGCCCCGGCACCGAGGCAGGCGGCGGCGGCCACCAGCCAGACCGGCGGGACGGGGGCCCCGGGCAGGGCCAGCACCACGAAGGCCGGCAACGAGCCGAACGAGAACGCGTACGGCAGCACCGAGGCCGAGGTCGACTTCAGCGGCCAGTTGTAGAGCAGCGCCGAGACCAGCCCGAGGGTGAGGCAGAGCGCCGCCTTGGCACCGGTGGTCAGCGCGACCAACGGGGTGGCGACGGCGGCCGCGGCGGCGGCGCGGGCAAGCGTCCGCCGTCGGATCCCGCCGCTGACCAGCGGTTTGTCGGTACGCCCGACCGTGGCGTCGCGGTCGGCGTCGATCAGGTCGTTGCTCCAGCCCACGGCGAGTTGGCTGGCCAGCACGGCCAGCAGCACGGCGACGATCCCGGCCGGACGGTGCCCGACCCCCCACGCCAGCAGCCCGGCCACCGCGGTGACCGCGGCGGTCGGCTCCGGATGGCTCGCCTTGACCAGCCCTAACACCGACGACGACATAAGGGAAGTCTGGTTGTTACCCGGGAGTCGTGCCACGCTCGGTGCATGCGCGACGCGGCCCCGGTGCCCACCCCACCCCGGGAGCTGCCGCCCAACGATCCCCGCCAGTACGACGACCTGGCCGGCGAGTGGTGGCGACCGGACGGCGCGTTCGCGATGCTGCACTGGCTGGCCCGGGCCCGCGCCGCGCTGGTCCCACCGGCGTCCAGGAGGGACGCCCTGCTGGTCGACCTCGGCTGTGGCGCCGGGCTGCTCGCCCCGCACCTGGCCGGCAAGGGCTACCGGCACGTCGGAGTGGACCTCACCCGGTCCGCCCTCGACCAGGCCGTCCCGCACGGCGTGGCGGTGGTCAACGCCGACGCCACCGCGGTCCCGCTCGCGGACGGCTGCGCCGACGTGGTGTCCGCCGGCGAGCTGCTGGAGCACGTACCGGACTGGCGACGCGCGGTCGCCGAGGCGTGCCGGCTGCTGCGGCCCGGCGGCCTGCTGGTGCTGGACACCCTCAACGACACCGTGCTGGCCCGGCTGGTCGCGGTGGAGATCGCCGAGCGGCTCCCCACCGTGCCGCGCGGGATCCACGATCCACGGTTGTTCGTGGACGCCCGCGCCCTGGTCGCCGAATGCGCCCGGCACGGCGTCCACCTGCGGCTGCGCGGGATCCGCCCGGCGCTGGTCGGCACCCTGGCCTGGCTGCTGCGCCGGAGGCGCGCCGCCGACCGTCCGGCGGGGACGGGGCCGCGGATGGTGCCGACCTGGTCCACCGCCGTGCTCTATCAGGGCCACGGGATCCGGGGCGGGTAGCCGGGGCCGGCCGGGGTACAGGGGACGCCGAGAAGGGGGCAACATGACTGTGCACGCGCTGGAGGCGGCCCGCCGGTTGGCGCCGCGACTGGCCGCCCGCGCGGCGGACCATGACCGGGACGGCTCCTTCCCGGTCGACGACTTCGCCGACCTGCGGCAGGCCGGACTCTTCGGGCTGATGGTGCCCCGGGAACTGGGCGGGGCCGGGGCGACCTTCGCCGAGTACACGGCCGTCGCCACCGAACTGGCCCGGGGCAACGGCGCGACCGCCCTGGTGTTCAACATGCACGCCTCGGTCACCGGGGCGCTGGGCGCGGTCACCGAGGAGCTGGCCGAGGCGCTCGGCGTACCGGGGGAGGCGCTGGCCGCCCGCGACCGGCTGCTCCACGCGGCGGCCGAGGGCGCCTGGTACGCGGTGGCCATGAGCGAACGCGGCGCCGGCGCCCGGCTGTCCCAGCTCAGCACCGTCTACGAGCCGGTCGAGGGCGGCTGGCACATCAAGGGCGCCAAGACCTTCTGCTCCGGCGCCGGGCACCCGGACGGCTACCTGGTGGCGGCCCGCAGCGCCACCGACCAGTCGGTGGTCTCCCAGTTTCTCGTGCCCGCCGGGGCGGGGATCACCGTCGAGCCCACCTGGGACTCGCTCGGCATGCGCGCCACCGCCTCGCACGACCTGCACCTGGACGTGACCGTCCCGGCCGACCGGCTGCTCGGTGGGGTGGAGGGGCTGGCCCTGGTGGTTGCCCAGCTCATGCCGCACTGGCTGGTGGCCAGCTACGCCGCCGTCTACGTGGGGGTCGCCCGGGCGGCGGTCGACGCCGCCGCCGAGCACCTGAACGCGCGGAACCTCGCCGGTCTGCCGGCGGTCCGGGCCCGGCTGGGCCGGGCGGACGCGGCGGTCGCGGCGGCCGAGCTGGTGGTGGCCGAGGCGGCCCGCCGGGTCGACGAGGCACCGGGCGACGCGGAGACGAACCGCTGGGTGTGGCGGGCCAAACTGCTCGCCGGCACCACCGCCGCCGACGTCGCGGCGTCCATGCTGGAGGCCGCCGGCACCTCGGCCACCCGCCGGGGCCACCCGCTGGAGCGGCTCTACCGGGACGCCCGGTGCGGCTCGCTGCACCCGGCCACCTCGGACGTCTGCGCCGACTGGCTCGGCGTCGCCGCGCTCGGGGGTGACCCGGACCGCGACGGCTCGGCTCCCCGTTGGTGAGTGAACCGGATTGCGGATCGCGCAGTCGCGAACGGGCGGCGATCGTTGGTGAGGGAGTGGTGGATCACGACCGAGAGGTGGGGGACATGGCTGTGCCGGTGATCGCGGGCCTGGGTACGGCGCAGCCGCCGGCCGCCGCGCAGGACGAGCTCTGGACGGGCTTCTTCGCGAAGCACTTCTCCGGGACCACCCGGGCCCTGGCCGAGCGCATCTTCGCCAACTCCGGGGTGTCCCGCCGCCACGCGGCGGTGAACCCGCTGCTGGAGGACGTCTCGGAGTGGCCTACGGAACGCCGGATGCGCCGCTATCAGGTCGAGGCGTTGCCGCTCGGCAAGGAGGCGGTGAGTCGGGCGCTGACCGCCGCCGGCCTGGACGCGGGCGACATCGGGCTCTTCGTGGTCTGCTCCTGCACCGGGTACGCCACCCCGGGGCTGGACATCCTGCTCGCCCGGGACCTGGGCATGGCCCCCGACACGCAGCGCATGTTCGTCGGCCACATGGGCTGCTACGCGGCGCTGCCCGGGCTCGGCGCGGCGAGCGACTTCGTCACCGCCCGGGGCCGCCCGGCGCTGCTGCTCTGCGCGGAGCTGACCAGCCTGCACATCCAGCCGGCCGGGGCCCGGGTGGACACCCAGCAGATCGTCTCGCACGCGCTCTTCTCGGACGCCGCGGTCGCCGCCGTGGTCGCCCCCGGCGGCGCGGGGTACGCGCTGCGCGAGGTCACCTCGGTCACCGACACCTCCACGGCCGACCACATGACCTGGGACGTCACCGACACCGGCTTCCGGATGGGACTGTCGCCGAAGGTCCCCCAGGTGCTCTCGCGCCACGTCCGGGGCCTGGTCGACGATCTGCTGGCCCGGCACGGCCGGACGATCCCCGAGGTGGACGGCTGGGCGGTGCACCCGGGCGGCCCACGCATCCTCAACGTGGTGGAACGCGAGCTGGCCCTGCCGCCGGAGGCCCTCGCGGCGTCCCGGGCCACCCTGGACGAGCACGGCAACTGCTCGTCCCCGACGGTGCTGCTGATCCTCGACCGGCTGCGCCGGGCCGCGTGGCCGCCGGAGCGGATCGTGATGCTCGCCTTCGGACCGGGCCTGACCCTCTACGCGGCCCTGCTCGACCGCGCCGCCTGACGGGACCGTGCCACCACCGCCCCGCCGATACGCTCATGCCGTGGGCATCGACGACCGGGTACGGACCGCGATGCTGGCCGGGTTGACCGTGGCGGCGCTGGTCACCGGCGGCTGGTGGTGGCGGGCGGCCGCCCCGGCCACCGGCCCGGTCGACGCGCCGCCCGGTCCGTCGGCCGCCGAGCCCGCCGATCCGCTCGCGGCCCAGGTCTTCCAGGTCGACCCGAGCACCGGGCAGGTGGTGGGCGAGGTTCTCGACGGGACGGATCCCGCTCCGGGCGAGACGCTGAGCTGGCGCACCGTGTGGGAGGACCGGTCCCATCTCGGCGCCGGCGACGATCCACTGGTCCGGCAGGTCACCCCGTCGGCCGGCGAGCGCTTCCTGTTCACCGTCGGCTGCACCGGGACGGGCACGCTGCGGGTGGTCTGGTCGGGCTCCGAGGAGGACGGCCCGGGGCTGGAGACGGGCTGTTCCGGGACGCGGATGACCCAGGCGCTCACGGCCGGTGGCGGGCCGTTGCAGACGCGGTTCACGGTGACCGACGGCGAGGCCGACCTGGACGCCCGGCTCGTCTCCCTGTTCTGAGCCGGCGGATCAGGCGGTCAGCTGCGCCAGGTCGTCCCGGTACGCCTCGACCGGCCCCAGCTCGGGCACCACCCGGACCAGGGTGCCCTCCCGGTCCACCAGGAGGGCGGTGGCCTGCCCGGGGTGGCCGGCGAGGTGGAGGTAGGCCCGCAGGCCGCCGGCCGGGTCGGCCAGGGCACGTACCCCGGGGATCGGGGAGGTGTCGACCTCACGGCGCTCGGTGACGGTGACCACGGTGACGCCCGGGGGTGCGATGGCCGCCGCCTCGGTCACCCGCTCCGCGCAGGCGCACACGTCGACCAGGATGATCATCGCGGGCAGCAGGCCACGCAGCGGCACGGGGGAGTTCCCGGCATCGACCAGGTCGAGCGCGGGCAACGGTCCCACCGGGCTCGGGACGGCCGTCGGGTACGGGACGACGGTGGGGGTGCTCCCGGAGCGGATCGACCGGGGCCAGGTCACCGCGGCCAGCCCGGTGACCGTGATCAGCATCGAGACCACCAGGGCCAGCGCCGGCAGCCCGAGCGGCGGGCGGCCGTCCGGCCGGGGGTGCGAGCGAGCCGGCCGCGCCAACCCGGAGCGTCGGCGCAGGCGGCGCAGCTCACGGCGGACCTGGCGGGCCTCGTCGGCGAGTTCCGAGGCGTCGTCGGGGATGACCACCCGACCCCACTCCGGTGGCAGGTCGGGCAGCCCGTCCGGTGGCCCGTGGCCTTCAGCGTCAGGCATGCCCATCGGACCCCCAGGAGCCGTCTCGGCGAGCGGACGTCGCGTCCACGTCAAGCGTCCCGCACCGGCCGGCGTACCGCCACACCTGGGCGCACGCGGGATTCCAGGGCTACCATGGAAGGAGCGCATCGCCCTAGATATCGACGCTCCCATCACCCGCATCGGGTTGTCATCCGATCGTCACGGAGCGTGTTGAAACCATCGGTTTGACCGCCTGTCAAGCCGAAGAAATACCTCTCACAGGGCCCCTGAGCTGCGCCAACGATCAGGACAGCGGTGAGACATCGGTGCCTGAGCGTGTTACCCTAGACACAGCGAAAGGGGTTTCGAACCTATGGTTTTCAGTGTCGGCGAGACCGTTGTTTACCCCCACCACGGGGCCGCACTCATCGAGGCAATCGAGACTCGGGTCATCAAGGGTGAGGAAAAGCAGTACCTCGTCCTGAGGGTCGCGCAGGGTGACCTGACGGTCCGGGTGCCCGCTGAGAACGCCGAGATCGTGGGTGTGCGCGAGGTGGTCGGCGAAGAGGGCCTGGGCAAGGTCTTCGACGTGCTCCGTGCTCCGCACACCGAGGAGCCGACCAACTGGTCGCGGCGTTACAAGGCGAATCTGGAGAAGCTGGCCTCCGGTAACCCGCTGAAGGTCGCCGAGGTCGTTCGCGACCTGTGGCGTCGGGAGCGGGAGCGGGGTCTGTCCGCGGGCGAGAAGCGCATGCTCGCCAAGGCACGCGACATTCTCGTCGGCGAGGTCGCGCTGGCCGAGAAGAGCACCAAGGACGAGGCGGAGACGCTGCTCGACAAGGTGCTGACCGAGGCCTGAGTTCCACAGCATCGTCGTACCCACCCCGTAGCAAAGAAATCCGAGGACCGCGACGTGACCGCGCAGCTCAATCCGCGCGGTGACGTCGCGGTCCTTGTTCCTGCGGCCGGTGCCGGCGTACGCCTCGGCCCCGGCGCGCCCAAGGCGCTCCGGCCGCTCGCCGGCGAGCCGTTGCTGGTGCACGCCGTACGCCGGATCGCGGCGGCGCCGTCGGTGCACACCGTCGTGGTGGCCGCCCCGGCGGCCGACGTCGAGGCGGTCCGGGTGATGCTCGCACCGGTCGCCCCGGTGACCGTGGTGGTTGGCGGGGCGGAGCGCCAGGCATCGGTGGCCGCCGCACTGGCCGCCGTCCCGGCCGGGCCGGAGATCGTCCTGGTGCACGATGCAGCCCGCGCGCTCACCCCGCCCGAGCTGGTCGAATCCGTCGCCGAGGCGGTTCGCTCCGGGCACGACGCGGTGATCCCGGTCCTTCCGGTGGTCGACACGATCAAGGAGGTCGACGCCGGCGAGCGGGTCCTCGGCACGGTCGACCGCTCCGCCCTCCGGGCGGTCCAGACCCCGCAGGGCTTTCGTCGGTCGGTGCTGACCGTCGCGCACGCGGCGGCGGGGGATCCGCTGACCGACGACGCCGGCCTGGTCGAGAAGCAGGGCGTGCCGGTGTTCTGCGTACCCGGCTCGGAGTTCGCCCTGAAGATCACCCGGCCGTTCGACCTGGCCCTCGCCGAGCACCTGCTGGCGGCCGGGGCCTGACGCGTACCCTCGGTTCATGATCGTTCCTCGGGTGGCCATCGGCACTGACGTGCACGCCTTCGAGGCCGGCCGGCCCTGCTGGGTCGCCGGTCTGCACTGGCCGGACCAGGACGGCCTCGCCGGCCACTCGGACGCCGACGTGGCGGCGCACGCCGCCTGCAACGCCCTGCTCTCCGCCGCCGGCCTGGGCGACCTGGGTGCCAACTTCGGCGTCGACCAGCCGGAGTGGGCGGGTGCCTCCGGGGTGGCGCTGCTCACCGAGAGCGCCCGGCGGGTCCGGGCGGCCGGCTTCCGGATCGGCAACGTGTCGGTCCAGGTGATCGGCAACCGGCCCAAGATCGGTCCGCGCCGGGAGGAGGCGCAGCAGGTGCTCTCCGCGGCGGTGGGTGCCCCGGTCACGGTCTCCGCCGCCACCACCGACGGGCTCGGCTTCACCGGGCGCGGTGAGGGACTGACCGGCATCGCGGTGGCCCTGGTGTACGAGGCGCCGACCGACTGACGCGGCTTGCGCCTCCCGGCCTCCGGGGGCGCCGTGGACGGCCGCTCCCGGAGCCCGGAAAGCCCTCGTGGTCAGTCCACGTCGGTGCAGACGTTGTGCGTGGTGCCGTGCAGCATGGTCAGGGTCTTCTGGCCGGTCGCGCTGAACTGGATGACGAACTGGCCGTCGATGATCCACAGCCCCTTGGGCAGGGAACCGCCGTTTTCTTTGAACCCGATCAGCACCGGACCGGTCACGTACCAGGTCATCGAACCGTCGGTGCCGTAGTCGATCATGGCGGTGCCGCTCGCGTCGGCCGTCGAGGTCGCGCCGGTCTCCAGGTTCGTCACCCGGTCGATCAGGTCACCCTCGTACAGCTCCCGCTTCGGGGACCCGTCCGGGTATGTCGACAGCGTCAGCTTCCGCACCTCGTCCACGATCGGCTCCACCTTCACGGCGAAGTCGCAGCGGGCCCCGGCGGGCAGCTCGAAGGGCGACTGCGGGGCTGGCTCCCACACTCCCGGGGCGATGTCGCCGCTCGCCGCGGACGCCGGGGCCGGAACAGTAGCGACGAGGGCCGCCGCGGCCAGCGCCACTCCGAGGTTCCTCATGAAACGCATGTTCACTCCATCTGTGCTTCCGTGATCGGACCGGACCAGCGTCACCGGGCCCGCTCACCATCCGCTCACCGCGCGACCCGGCGCGACTGGCTCGCGCGGGCGTCGCCCGGGACCCTCGCCCGGAGCCGGCCACACCACCGGATCACCGGAACCTGACAACCTGAGACGTGGGGCAGATGGTCCAGTTGGTATGGACTTCCACCTGCTCGGACCGTTCGAGGCCCGCGACGACGGCCAGGCCGTCGAGGTCGGCAGCCGGCGTCAGGAGCGCTCCCTGCTCGGCGTGCTGCTGCTCGAGCCGGGTCGACTGGTCAGCACCGACCGCCTGATCGACCTGCTGTGGCACGGCTCGCCGCCCGCCTCGGCCCGGGGCGCGGTGCACACGTACGTCGGTCGGCTCCGGGCGTCGCTGACGCCCTACGGGGTGCGGATCAGCACCCGGGGCGACGGTTACCTCGTTGAGGCGGACGGGCACCAGGTCGACGTGGTGGAGTTCGCGGGGCTTGTCCGGCAGGCGGGCGACGCCGTCGATCCGGCCGACCGGGTGCGGTTGCTCGACCGCGCGCTGACCCTGTGGCGGGGTCCGCTGCTCGCCGACAGCGCCGACGACGAGCTGCGGGAACGGTTGCAAGGCCCGATCGAGGAGCTGTGGCTGGTCGGCGTCGAGCTGCGGGCGGAGGCCCGGCTCGCCCTGAGCCAGCACCACCGGGCAATCACCGAACTGGCGCCGCTGGTGGCCCGGCACCCGACCCGGGAACAGCTCGTCGCCATCCTGATGACTGCCCTCTACCTGGGTTCCCGGCGGGCCGACGCTCTGCGGCTCTATCGCACCACCCGGGAGCTGCTGATGACGGACCTCGGCATCGAGCCGGGACCGCGACTGCGCGAGGTGCACCGCCGGATCCTCGACGGCGACGACCGGCTCGACCGGACCGGCCGGCCGATGTACGAGGTGCGGGTCCGCGACGAGAGTCTGCCGTGGAGCGTGGGCGGCCACGCCGCGCTCGACTTCTGCAACACCTTCGCCGGTTGGGGCCTGGAGGCCCGGCTCCCGGGCGCGGAATGGCTGCGTGGTTACCGCACCCTGGCCGTGTGGAGCGGTCACGTCGGGCTGGCCGACGAGGTCTCGGTGAGCCGACTGCTGCACCTGGCCCGGCGCGACCCGGGCGAGGCCGACGCCGTGCTCACCGAGGCCCGTACCCTCCGCGCCGACCTCTACGCCTGCCTGGTCGACCCGGCGAACCGGCGGGCGTTCGACGCGGTCGCCCGCGCTGCGGAGGCCGCCGCGCCGACCCTGATGTTCCGGCCGGAGGTCGACGGCCGGGGACGCTGGTCGCCGGACCTGACCGCCGGGCTCCGGTTGCCCCTGCACGCCGCCGCGTGGAGCGCCGCCCAACTGCTCGCCGATCCGCGCCGGCTCACCGTCCGGGCCTGCCCCGACGAGCACTGCGGCTGGCTCTTCCTCGACGAGAGCGGCCTGCGCCGGTGGTGCAGCCTCGGCACCTGCGGCAGCCGGGCCACCGGGACGACCTGCCGGAGCGCCTGACCGCGTTGTCGGTCCCGGTCGCCGCTGGTCGGCAGGCTGGGGCGGGGGCGGCTACGCTCGCCGGGATGTCGAGTGACGCCGCCTCCGACCAGTCCGCCGCCGACGGTTACCTCCAGCGCGCCCAGCTCCTCGCCGAGCTGGGCCGGTACGACGAGGCCGTCGGCGAGCTCAGCTCGCTGATCGCGACCGATCCGGGCCACGCCGAGGCGTTGACCATGCTGGCCCGGATGCACATCGCCACCGACCGGTCGGCTGCGGCGCTCAGCGCCGCCGAGGCGGCCGTGGCCGCCGCCCCGACCGCCGTACCGCCGCTGGTGGCGCGCGGGTTCGCACTGGTCGACCTGGGCCGGTGGAAGGCCGCCGCGAGCACCGCGGACGGGATTCTGGCGCTCGGGCCCACCGACCCGTACGCCCAGCGCAGCGCCGCCGCGATCCTGTCCGGCTCGCGGAACGGGCAGCAGGCGCTCGACGCCGCCTGGCGGGGCGTCGAGCTGGCGCCGGAGGAGCCGCAGGCGCACCTGGTGCTCGGTCTCGTCTCCGCCCGGCTGGAGCTGTTCGACCTGGCCGAGCGGGCCTACCGGGAGGCGCTGCGGCTGGACCCGCAGTTGGCCGGGGCGCGGCACGACATGGGCGTGCTCCGGCTGGAGCAGCGGCGCTACGCCGAGGCCCTGGAGCATCTGACCGAGGCGGCCGCGATGGACCCGGCGCGCAGCGACGCCGGCCGGACCATCTCCGACGGCCTGCGGCGGCTGGTCCTGTACGGCGCCGGCTGGTGCCTGGTCGCCGCGGTGCTGGTCGCGTTCCTGGGCCCGTCCGCGCCGGGCCTGTCCCGGGTCGTCGCCTTCCTGGCGGCCGTCGGTGGGGCGCTGGTGGTCTGGCGCTACGCGGCCCGGGTGCCGGGCCTGTTCGGGACGATCCTCCCCGGGCTGCTCCGGGCCGACCACAGCCTGGCGCTGGCGATGTACGCGGTGGCCGTGGCCCCGATGCTGCTGGTGCTCTACGCGCTGGTCGGCGGGCCGTGGCCGGTGGTCTTTTCGGTGGCGGTGGCGATGGTCGCCGAGTTCGCGGTGCTCGCCCGGCGCTGACCCTGCCCGACGGGGTTGTTGATCTTCTCTTGAGTGATCCAGGCTACGTGTGGGTGGGGGTGGCTTGGGGGTAGCAGTAGTTGCGGCGGAAGGTTGCCCCTGCCGGTGCGGTTGCCTGTCGGCGGCTGCCGCTGGCACCGGCATCCCCAATGTCTGCAGGAAGCGGAGAACCGTGCTCACCGTCAACGCCTACGCGGCGACGTCCGCGACCGAACCGCTCGCTCCGACGACCATCGAGCGACGCGACCTCGGGCCGCACGACGTCCTCATCGACATCAGCTACTCCGGCATCTGCCACTCCGACATCCACACCGCACGCAGCGAATGGGGTCCGACCACGTACCCGATCGTGGTCGGCCACGAGATCGCCGGCGTGGTGCGGGAGGTCGGCGCCGAGGTCACGAAGTTCGCCGTCGGCGACCGGGTGGGCGTCGGCTGCATGGTCGACTCCTGCCGGGAGTGCGACAACTGCCGCAAGGGCCTGGAGCAGTACTGCCTGAAGGGCAATATCGGGACGTACGGCGGGGTCGGCGCCGACGGGCAGCCGACCCAGGGCGGCTACTCGCAGGCCATCGTGGTGACCGAGGACTTCGTCCTGCGGATCCCGGACGGTCTCGGGCTGGACGTCGCCGCGCCGCTGCTCTGTGCGGGCATCACCACCTACTCCCCGCTGCGGCACTGGGGCGTGGGCCCGGGCAGCAGGGTGGCGGTCGTCGGTCTCGGCGGGCTCGGCCACATGGCCGTCAAGCTCGCCCACGCCATGGGCGCCGAGGTCACCGTCCTGTCGCAGTCGCTGAAGAAGCAGGAGGACGGGCTGCGGCTGGGCGCCGACCACTACCACGCCACCGCCGACCAGGAGACCTTCACCAAGCTGGCCGGGTCGTTCGACCTCATCGTCAACACGGTGAGCGCGAAGATCGACCTGGACGCGTACCTGCGGCTGCTGGCGGTGGACGGGACGCTGGTCAACGTCGGTGCGCCGGAGGACCCGCTGTCGGTGCACGCGTTCTCGCTGATCCCGGCCCGCCGGTCCTTCGCCGGCTCGATGATCGGCGGCATCGCCGAGACCCAGGAGATGCTCGACTTCTGCGCCGAGCACGGCCTCGGCGCCGAGATCGAGGTCATCCCCGCCGAGAAGATCAATGAGGCGTACGAGCGGGTGCTCGCGTCGGACGTGCGCTACCGCTTCGTCATCGACGCCGCGACGCTCTGACCCGCCATCCGCGAAGGGGCCGCGTCCGACGGACGCGGCCCCTTCGACGTACGGTCGGTCAGCCCCGGCGCGCCCAGGTCCAGGCGTACGCGTCGTCCTCGCAGGCCGACGCGGCGTCGCAGAGGTCGAGCGGGCGGAAGGTGTCCACCATGACCGCGAGCTCGTCGAAGAAGTCCACCCCGATCGAACGCTCGGCCGCGCCCGGCTGCGGGCCGTGGGTGAAGCCGGACGGGTGCAGCGAGATCGAGCCCTGCTCGATGCCGGAACCGCGCCGGGCCTCGTAGTTGCCGCCGGTGTAGAAGAGCATCTCGTCGGAGTCGACGTTGTGGTGGTTGTACGGCACCGGGATGGCGTCCGGGTGGTAGTCGACCTTGCGCGGCACGAACGAGCAGACCACGAAGTTCGGGCCCTGGAAGGTCTGGTGCACGGGCGGCGGCTGGTGCACCCGGCCGGTGATCGGCTCGAAGTCGTGGATGGAGAACGCCCACGGGTACATGTGCCCGTCCCAGCCGACCACGTCGAAGGGGTGGTGGGCGTACGTGTAGCGGGTCCAGCCCCGGCGGTGCCGGACCAGCACCTCGACGTCCTCGCCGTCGACCAGCAGCGGCGTGTCCGGTCCCCGGACGTCCCGCTCGCAGTACGGCGAGTGCTCCAGGAACTGCCCGCGCACCGAGAGGTAGCGCTTGGGCGGGCCGACGTGCCCGGCCGCCTCGATGGCGAGCAGCCGGGTCGGCTGGTGGCCGGTCGGCACGAGGCGGTGGATGGTCGAGGTGGGGATGATGACGTAGTCGCCGGCCACCGCCTCCAGCACGCCGAAGGGCGATTCGACGTGCAGCGATCCGGACTCCAGGTAGAGGCAGTGGTCGCCGGTGGCGTCCCGGAACAGTGGGGACGGCCGGTCGGCCAGCACGTACGCGATCCGGACGTCGTCGTTGGCGAGCAGGTACTGCCGGCCGAGCACCGGGTCGGCGCCGGTCCCATCGAGCTTGTGGGTCCGCAGGTGCCGCGGCTTCAGCGGCAGGTTCGGCACCCGGGTGACGGCGGGTGGGGTGAACTCCTCGGCGGCCACGATCGCGGTCGGCGGGTGGCGGTGGTAGAGCAGCGAGGAGTCGGAGGAGAAGCCCTCCTGGCCGACCAGCTCCTCGGCGTAGAGGGTGCCGTCGGGCTGACGGAACTGGGTGTGGCGCTTGCGGGGCACCTCGCCGACGCTGCGGTAGTACGGCATCTCGCCTCCCGATATGTCCCGTTCTCCGGCCGGTGACGTCCGATAATCGGACGCTGTTGTCCGTTCCTTGTAGCGTCCCGTAGATTCTTGTCTCGTGTCAACGCAGGTGCCCCGCCTCTTCGCCGGTCTGGTCGACGACGCCGCGGTCTTCCCGCCCGGCAGCGCGCCGCTGCCGGACGCGGTGACCGCCCACCGCCGACACCGCGCCGCCTGGTACGCCGACCTGGTCGGCCCGCTGCTGCTGCCCGCCTCGGTGATCACGGCCGGCGAGCTGAGCGGCCTGGTCGACCCCGCCGAGGGCTTCGTCATCGGGCTGATCGGCGACACCGGCCTCGACCGGCTGCCCGTCGCGCTGTCGTTCCTGTCCCCCGACGGGGTGACCGCCCGGCAGGTCGAGGCGCCGGTCGCCAAGCGCGGCGAGGACCCGCAGCCCGGCCTGGCCGAGCTGGTGAAGCTCACCGAGCGGCTGGGCGGCACCCCCGTCTACGCGGAGATCCCGCTGACCTTCGGGCTGATGGGCGCCCTGGACGTCGTCGCCGACGCGCGGGCCGGCGGGCTGCCGGTGGCCGCCAAGTTCCGCACCGGCGGGCTGGCCGCCGAGCTGTTCCCCACCCCGGTCGAGCTGGCCGCCGTGATCTGCGCCTGCCGGGACCGGGAGCTGCCGTTCAAGCTGACCGCCGGGCTGCACCACGCGATCCGCCACCGGGACCCGGAGACCGGCTTCACCCACCACGGCTTCGTCAACGTGCTCGCCGCGACCCTCGCCGCCACCGAGGGCGTCGAGGTGGACGCCGTGGCCGAGCTGCTCGCCGCCACCGACCCGATACGCGTGGTCGAGCGGGTCCGGGCGCGCCGCGACGACGAGCGCCCACTCTGGGTCGGGTACGGCTCGTGCAGCATCGAGGAACCACTGACCGATCTGATCCGGCTGGGGCTGGTGAACGGGGGCGTTGAGGAATGAGCGAGAGCAGCGAGCGAATCAGCAGGTTCAGTGCGGTGGTGCCTCATGGCGGCACGGAGCGAAGCGGAGTGGCGGCATGAGCTGGGTGACGGGTGCCGACGGTTCGCCGTACGGAGTGACCAACCTGCCGTACGGGGTGTTCCGGCACGGCGACCGCGAGCCGCGGATCGGCGTACGCATCGGCGAGTTCGTGCTGGACCTGGCCGGCGCGGAGCACGCCGACCTGGTGCTGGCCGGCGGGGCGCTGGGCCGGCCCACCCTCAACGACTTCATGGCACTCGGCCGCCCGCAGTGGACCGCCGTCCGGCAGCGGGTCACCGAGCTGCTCACCGACTCCGCGCACCGGCCGGCGGTGGAGCCGCTGCTGGTGCCGCTGCGCGAGGTGGAGCTGCTGCTCCCGTTCGAGGTGGCCGACTACGTCGACTTCTACTCGTCCGAGCACCACGCCGGCAACGTCGGGCAGATCTTCCGCCCCGGCCAGCCGCCGCTGCTGCCGAACTGGAAGCACGTGCCGATCGGCTACCACGGCCGGGCCGGCACGGTGGTGGTCTCCGGCACCCCGGTGGTCCGCCCCACCGGGCAGCGGGCCACCGCGCAGGGTCCGACCACCGGCGCCTCCGTACGGTTGGACATCGAGGCCGAGGTCGGCTTCGTGGTCGGCCTGCCGAGTCGGCTCGGCGACCGGGTCGCGGTCGAGGACTTCGCCGACCACGTCTTCGGCGTGGTGCTGGTCAACGACTGGTCCGCCCGGGACATCCAGGCCTGGGAGTACCAGCCGCTCGGCCCGTTCCTGGGCAAGTCCTTCGCCACCTCCGTCTCGGCCTGGGTCACTCCGCTGGACGCGCTGGCCGACGCCTTCGTGCCCGCTCCGGACCAGGACCCGCCGGTGCAGGACTACCTGCGGGACACCCCGCACCTGGGGCTGGATCTCGCCCTCTCGGTGGAGTGGAACGGCGAGCGGGTCGCCGAGCCGCCCTTCGCCACCATGTACTGGACGCCGGCCCAGCAGTTGGCCCACCTCACGGTCAACGGCGCGTCGCTGCGCACCGGCGACCTCTACGCCTCCGGCACGGTCTCCGGGCCCGAGCGCGGCCAGGTCGGCTCGTTCCTCGAACTGACCTGGGGCGGGGCCGAGCCGGTCAAGTTCGCCGACGGCGGCACCCGGACCTTCCTGGAGGACGGTGACACGGTCACCATCACCGCCACCGCCCCCGGTCCGGACGGCATCACGATCGCCCTCGGCGAGGTCACCGGGACGATCCTCCCGGCCCGCTGAGTCGCCTTTCTCACTCTCCGGTGCCCCGCTCTTGGCATCGGTGGCGGAATTGTCACCGGAGACTCCCCGTTTCCCGTTCACGCGCCGTACCGTGGACAACACGGGAGGTGCCATGTCGACGGTGACGGTCAGCGAGTTCATCGAAGCGCAGGACGTCGACGTCTGGCGGCTCCTCACCGATCTCCCCGCGCGGGCCGGCTGGCTCTCCGCCGTCGGCGCGGTCGACGTGCTCACCTCCGGCGAGTTCGGTCCCGGCACCGTCTGGTGCGAGACCCGGGTCCGGCCCGACGGCACCGCGGAGCCGGAAGAGTTCGTCGTGGTCGAGGCGGTCGCCCCGGCCCGGCTGGTGCTCAGCTCGCGGGGAGCCGGGGTGGACTACCGGATCACCTGGACGCTGCGGACGGTCGAGCGCCGACGGCGCGGCCGCACCGAGGTCACCGTCGAGCAGGAGGCGGTGCCGACCGCCGCGTACGGCCGGATGCTCGCCCTGATCTTCGGCGGCCTCGCCGCCCGGGCGGTCGAGGGCGCCCTCCGGCGCGACCTCGCCGACCTGGCCCTGGCCGCCGGGCCCCGCCGCTCCGCCGAGGCCGCCTGACCCGACCCGGCGCCACCTGACCGGTCCGGGAGCCGCCGCCGGCAACTCCCAGCTCGGCGCGTCTGGCGCCGCGCTGCGACCGAGGGCCCGCCTCCGGCAACTCCAGCTCGGCGCGTCTGGCGCCGCGCTGCGACCTGGAGTTGCCGGTGGGTAGGGTGCCGGGCGGAGGTGCGGCATGAGGTTGCCCGAAGGGCGGCGGATCGTGGTGGCGCTCGCGGCGGTGCTCGCCGTCGCGGCGGCGGCCGCCGTGGTCCACCGGGTGCTCGCGCCGGCAGAGGTCAGCACGACCGCCCGAAGCGCGTACCCACCGGTGGCCACCCCGCCGGTCGGCGTGATCGGTCGGCTGCCGGTGGCGCCGCTGGTCATCGACGGCCGGCTCCGCGTCTACGTCGGCAGCCGCCAGGTGTACGCCGACCAGCCGGTCGACGGGAAGCACCGGGTGACCCCGTTCTGGTCCTACCGGCGCTGGCCGGCGACGCTCGACGGGGTGCTCGCCGACGGCACCACCGTGGTCAGCAGTTGGTCCGACGGGGTGCTCGTGGCGCTGGACGCGCGTACCGGGCGGGTCGCCTGGCGGGCCGACCGGCCGGAGCCGGCGGAGGTGCCGAAGCCACGCCGGACCTACGCCTCGACGGTCTGGGACCCGGCCGGGCTGCACGTCGCCCGAGCCGACGGCCGGGCCGTGCTGGTCGCCGCTGGCGCCGGGCAGCTCGACGGGTACGACCTGGCCGACGGCCGCCGGCTCTGGCGGGTCGACCGGGAGCGGGGCTGCATCGGTGCCGCGGGCACCACCGCCACCGGTGAGGTGCTCGGGTTGGACGCCTGTGACGGCCCGGAGACGGTCGAGTTCCGGGACGCGGCGACCGGCGCGGTTCGCACCCGCTGGCGTCCCCCGGGCAGCCCGGACGAACTGGTGGTGACCCCGGTGGGCTGCCGGAGCGGGCATTCCGGCTGCCGGGGGCTGCGCATCTCCGGGCCGGGCGACGGCATGGGGCGGGGTTGGCTGGTCGGCCCCGGCGAGCCGGTGGCCGCGCCCGCGCTCGACGGGGCGGACGCCGAACTCGACGGCGAGCGGGTGGTCGGCACCTCGACGGGGGTGGTGACCGGCCGCTCCGCCCGCACCGGTGAGGAGCTGTGGCGGCGGGCCGACCTCGGGCCGGTACGCATCATCGCGGTCGAGCCCGGCCGCGTGCACCTGCTGACCGAGCAGCGGGACCTGGTGACCCTCGACCCGGCCACCGGCGCGGAGCGGTCCCGGTTCGCCATGAACATCGGCCACGACGGCGTCGGCTGGGTGCCGGGCCGGGCGTACGCGGCGGGCGGCTACCTGGCCGTGGAGCGGGTGCGGGAGCGGGCCACGGCGGACGATGACGACCAGGCGTACTTCCTGATGGCCGAGCCGGTGCTGCTCGCCGCGACCTGAGTCGCGGCGAGCAGCCGGCGCGGGTCAGGCGAGCGCGGCCTCGGCGGCGGCCAGGAAGGCGTCGTTCTCGGCCGGGGTGCCGATCGTGACCCGGACGCCGTCGCCGGGGAACGGCCGGACGATCACGCCGCGCGCCTCGCACGCCTTGCCGAAGTCGACGGCCCGGTCGCCGAGCGGCAGCCAGACGAAGTTGGCCTGGCTGGACGGCACGTCCGGGACGAACTTGCGCACCGCCTCGGTGACCCGGTCCCGCTCGGCGACGACCAGCGCGCAGCGGCGCTCGACCTCGTCGGCCTGGGCCAGCGCGGCGAGCGCACCGGCCTGGGCGGCCATGCTGGTGGAGAAGGGCGTGACGACCTTGCGCACCGCGGCGGCCACGCTCGGCTCGGCGACCAGCCAGCCGATCCGCAGGCCGGCCAGCCCCCACGCCTTGGACAGGGTGCGCAGCACCGCCACGTTCGGGCGGTCCAGGTAGCTGAGGCCGTCCGGCACCTCCGGGTCGGTGACGAACTCCCGGTACGCCTCGTCGATCACCACCAGCACGTCGTCCGGCACGGCGTCGAGGAACCGATCCAGCTCCGCCTTGCGGACCGCGGTGCCGGTGGGGTTGTTCGGGTTGCAGACCAGGATCATCCGGGTGCGATCGGTCACCGCCGCCGCCATCGAGGCCAGGTCGTGGCCGTGGCCGGCGTCGTTCGGCACCCGCACGCTGGTCGCGCCGCTGGTCGCCGCGATGATCGGGTACGCCTCGAACGAGCGCCACGAGTAGAGCAGCTCGTCGCCGGGCAGGCAGGTGGCCCGGACCAGGTGCTCGGCCAGCGCCACCGAGCCGCAGCCGGTGGCGATCCGGTCGGCGTCCACGTCGTAGCGCTCGGCGAGGGCCTGGCGCAGTGCCACCACGCCCATGTCCGGGTAGCGGTGCGAGCCCGCCGCCGCCTCGGCGACCGCCTCCACCACGCCCGGCAGCGGGCCGTAGGGGACCTCGTTGCTGGCCAGCTTGATCGCCTCGGGCAGGCCCAGCTCGCGAGCCAGGTCGGCGGGGCTGCGCCCGGGCACGTAGTTGGGCAACGCGTCCAGGTCGGCGCGGGTGAGCCGCAGCGGAGGCTGGTGACGTCCGGTGTCGGTCATGGGGTGTCTCCCGGGGGGTTGGCGCGGTCGCGCGGGGTGGTACGGGTGTCGGGCCTGGTACGGGGAAGCTGGACCACCACGGTCTGCGCCCGCTTGTCGTGCAGCGCCTGGCGCAGCGGCTGGTCGAAGAGCACGGAGACGGCGTCCATGAACTGGAGCAGCAGGCCGAAGCCGGCGCAGTACCAGAGCAGGGTGGGCAGGCCGAGGGTGCTCCACCGCCGGGTGGCCCGGCTGAAGCCGAGCGGCTGGTCGGCCTCGACCGGCACCGCCCGGATGCCGGCCAGCCGTTTGCCGAAGGTCTGCCCGCGGGCGGCCATCGAGGGCACCTCGTAGGCGAACCACAGCGCGGCGGCGATCAGCACGATGGCGAGCCACAGCGCGTCGGTCTGCTGACCGGCGGGCGGTAGCGGCGCCGTGGTGGTGTCAGCCGTCTCGGCCCGCCGCCAGGCCTCCCGAAGAGGGGGAGCGAGTTCACCGAGGAGGCGCCACACGAACCAGCCGTTCACCGCGACGTTGAGCAGGAACAGCACGAAGATGTCGATGAGGCGGGCGACCAGCCGGGCGCCGTACGAGGCGAGCGGCAGCCCGTGTGGGCGCGGCAGGGATGGCCGCGCCGGCCACGACGGGTACGGCCAGCCCGGCGGCTGGCCGGGCGCGGGCGGGTGGCCCGGCCACCGCCCCGGCCCGCCGACCGGCTGCCCCGGGTACGGCCCGGCACCCGGTTGCCCCCGATACGGCGCGCCGACCGGCTGTCCCGCGGCTGGCCCGGGACCGGACTGCCCCGGATAGCCACCCGGCGCGCCCGGGTGGGGGGTGGGCGCCGGCGCGGCGGCGGGGGCCGGTTCGGGCGGCGGCGGGCCCTCGGGTGGGGTGGTGTCGACCGGGATGGGCGCGCCGATCCACCCCTCGCCGTCCCAGTACCGGCGGGTCTCGGGGTCGGCGGGGTCGACGTACCAGCCGGGTTGCACGCTCACGGCCGTGCCTCGCTGCACTTGCTCACGGAGCAACCTTAACGACGACCGTGCCGGCGAACTTGTCGTGCAGGCACTGCTGCCAGGGCTTGTCCCAGAGCTGCCAGAACCCGTCGAGGTAGCTGAGGAAGGGCACCAGCGAGCCGCCGAGGAACTCCACCAGCCACCGCTTGCCGAGCATGCCCCGGGTCAGCGTGGCGTTCGGGTCGACCGGCACGATCCGCAGCTTCATCACCTTCTTGCCGAGCGTCTGCCCGGTCCGGCGGGCGTATTCGACGTGGTAGATCCAGTAGAGCCCGAACATCAGCAGCAGCAGCCCGAGCTCGGCGAGCAGCAGCGGCAGAAAGAGGTCGGTCCAGATCAGCGACGGGTCGGGCCCGGCCACGGTCCCGTCCGGACCGGGCTGCGGCAGGTCGCTGACCGCCTGGAAGAAGATCCAGAAGAAGACCGGCGTGAAGATCACCATCGACACCAGGGTGGCCACCCCGGTGTCGATCAGCCAGGCGAGCAGCCGGTCGCCGAAGCTGGCGAGGGGCTGCCCGTTCGGCGCCAGCGGCGTCGGCACGAAGCCCGGGTACGGGGCGTACCCCGGTGGGGGTGGCGGGTAGCCCGGCTGGCCGGCGTACGTGGGCGGGGTGTGCTGCGCGGGCGGCAGGTACGGCCCGGAGGGCGGCGCGAAGCCGCCGCCCGCGGGCGGGGGCCCGGCGGGCGGCGGCTGGATGTTCGGGGGAGGCTGGGTCACGCCGACAGTGTTACAGGTTGCCGCGCTTCTCCTGCTCCCGCTCGATCGCCTCGAACAGGGCCTTGAAGTTGCCCTTGCCGAAGCCGAGGGAGCCGTGCCGCTCGATCAGCTCGAAGAAGACGGTCGGGCGGTCCTGCACCGGCTTGGTGAAGATCTGCAGCAGGTAGCCGTCCTCGTCCCGGTCGACCAGGATCTTGCGGGCCTTGAGCTCCTCGATCGGCACTCGCACCTGGCCGATCCGGGCGCGCAGCTCCGGGTCGTCGTAGTACGAGTCGGGGGTGTCCAGGAACTCGACGCCGGCGGCCCGCATCGCGTCGACGCTGGCCAGGATGTCGTTGGTGGCGACGGCGATGTGCTGCGCCCCGGCACCCTGGTAGAACTCCAGGTACTCGTCGATCTGCGACTTCTTACGGGCGACGGCCGGTTCGTTGAGCGGGAACTTCACCTTGCGGGTGCCGCTCGCCACCACCTTGCTCATCAGGGCGGAGTAGTCGGTGGCGATGTCGTCGCCGATGAACTCGGCCATGTTGCTGAAGCCCATGACCCGCTTGTAGAACTCGACCCACTCGTCCATCTTGCCGAGCTCCACGTTGCCGACCACGTGGTCGACGGCCTGGAAGAAGCGCTTCGGCTGGATGCCCGCGTCGATCATCGGCCGCCGGTCCACGATCGGCCCGCGGGCCACGAAGCCGGGCAGGAACGGGCCGGTGTAGCGGGACCGGTCGACCAGGGTGTGCCGGGTGTCGCCGTACGCGGCGATGGCCGCCAGCCGGACGCTGCCATGCTCGTCGGTGACGTCGTGCGGCTCGACCAGGCCGGTCGCGCCCTGCGCGGTGGCGTGCGCGTACGCGGCGTCGACGTCCGGCACCTCGAGCGCGATGTCGGAGACGCCGTCGCTGTGCTTCGCCACGTGCTCGGCGCCCTCGGCGTCCGGGCGGACCACACCAGTCAGCACGAACCGGGCCGAGCCGCTGGTCAGCACGTACTGGGCGTGGTCCCGGTAGCCCTGCTCCGGACCGCGGTACGCGACGCAGGTCATGCCGAACGCGGTGGAGTAGTAGTGCGCGGCCTGCTTGGCGTTGCCGACCAGGAAGTGCACGTGGTCGAGGCCCTTGACCGGGAACGGGTCCCGGGTGATGTCGTGGTCGACGGCGCCGACGAGGGCGTCGACGTCGACCTCCTCGGTCGACTCGGGTCGGTCGATCGCCTGGGTCATGGTGGCCTCCCTTGCGTACCGGCCGGCCTCGTGGGCCGCCGTTGGTGTGCTGATCTGGCGAGGATCGCTTCGCCCCACATGGTTGGGCAACAGTTGACTGAAATGCTGGTCAGGTTGTGCATTCGGTAACATGAAACCCCATGAACGCTGGACAGGATGTACAGCTCGACGAGTTGGATGCCAGACTGCTCACGTTGCTCGCCGAGGAGCCGCGGATCGGGGTGCTGGAGTTGTCCCGCCGGCTCGGGGTGGCCCGGGGCACCGTGCAGGCGCGGCTGGACAAGCTGGTCGACCGGGGGGTGATCGCCGGCTTCGGCCCGGACATCTCGCCGGCCGCGATCGGCTTCGGGGTCACCAGCTTCGTGACCCTGGAGATCAGCCAGCGGCACGGCCACGACCCGGTCACCGCGCACCTGGCCGCCATCCCCGAGGTGCTGGAGGCGCACACCATCACTGGCTCCAGCGACCTGCTCTGCCGCATCGTGGCCCGGTCGAACACCGACCTCCAGCGGGTGATCGACCAGATCGTCAGCTCCGAGGGGATCCGGCGCGCCTCCACGATCATCGCCCTGGCCGAGCAGATCCCCTACCGCACCCTTCCCCTGGTCCGCTCCGCAGCCCGGTGAAAGGAAGGGCCCCTTCCGACGCCTCCGCTAGAGGAGAGGGCCCCTCCTAACACCTCGGCCGGCAAGAAGCGGCGCGACACGCGCGCACGAGGGGCCCGACCCGGCGGTGATCGTCGCTACCGTGTGCGGTGTGAAGGGCGTTGGCGTACGCGGCTGGTTGCTGCTGGGGCTCATCACCGTGGTCATCCTCGCCGCGACCGGCGTGTGGAATCCCTTCCCGACCATGTGGGACTGGGTCGACCGGAGCGAGCCGATCTCCGAGCCGGACGTGGTCTGGCAGCAGCGGGTCGGCGGCACCCCGAAGAGCGCCACCATCGCCGGCGACACCGTGATCGTCGAGCAGCGTACCCGGGTCGAGGCGCGCAGCCTGGCCACCGGCACCCAGCTCTGGGAGCACAAGGCCGACTGGGCGGCGGTCGCGGGCGGCGACCGGGACCCGGTCGTCGCCGTGGGCAAGCTCCTGGTCAAGGGGTACGAGGTGCTCGACCCGACCACCGGCGCGGTACGCCGCAGCGACGACCGGGCGGTGGCGGTCTGGACCTACCGGGACCTGCTGCTCGACGTCCGCTGCGTGGCGGCCACCGACTGCACGCTGCGGGCCTTCGAGCCGCGCGGCACCCAGCCGCTGTGGACGGCGTTCCTGCCCGGGGTGCACAGCGGGATGCTCGCCGACAACCCGGAGCTGCTCGGCACCCGGCGGTTGGGCGCTCCGCGCATCGACGGCGGGGTGGCCGGGCCTGAGGAGGTCCCGCCGCTGCTCGGCTTCCCGGTGGACGGGCGGGTGCACGTGGTGGACACCGCGACCGGCCGGGTGCTGCAGAACGTCCAGCCGGGCCGGGACGAGCGGCTCGCGGTGATCGGTGGTCGGTTGCTCCGGATCGCCGCCACCTCACGCGACGGGACCTGCAACTTCGTCATTTCCGCCGTCGACCCGGCCACCGGTCGGGAGGTGTGGCGGCGGGCCGGGGTGAACCTGCGGACCGCCGACTACGCCGGCTGCGTGCAGCGCCAGGACCCGCAGGGCGCCCGGAACGTGCTCATCGGGGTCGCCCCGGACGGCCGCGAGGCGGTGATCGACGGGTACGACGGCCGGCTGCTCCACGTCGGCGCGGACGGGGAGAGGCTGCTCGCGGTCGACGACCGGTACGCGCTGGTGCGCAGCGCCGACAAGCGGACGATCCTCGGACGGGAGCTGTCCGTGGACCGGACCGGGTGGACCCGGCCGGCCGGCGGGAAGAGCGGCGCGGCGCTCACCCCGTACGCGGCGGTGATCGCCGAGGAGAAGCCGTCCCGGCTGATCGCGGTCGACCCGCGCACCGGGCGGGAACTGGTGGTGCTGCGAACCGCGGCGAACGCCCTGGCGGTCGGCCCGAATGGCATGATCATCGGCGAGGGCCGGGAGATCGGGTACGTCCGCTGGGGTGCCGGCGACTCCGTCCCGCCGCCGGCCGGCGGCGGCGCGCCCGGGCCGAACCCGGGCGGGACCTATCTGCCCCCGTCCGACCAGGGGAGCTGCGGACCGAAGAACGAACTTTGCCAGTCGGCGAAGGACGGCGGATGAGAGCGGCGTCCCAGGAGCCCCCCGGCGGGTGTCACCGATCGACGCCACTGGCCTAGGCTTTTCCGTCATGAGCAGTGCCGCCGCGTTCTCGTACGCCCCCTTGCTGCCGACCGGTCCCGACCAGACCGAGTACCGCCTGGTCACCGACGAGGGCGTCGATGTCGTCAACGGCCCGGGTGGCCGTCGCTTCCTGACCGTGGAGCCGTCCGCGCTGACCGCGCTGACCGCCGAGGCGATGCACGACATCGCGCACTTCCTGCGCCCGGCGCACCTGGCCCAGCTCCGGTCGATCATCGACGACCCGATGGCCTCGCCGAACGACCGGTTCGTCGCGCTGGACCTGCTGCGCAACGCCAACATCGCCGCCGGCGGCGTGCTGCCGATGTGCCAGGACACCGGCACCGCGATCGTGATGGGCAAGCGCGGCCGGCACGTGCTCACCGACGGCACCGACGCCGAGGCCGTCTCGCGCGGCGTCTACCAGGCGTACACCCGCCTCAACCTGCGCTACTCGCAGCTCGCCCCGCTGACCATGTGGGAGGAGCGGAACACCGGCAGCAACCTGCCCGCCCAGGTGGAGCTCTACGCCGAGGATCCGGACGGGCACCCGGACGCCTACAAGTTCCTGTTCATGGCCAAGGGCGGCGGCTCGGCCAACAAGTCGTACCTCTACCAGGAGACCAAGGCGCTGCTGAACCCGACGCGGATGATGCAGTTCCTGGAGGAGAAGCTGCGGCTGATCGGCACCTCGGCCTGCCCGCCGTACCACCTGGCCATCGTGATCGGCGGCACCTCCGCCGAGTACGCGCTGAAGACCGCCAAGTACGCCTCCGCGAAGTACCTGGACACCCTGCCCACCTCCGGCTCGATGAGCGCGCACGGCTTCCGGGACCTGGAGCTGGAGGCCGAGGTGCTGGAGCTGACCCGCAACTTCGGCATCGGCGCGCAGTTCGGCGGCCGATACTTCTGCCACGACGTACGGGTGGTCCGGCTGCCCCGGCACGGCGCCTCCTGCCCGGTCGCCATCGCCGTCTCCTGCTCGGCTGACCGGCAGGCAGTCGCCAAGATCACCCCGTCGGGCGTCTGGCTGGAGCGGCTCGAGACCGACCCGGCGCGCTACCTGCCGGACATCACCGACGCGCAGCTGGACACCTCCGAGGTCGTCCGCGTCGACCTCAACCGGCCGATGGACGAGATCCGCGCCGAGCTGTCGAAATATCCGGTGAAGACCCGGCTCTCGCTGACCGGCCCGCTCGTGGTGGCCCGGGACATCGCGCACGCCAAGATCGCCGAGCGGCTGGATGCGGGCGAGCCGATGCCGCAGTACCTGCGCGACCACGCCGTCTACTACGCCGGCCCGGCCAAGACCCCCGAGGGCTACGCCTCCGGCTCGTTCGGCCCGACCACCGCCGGCCGGATGGACGCCTACGTGGAGAAGTTCCAGGCGGCCGGCGGCTCGATGGTGATGCTGGCCAAGGGCAACCGCTCCGCCCAGGTCACCCGCTCCTGCCAGCAGCACGGTGGCTTCTACCTCGGCTCGATCGGCGGCCCCGCCGCCCGGCTCGCCCAGGACTGCATCAAGCACGTCGAGGTGCTCGAATACCCCGAGCTGGGCATGGAGGCGGTCTGGAAGATCGAGGTGGAGGACTTCCCGGCCTTCGTCGTCGTCGACGACAAGGGCAACGACTTCTTCGCCGAGGTCACCAAGCCGGTGCTCACCGTCGGCCGCCGCTGACCGGTGGATGCCGAAGGGGCGCCGGGCTGACCGCCCGGCGCCCCTTCGTCGTCACCCCGCTTCCGGCACCCAGAGGAAGGTCCAGGCCTCGCCCGAGGGCAGTCCGTCCGCGGTCCTGCTGCGGACGTACAGGAAGTACACGTCGGAGACCGCCGGCGTGATGGTCACCCGCGCGGTGCCGTCCGCGTCGGCGCGGACGGTGGTTTCCTCGCCGTCGTTGAGCCGGTAGGTGTACTCGACCACGTTCTCCATGTTCGGGGCGAAGGTGAACCTACGTGGCGTACCGGCCGGCGCCTCCGGGTCCTCGTCGGTGATCGTCGGCGCGGTGGAACGCACGATGAACCCGTAGAACGTGCCCTCGGAGGCGTTCCCGGCCCGGTCGACGCTCTGCACGTAGAGCCGCCTCGGTCCGTCCTGCTGGGGCGCGTAGCTCACGGTCGCCGACCGGCCCGATGCGTCCACCGGGACGAAGTGCGTGGCCGAACCGTATTCGCCGTAGCTGAAGCCCGCCAGGTCGTCGGCGTCCGCGGTGAAGGTGAAGCTGCCCGGGATGCCGGGCCCGCCGGTGCCCGGCCAGTCGCCCTGCTCCGGGTAGTCGGTGGAGGAGACGGTCGGGGCGGCCGGCGCGACCGTGTCGACGGTGAACCGACACTCCGGCGACCAGTCCGAGCGGTCGTACTGGTCGGACGCCCGCACCGAGAAGGCGTAGGTGTTCCCGTGGGTGAGCTTGTCCGCCGGAACTTGGTACCCGTACCGGGACGGGCTGGACTGGCCGTCGAGGGTCGCCTCCGTCCGCTCAGCGGGCCGGTCGACCGGCCACCAGGCGAAGGTCGCCGCCACCTGGTCGTGGCCCCCGGTCTCGTCGACGTCGGGGTCGGACACCGCGGCCCGGAGGATCGGCCTGGTGATGCGGATCGTCAGCGGGCTGTCGCACGCCATGCCTTCGACGGTGAGCTGGTCGGGAACGTTCGGCGGCGTGTTGTGGTCGAGGGAGATCCCGAGGCTCTTGATCCGGCGGCCGTAGTGCTTGCTCGCCTCGTGGTCGCCGGCGATCCGGGCCATCAGCGTGAGCTGGTCCTGCCCGTCCGCGACCGCCTGGCGCACCGCCTCGGTGATCATCACGCCGATGAAACTGCTCCCGCAGGGCAGGTTGGGGTAGGCGACATCCGCTACCTTCTCCCGTGCCTTCGGCGCGGTGTTCCAGGTCGGGGTGCCGGCGGGCGGATCGGTCCGCCACAGTTCGATCTCGCGCGGCTTGTCGCAGTCGTTGACCGTCGTCTCGCCGGTGATGCCGCGGGCCGAGACGACCCGCTGTCCCCGGTAGGGCGTCAGGTCGAAGGTGAAGTACGCCCGGGCGGTGTGCTTGTCCCCGTCGGAGTCCCACGTGCCCAATGGGACGGTGTCGTCGGAAGGGGAGAAGGAACTGGTCGGTTGCCGCGCGTCGGTCCACGTGACGCTGGTCGGGGTGACGTAGTGGATCATCGCCGCTGCCGGTTGCCCGGTCACGGCCACCAGGCCGCCCGTGGCCAGGAGAAGAGCGCCGGCCGTCGTGGCCGCCCGGCGCGCCGAGCCCCCGTGTCGAATCGACATGACACCTCCGAGTGACGTGCGGAAAGGTGTCATGATCTTAAGTTCATCGAGCAACGGAGGCGTCGGCTATTCGGGTCGCGCGCGGGGGACGGGAGACAGGTGAGCCCGTGATCGACATCGGTGCGCCCGCCCGGAGAGTTCCCCGGGGCGGGCGCACCGCCCCCGTCGGATGTCGTCACCGACAACCCGGAACGAGTGTCGGGGTCGGCGCTGTCGATCCGCTATCAGATCGCTATCGCCTCCCGGCGTCGACGAGTTACCCGCGGGTTACTCTGCTGGAAGTGGTGGCGGCGTGCGGGGGGCAGATGCGGTTCGGGATCCTGGGACCACTGCGGATCGGCGGTGGCGAGGCCACTGTCACCGCAGGTAGAGACCGGACCGTGCTCGCCATGCTGCTGCTGCGCACAGGCCGGGTGGTGCCCGTCGAGGAGCTGATCGACGCGGTCTGGGAGGAGCGGCCCCCGGCCACCGCCCGGACCCAGCTCCAGATCTGTGTGTCGCGACTGCGGCAGCGGCTCGCCAGGCTGGGGCTGGGCCCGGAGATCATCGTCACGGATCCGGTCGGCTACGGCATCCGGGTCGAGCCGGCCGACCTGGACGCCGAGGTCTATGCCCGCGGCGTGGAGGCCGCCCGGGCTGCGGTCGCCGCGGGGCAGCCGACCGAGGCACGCCGGCACTTCCGTGCCGCCCTGGCGCTCTGGCGGGGCCCGGCGCTCAGCGGGATCGCCAGCCGCAATGTTCGCCGCCGGGCGCAGGCCCTCGACGAGCAGCGCCTCGCCGTGCTGGAGGAGTGCGTCGAGGTCGAGCTGCGGTTGCATCAGGCGGCCGACCTGATCGACGAGCTGTCCGAGAACGTCGAACGGAACCCGCTACGGGAGCGGCTGCGCGGCCAGCTCATGCTCGCGCTCTCCGCGGTCGGCCGGCAGGCGGACGCACTCGCCGTCTACCGGGAGGGCCGCCGGATCTACGCCGAGGAGTTGGGTATCGAGCCCGGCACGGCGCTGCAGGAACTGCACCAGCGGGTGCTCGCGGGTGACCTGGCGTTGGGGGCTCCGGAGAGTCGGGCGGTCGTGCCGGTCCGCTCGCTACCCCGGGCGATCAGCGACTTCACCGGCCGGCAGCAGACCGTGGACCGGCTGGTGAAGGAGATCGAAGAGGACGGCGCCCGCATCCATCTCGTGGACGGGATGGCCGGCAGCGGCAAGACCACGCTGGCCGTCCACGTGGCGACTGCGCTCGGCGACCGCTATCCGGACGCGCACCTTTTCATCGACCTGCACGGGCACAGTGAGCGCCGACCGCTGGCCCCGGCCGCGGCGGTGGCCGCCCTGCTGCGGCAGCTCGGCGTGCCGGCGGAACAGGTGCCGCTCGACTTGGACGACCGGCTGGCGATGTGGCGTACCGAGCTGGCCAGCCGGCAGGTCCTGTTGGTGCTCGACAATGCGGCGAGCGCCGCGCAGGTGGTGCCGCTGCTGCCCAACGGGCCGGACAACCTTGTTCTGGTCACCAGCCGCCGCCGACTGGTCGGGCTCGACGACGGTCGGCCGTCGTCACTGGAGGTGCTGGATCACGACGAGGCAGTGGAGCTGCTCGGCCGGATCGCCGGTGCGGACCGGGTGGCGACCGAGCCGGCCGCCGCGGCGGAGGTGGCGCGTCGCTGTGGGCACCTGCCGCTGGCGATCCGGCTGGCCGGGCCCGCCTGGCTCATCGTCCGCGCTGGCGGATCGCCGACCTGGCCGAACGGTTGGCAGCCGGACCGGACCCGCTGGCCGAGCTGGAGGCCGGTGAGCGTTCCGTCGGTCAGGCCTTCGCGCTGTCGTACGCCCAGGTGTCACCGCGCGCCCAGCGGCTGCTCCGGCTGCTCGGCCTGCACCCGGGAGTACGGTTCGACAACCGGGTGCCGGCCGCCCTCGCCGATCTCCCCTTGGCGGAGACCCAGGACCTGCTGGACGAGCTGGTCGACGCGCACCTCGTCGAGGAGGCGGAACCGGGTCGCTACCGCCTGCACGACCTGATCCGCGAGTACGCCCGCCGGCTGCTCGCCCAGCCGGACCACGCCTTGGAGCGCAACGAGGCGCTGGAGCTGCTCCTGGACCATCACCTGCACGTGGCCGCCGCGGTCGCCCGGACGGTCGAGCTGGCGGACAGTGGCGACCTGCAACGGTTGCCGGAGCCGACGCGGCCGGACCTGGTGGCGGCCGGCGCGGCCCAGGGGCGCGCCTGGTTCGGCGAGAACCTGGCGACGCTGACCGCCCTGGTGCGGATTGCCCATACCGAGGGCTTTCCCCGGCGTTCCTGGCAGCTCGCCCGGGCCACCTGGTGGGCCCACTTCGCTGGTGGACACCTGGACGAGCTGATCGAGACGCACAACATCGCGCTCGCCGCCGCCGAGGGGATCGGTGACGAGGAGGCGGTGGCGATGACCCTCAACTACCTCGCCTCGGCCCACTACCGGCTGGCCCGCTTCGCCGAGGCGATCCGGCTGATGGAACTCGCACTCGTGCACTTCCGGCGCCTCGGGCTGCGTCGCGAGGTGCGGAACGCGCTCGGCAACCTCAGCGTGGCCTACCTGGCGTACGGGGACTACCGCCCGGCCAAGGAGTACATGGACCGGGCCATCGACCTCACCCGGCCGGACGACCAGTCCATTGGCATGGCCACCATGCTGAACAATCTCTCCTTCACCCTGCTCTCCTGGGGCCGCTACGACGAGGCCCTCCGGGTGGCGCGGAACCACCTCCTGCTGGCGCGGCAGCATCGCGACCTGCGGCAGGTGGCGAACGCGGTGGGTCACATCGGGATGATCCGGCATCGGATGGGCGACCGGGGGCCGGGCCGGCGGCTGCTGGGAGTGTCCCTCACCTTCAAGCGGCGCAGTGGCAACCGGTTCGGTGAGGGCGAGGTGCTCAACGAGATCGGCGCGCTGGAACGCGAGGCGGGCCGCCCGGACCAGGCGGCCGCCCGCCATCGCGCCGCCCTCGCCGCGATGACCGACGCCGGGGACCACGTCGGACAGTGCGCCTCGCGTAACCTGCTGGCCCGGGCGCTGCTCGACCAGGGGGACCTGGCCAGCGCATTGGACCTGCACCGCCGCGTGCTCGCGGATGCCACCCGGCTTGGTGCGCGCTACGAGCAGGCCCGGGCGCTGGACGGGATGGCCCACTGTCTGCGCGGCACCGATACGCGCCAGGCCCGGACGTACGCCAGCCGGGCGTTGGCCGTGTTCCGCCAGATCGAGTCCCCGGATCAGCGGCGGACCGAGGAGTTGCTGGCCGAGCTGGGCTGATCAAGGCCCGGAGCGCCCCCAACTTTCCCTGCGCACCGGCGGCCAGCGCGGCAGGATGGTACGCGTGACGACTCCAGAGGCGACCGGCTACCGGATCGAACGCGACTCGATGGGTGAGGTGGAGGTGCCCGCCGAGGCGCTGTGGCGGGCGCAGACCCAGCGCGCGGTGCAGAACTTCCCGATCTCCGGGCGGGGCCTCGAACCGGCCCAGATCAAGGCCCTGGCGCAGATCAAGGGGGCGGCCGCCCAGGTCAACGGCGAGCTGGGGGTGATCGCTGCGGACGTCGCCGAGGCGATCGCCACCGCCGCCGCGCACGTCGCCGACGGCGGCTACGACGACCAGTTCCCGGTCGACGTCTTCCAGACCGGGTCCGGCACGTCGTCGAACATGAACGCCAACGAGGTGATCGCCACCCTGGCCAGCCGCGAGCTGGGCCGCAACGTCCACCCGAACGACGACGTCAACGCCTCGCAGTCCAGCAACGACGTCTTCCCGACGTCGATCCACCTGGCCGCCACCCAGTTCGTGGTGGAGGACCTGATCCCGTCGCTGAAGCACCTGGCCGGGGCGCTGGAGGAGAAGGCGGCCGAGTTCGAGACCGTGGTCAAGGCCGGCCGTACCCACCTGATGGACGCCACCCCGGTCACCCTGGGCCAGGAGTTCGGCGGGTACGCCGCCCAGGTCCGCTACGGCGTCGAGCGGCTGGAGTCCGCGCTGCCCCGGCTGGCCGAGCTGCCGCTCGGCGGCACGGCGGTGGGCACCGGCATCAACACGCCGTTCGGCTTCGCGGCCCAGGTGATCGAGCGGCTCCGCGCCTCGACCGGCCTGCCGCTGACCGAGGCGCGGAACCACTTCGAGGCGCAGGGTGCCCGGGACGCGCTGGTGGAGACGTCCGGCCAGCTCCGCACCATCGCGGTCGGCCTCTACAAGATCGCCAACGACATCCGCTGGATGGGCTCCGGCCCGCGGGCCGGCCTGCGGGAGCTGCGCATCCCGGACCTCCAGCCCGGCTCGTCGATCATGCCGGGCAAGGTGAACCCGGTGGTCGCCGAGGCGATGCGGCAGGTCTGCGCCCAGGTGGTCGGCAACGACGCGACGGTGGCGTTCGCCGGCTCGCAGGGCGACTTCGAGCTGAACGTGATGCTCCCGGTGATGGGCCGCAACCTGTTGGAGTCGATCAAGCTGCTGGCCGCGTCGAGCCGGCTCTTCGCCGACCGCCTGGTGGTCGGCGTGGTCGCGGACGCCGAGGTCTGCCTGGCGTACGCGGAGGGTTCGCCGTCGATCGTCACCCCGCTCAACCGCCACCTCGGGTACGACGAGGCCGCTTCGATCGCCAAGGAGGCGTTGGCCAAGCAGACCTCCATCCGTGAGGTGGTGATCTCGCGGGGGCACGTCGACTCGGGCAAGCTCAGCGAGGCCCAGCTCGACGAGGCCCTCGACCTGCTCCGGATGACCCACCCCTGAGTCGGGGCCGTCCCGGCCGCGCTGACCGCTGGCCGGGATATCCGGTCGACCCGGGCCTGGTCCGGCCGGCATGATCCGCCCGTGAGCGGAGATGGCGGGACGGTGCTGGAGACCGGGCGGCTGCGGCTGCGCCGGTTCACCATGGACGACGTGGACCACCTGGTGGAGCTGGACAGCGATCCGGAGGTCATGCGCTTTCTGACGGGCGGCCGCCCGACCTCGGCCGAGGTGGTCCGGGGCGAGCACCTGCCCCTCCTGCTGGGCCAGTATGCCCGCCATCCCGGCCTCGGCCGGTGGGCCGCGCTCGACCGGATCACCGACGGGTTCCTCGGCTGGCTCGCGCTCGACCCCTCCGCCGACGGCACGGAGGCGGAGCTGGGCTACCGGCTGCGCCGCTCCGCCTGGGGCGGGGGCCTGGCCACGGAGGGAGCCCGGGCGCTGGTCCGGCACGCCTTCGACGTGGTGGGCGTGCGGCGGGTGTGGGCGGAGACGATGGCGGTCAACGACCGGTCCCGAGCGGTGATGGCGCGGGCCGGGCTGCGGTACCTGCGTACCTTCCACCTGACCTTCGACGACCCGATCCCGGGGACCGAGCACGGCGAGGTCGAGTACGAGCTGCGCCGGGATGAGTGGCCGTCGGTGCGTCAGGAGTGGGACGCCGCCCTGCGGGCGCGGTAGGCGGTGACGGCGGCGCGGTTACCGCAACCGGCGTCGCAGAACCGGCGGGACCTGTTCTTCGAGAGGTCCACCAGCACGTTGTCGCAGTCCGGGTGGTCGCAGCTGCGCAACCGGCCCAGCTCGCCCATGCGGACCAGGTCGGCCATGGCCATGGCGGCCTCGACCGCCATCCGGGTGGCCAGCGGCGCGTCCCGCGGCACCGCGTGCAGGTGGTACGGCTCGTCGTCGTGCCGGATGAGCTGGGGCAGCGCGTGCGACTCGCGGAGCAGTCCGTTGACGATCGCCACCACCTCGTCGATGTCGGCGTCCCAGAGCCGGCGGAGTCGGGGGCGCAGGGCGCGGACCTCGCCCAGCTCGGCAGCGGTGTGCTCGTACCGGCCGGTCCAGGCGTGCGCGGTGAAGAACCGGTCGAGGGCGGCCACGTCGGGCAGTCCTTCCCGGTCCGGGCCGGCGGTGTTGACCAGCGCCGCGACGGCGACCAGGGCGCACTCGGTGTCATGGGCAAAGAGCAACTTGACTCCTGTCAGGGTGCTGGCCTAGCGTCATCAGCATAACCGCTTTTGACTGATGACCGGTCGGTCGGACCAAGGAGTTGTCGATGCGTGAACGGCCCGGCGTCGGCCTCGGCCTCGCCCTGCTCTCCGCGCTCACCTTCGCCACCTCGGGCACCTTCGCCCGCCCGCTGATCACCGGTCAGTGGTCGGCCGAGGCGGTGGTGCTGGCCCGGGTCGGCGTCGCCGCGCTGGTGCTGGCCCTGCCGGCCCTGCTGGCGCTGCGCGGGCGGTGGCCGGTGCTCCGGCGCAACGCCGGCACGATCGTCGTGTTCGGGCTGCTCGGGGTGGCGCTGGCCCAGGCGTGCTTCTTCAACGCCGTCCGCTACCTGCCCGTCGGCGTCGCGCTCCTGCTGGAATACCTCGGCATCGTCCTGGTGGTCGGCTGGATGTGGCTGGTCCACGGCCAGCGGCCCCGGCTGCTCACCGTCGCCGGTTCGTTGACCGCCCTCTGCGGACTGGTGTTCGTGCTGGACCTGACCGGCGCCGGCCGGCTCGACCCGGTCGGGGTGCTCTGGGGGCTCGGCGCCGGGGTCGGCCTCGCCGGCTACTTCGTGATCGCCGGCCGGGTCGACGCCGCGCTGCCGTCCGTGGTGATGGCGAGCGGTGGCATGGCCGTCGGTGCCCTGGTGCTGCTCGTGCTCGGGGTGGTCGGGGCGCTCCCGCTGCGGGCCGGCACCGCGGACGTAGCCTTCGCCGGGCACCGGATGAGCTGGCTGGTGCCGATCGCCGGCCTGTCGCTGATCGCCGCGGTGGTCGCGTACCTGACCGGGGTCGCCGGGGCCCGACTGCTCGGGGCGCGGCTGTCGTCCTTCGTCGGGCTGACCGAGGTGATGTTCGCGGTGCTGATCGCCTGGCTGGTGCTGGGCGAGCTGCCGACCGCCGTCCAGCTGCTCGGCGGGGCGCTGATCGTGGTCGGGGTCGCCGTGGTGCGGCTGGACGAACTGCGCGGCAGGCGTCCCGAACCGGTCGAGGAGCGGGCCGACGAGCCGGCGCTGACCTGAGACTGGGCGGCGCTCGCCGCGCTCGCCGGAACAGCCCGGACGGCGACGCTGTAGCGGACGGGTCGACCCGGTCAGCGCCCCTCGGGGACGCGTGGTGCCGCCTCCGGGAGCGGTCAGCGCAGGGCCGCGGCGACGGCGTCGGCAGCGGCGCTCACCTGGGCGCCGACCGCCGCGACGTCGAGCGGGGCGAGGGCGACCACACCCACGCTCGCCTCCAGCCCGGCCACCCCGAGCACCGGGGCGGCCACCCCGTACGCCCCGGACTGCAACTCACCGGTGCTGCTCACCGGCCCGGCCTGTCCGGCCCGACCGGCGAGGATGGCCCGTCCCGCCGCCCCCCGCTCCAGCGGGTGCCGGGACCCGGTCCGGTACGCCACGTGGAACGACGTCCAGCTCGGCTCCACCACCGCGAGGGCCACCCCCTCCCCGCCCTCCACCACGGTCAGGTGGGCCGTCGCGCCGGCCTGCTCCGCCAGCCGGCGCAGCGCGGGCAACGCCCCCTCGGCGAGCAGCGGCTGGGCCCGCCGGGCCAGGTGCAGGACGCCGACGCCGAGCCGCAGCCGGCCCTCGCCGTCGCGGCGCAGCATGCCGTGCCCGGTCAACGCGCCGACCAGCCGGTAGACCGCCGCGCGGCCGATGCCCAGCCGGTTCGCCGCCTCGGTGACGGTCAGCCCGCCGGGTGTGTCCGCGACCAGGTGCAGCAGGCGCAGCCCTCGCTCCAGGGTCTGGGCCGTCTCCGGTGCGCGCGCCGCCGTGTCCACAGCACGCAGCGTACGGCCCGGCTCCGGGCGACCTCTAAATGTGCGGACGGCTACCCTTATACGGTGACACTACGCCTGTATGACACCGCCACCCGATCGGTGCGGGACTTCGTCCCGCGGGAAGCCGGCAAGGTGGGGGTCTACCTGTGTGGTCTCACCCTCCAGGCCCCGCCGCACATCGGCCACCTTCGCTCCGGCGTCAACTACGACGTGCTGCGCCGCTGGCTGATCGCGTCCGGTTTCGAGGTCACCTTCATCCGCAACCTGACCGACATCGACGACAAGATCCTGGTCAAGTCGCTGGAGCAGGGTCGGCCGTTCTGGTCCATCGCGTACGTCAACGAGCAGATCCTCGCCGAGTCGTACCGGGCGCTGAACGTGCTCCCGCCGACGTACGAGCCGCGGGCCACCGGGCACATCCCGGAGATGCACCAGCTCATCGCGCGGCTGATCGAGACCGGGCACGCCTACCCGGCCACCGACGGCTCCGGCGACGTCTACTTCGACGTGGCCTCCTGGCCGGCGTACGGGTCGCTCTCCGGGCAGTCGCCGGAGGACATGCAGCCCGCCGGGGACGCCCCCGAGCGGGGCAAGCGCGATCCGCGCGACTTCGCCCTGTGGAAGGGCGCCAAGCCGGACGAGCCGGCGGACGCCTACTGGCCGTCGCCGTGGGGCCGGGGTCGGCCCGGCTGGCACATCGAGTGCTCGGCGATGTGCTGGCGCTACCTGGGCGCCGAGTTCGACATCCACGGCGGCGGGCTGGACCTGACCTTCCCGCACCACGAGAACGAGCTCGCCCAGTCGCAGGCGGCCGACCTGCCGTTCGCCCGCTACTGGGTGCACCACGGTCTGCTCGGCATCGGCGGCACCAAGATGGGCAAGTCGCTGGGCAACACCCTCGACCTCGACTACGTGGCGTCCCTCGGGGTGCGCCCGGTGGAGCTGCGCTACTACTACGCCGCCGCGCACTACCGGTCCCGGATCGACTACTCCGAGGACGCGCTGCGCGAGGCCGGGGTCGCCTACCGGCGGATCGAGGGTTTCGTGCAGCGGGCCGCCGAGCGGATCGGCGCCGGGCCGCTCGGCGAGCTGCCGGCCGGCTTCGTCGCGGCGATGGACGACGACCTCAACACCTCGGCCGCCCTGGCCGTGCTGCACGAGGTGGTCCGGGAGGGCAACACCGCGCTGACCGCAGGCGACGATGTGACCGTCCGCACGACGCTGGCCGCCGCCCGGGCGATGCTGGATATCCTCGGCGTCGACCCCCTGGACCCGGTCTGGACCGGCGGTGGCCGCGTGGGCGACCTGCGCGGCGTGGTGGACTCCCTGATCGCGCTCGCCCTGGAGCAGCGCGCCCAGGCCCGCAGCCGCAAGGACTGGGCTGCCGCCGACGCCGTGCGCGACCAGCTCAAGCAGGCCGGCGTGGTGGTCGAGGACACCCCCCAGGGCCCCCGTTGGACTATTGGAGAGCAGGACTGATGGCCGGCAACTCGCAGCGCCGTGGCCGACGGCTGACGCCGAAGGCGGGCGCCCCGAAGGGCTCCGGCGGCAAGGGCCGGGACGCCCTGGCAGGGCGGGGCCGCACCCTGCCCGCCGACGAGCGGCCCTGGCACAAGGCGTACTCGGGCACCGAGAAGCTGCCCCAACGCACCGCCTGGAAGCAGGACAAGGAGCGCCGCGCGGCGGCTGAGGAGGGGCGTGCGCCCAAGATCGGCCAGCCGGGCACCAAGGACACCACCTGGGGCAAGGGCAGCCGGGCGGGCGTCCCGCTGAAGGGCGGCAAGGGCAAGGCGCCTGGCCGGGGTGGTCCCCGGGTCGCCCCGGGCCGCAAGTCCACGCCGGCCAAGGACAGCCCCGAGCTGCTGGTCGGGCGGAACCCGGTGCTCGAGTCGCTGCGCGCCCAGGTGCCGGCGACCGCCCTCTACACCGCCCAGGGCATCGACATCGACGATCGGGTCAACGAGATCGTCCGGACCGCCGCCGACCGGGGCATCGCGATCCTGGAGATCAGCCGCGCCGAGCTGGACCGGATGACCGGTGGGGTGCTGCACCAGGGCGTCGGTCTCCAGGTGCCGCCGTTCGCCTATGAGCCGTTCGAGGACATGATGGCGGCCGCGCTGGAGCAGGCCGCCCCGCTGCTGGTCGCGCTGGACGGGGTCACCGACCCGCGAAACCTCGGCGCGGTCATCCGGTCCGCCGCCGCGTTCGGCGCCCAGGGTGTGTTCGTGCCGGAGCGGCGGGCCGCCGGGATCACCGCGACCGCCTGGCGGACCAGCGCCGGCGCGGCCGCGCGGGTGCCGGTCGCCCAGGTCACCAACCTGACCCGGTCGCTGAAGGCGTGCAAGGACGCCGGCTTCGTCGTGGTCGGCCTGGACGCCGACGGCGAGACCGACCTGTACGACCTGGAGGCCGCGGTCGGCCCACTGGTCGTGGTGGTCGGCTCGGAGGGGCGCGGGCTGTCCCGGCTGGTCGGCGAGACCTGCGACCTGACCGTGAGTATCCCGATGGTCTCCGACGTCGAGTCGCTCAACGCCAGCGTCGCCGCCGCGGTCACCCTCGCCGAGGTCGCCCGCCGTCGCTCCGTCGAGGCGTAGTCACCCTCGGAAGACACGAAAGGGGCGGTCCGCCGTGGCGGACCGCCCCTTTTTCCGTACGTCAGATCCGGTTGCCGGTGGCCGCGTGGAAGACGTGGCTGCGGCCCGCGCGCGGCTTGACGAACACGGTGTCACCCATGTTCGGCATGGAGCGGCGGTCGGTCCGGACGACGAAGCGCTCGGAGTTGCCGCCGAGCGCGGCGTGGCCGTAGACGTTCGCGTCGGAGCCGAGGTCCTCGACCAGCTCGACCACGACCGGCATGCCGCCCTCGGTCGGGCTGACCAGGTCGCAGTCCTCCGGGCGGAAGCCGACGGTCACCTTGCCGTCGCCGCCCTCGGCGCGGGCCGCCTCGACCTGCTCGCGGGTGAGCGGCACCTGCAGCTCGGCGAACTCGGCGCCCTTCTCGGTCAGCGGCACGGTCTTGATGTTCATGGCCGGGGAGCCCATGAAGCCGGCGACGAAGACGTTGGCCGGGGTGTCGTAGAGCGCCCGCGGGGTGTCCACCTGCTGGAGGACGCCGTCGAGCATGACCGCGACCCGGTGGCCCATGGTCATGGCCTCGACCTGGTCGTGGGTCACGTACACGGTGGTGACGCCCAGCTTGGCCTGCAGCGAGGCGATCTGCGTACGGGTCTGCACCCGCAGCTTGGCGTCGAGGTTCGACAGCGGCTCGTCCATGAGGAAGACCTGCGGCTCGCGGACGATCGCCCGGCCCATGGCCACCCGCTGGCGCTGGCCACCGGAGAGCGCCTTCGGCTTGCGGCCGAGGAAGTCCTCCAGCTGGAGCAGCGCCGCCGCCTCCTTGACCCGGCGGTCGATCTCCGACTTCGAGGTCTTGCGCAGCTTGAGCGCGAACGCCATGTTCTCGTACACCGTCATGTGCGGGTAGAGGGCGTAGTTCTGGAAGACCATCGCGATGTCGCGGGCCTTCGGCGGCAGGTGGGTGACGTCCCGGTCGTCGATGTAGATGGCGCCGTCGTCGACATCCTCCAGGCCGGCGAGCATCCGGAGGCTGGTGGACTTGCCGCAACCCGACGGGCCGACCAGGACGAGGAACTCCCCGTCGCCGATCTGAAGGTCCAGCTGATTGACCGCGGGGCGCTCGGTGCCCGGGTAGATCCGGGATGCCTTCGCGTAGGTGACCGTAGCCATGGTGGAGCGCTTCCTTTCACCGGCAGGAACGTGCCGGACGATCCGAGTGAAGGAGCGACCGGCACCCACGGTGCCGGTCAACGGGCCGTCGCCCGGCAGCCGAGGCCGACCGGAGTGTCGTCCGTGTCACTGCACGGTAAACGGGTTTTCCGACCCTGCCAAGACGAGGAGCAGCGGCTGGGACGGAGGGCATACGCATTCCGGTCACGTGGCCACGACAAGGCACCAATCTCCACGGTCCTCCGGGCCGTTCGGTACCGATCCGTAGGTCGTCAGGTCAGGAAATTGACGCTTTCCGTGCTCGGGAGCGCTGCAGAGCGGGATTATCGGACGTCAGTCGCTATGCTGACCCCGACACCACGCGCCCCTGTAGCTCAGCTGGCCAGAGCACTCGCCTTGTAAGCGAGATGTCGCCGGTTCGATCCCGGCCGGGGGCTCCATACCCACACTGGCCAAAACCCGCCCGGCATGCCCGCAACTGGGTAACCGGACGGGAGGCTGCCGGTGATGCCGAGTCTCAGGACCTGCGTGACAGAACAGTCTCGGGACGTGAGTGACGCTTCCGGCTAACCAGGTGGTGACGGCTCCTGGGGTGGGCGTCGTCGGGCACGGGCTGCGTCGGTGACGACGATTCCGGCCAGGACGAGAGCAGCGGCGGCGGCGACCAGCACCGGCGGCAGGAAGATCGTTGCCGGCGAGATGACGGCGAGCACGAGGACCCCGGCCACGCGGTTTCGGGACACCCGGCCGAACACCGCGTACTCGAAGATGGCCCGTCCGGCGAGGAACAGTGCGGGTCCGCCGAGTACGACGGCGACCCACGCCGGTGGTGTGTGCCCGAACGGGTGCTCGATGACGAGCTCGTCGCCGACGGAGATCGCGACGATGCCGGCGACCATGACCAGGTGGGCGTATACCGCCGACACGGCAACGCGGAGCGGATCAGGGGCCGCGGCAACGGCCCCGCCCAACACCTCCCCGGCACGGTGGATGTAGATCCGCCACAGCAGCACCGTGGTCGCGAATGCCACCACGGCCGCCGTGCTGCGGTCAGCCTCGAACCCATCGCCGCTGAGCCCCAGCCCCGTCACCAGGATCAGCTCGCCGAGCGCGATGATGAAGAACTGCCGGTGCCGCTCGGCCAGGAACTCCCCCGAGATCGAAAACTCCGCCGCACTGGCGCGGCCCAGCCTCGGCGTGGGCCAGCCGAGTCTGAGCACCGTGTAGTCCATGGCCACCGCCAGCGCCCACAGCACCACACGCGGCCAACCCTGCACGGCGGCGCCCGCGAGCCACGGCACCGCCGACACGCCGAACCAGAACAACACCCGCATCTCGGGACGCTGCCGCTCGTCGCCCCGCGTAGCGATCACGAGAAACAGGGCGCGACCGACCTGGACGGCGACGTACGCGCCAGCAAAGACCATGCCATGTGTGCCGAACGCCTCAGGCACGGCGGTCGCCAGCACCATGCTGCCGAACATGCACCCGATGACCAGCGCCTGTATCGCCGGCCGCCGCGGGTCGAACCTGTCGGCTACCTCCGACGACGCGGACCACACCCGCCACGCGGCGAGCAGCAGCACCAGCGTCTGGAAGGCGCCGCTCCAGTTCAGATGCTCCAGCAGCGTTTGCGAGAGCCGGAGGAGCGCGAAGACGAACACCAGGTCGAGGAACAGGTCCAGGAACGTCGCCCGAGGCTCCTCCGGAGCTCGCACCACCCGGGCTGCGCCACCCGTCATCGGTTCGCCCCGTTTCTGCCGTTTCTGTCAGCCTCTGAAACAGTCGTACCACCCGGCAGTGCTGGTGGACGTGGATGTGCCGCTGCGGCCTGGGGTCGAACAGCCACGCCCCGTGGCGGGCGACTGGTTCCTTCCAGCCGTCGCCGGTTCTGATCAGCTCGTCGACCTTCGTCAGGCGTCGGGCCAGTGCCACAGGCGGCGGAGTGTTACCCAGGTCCTGATCGAATCTGTCACGCAGGTCCTGAGACCGGACAGCCGGCTTGCCGGCTTGCCGGCCTGTCGGGCTCCAGATGCGTTACGGATCAGTGTCACCTGATCCGTAACACGTCCCGCTAGACCAAGTTCTCCATCGTGCGGGTAGCCGGGGCGGTTATGCCGACGGTGCCCACGGTTTGATCCAGGTGAGGAGCCGCTGGGTTCCGTTCCTGACCGTTGGGTTGGGGTCCTGGATCAGCTCTGAGCAGAGGGTGATGAAGCGATCGGTTGGGCCGTCGGGCAGTAGATGCTGTCCGAGGGCTGCGTAGACGTGATCGAGTTGTTCGTCGTTGGCGCCGGCGACGGCTTGGGCGACCAACCGGACCCCGTGGGTGTCGTCGCGTCGCAGCAGGGCGTGGCTGGTCGCGTCGGTGACGGCCGTGTCGTGTTCGTCGAGGAGCAGGCGCAGCAGTAGTTCGGCGATGTCGTCGCGTTCGGCTCGGCGGGCGAGGTCGTGGCCGGCCTTCGCTCGGTCAGACCATCGTGGCGATGAGGCGGCGGTGATGGTGGCGAGGAGATCGGAGTCGGGGTCTTGCATGGCGGTCAGGGTTGCATGTCGTGGGCCGGGGCGCGGGGGTGAGTCGTGGCGGTTCGCGCTTGCGGACCTTGAACCGGGCGACGGGCTTGGTGGTCGTGCGAGGCACTTCCGTGAGGAGTTGGTCGCCGTCGTGGACGCGGACGGTGGTGTCGGCGTCTCCGACGGTGACGGTTCGGCCGGCATGGCCGATGCCGACGTGGATTTTCTGGCCGGCGATGACGAGGGTGCCGTGGCTGCTGACGCGTCGTTCGACGCGGAGTGGCTGGGTTGCCTGGGTGGGTGGGGGTCCGGCGGGGCGGGCGTCGCGGATGCGGGCCTGTTCTTGTGGGGTGAGCGGGTTGGGCAGGCTGCGTAGCAGGGTTCGGTCGGTGTCGAGCAGGTGCAGGACGCCGCGGTCGAGGCGGATGGTGACGCGTCGGCCGGCGAGGTGGTAGCCGATGGGGTGTTGCCGGCCGGCGAGGCTGATCAGTCCGGTGGCGTTGACGAGCCGGTCGACTTCGACGGGAGCTCCCGGCTTGATCGGGCCGGCGGTGATCGGGGGCAGTCCGGCGGGGTGGCCGCCGTCGGCGAGGAGTTGACGCAGGTGGGTGGGGGTGAGTCGGGAGGGGACGGTCTTGAGACGGACGTCGTCGAGGAGCAGGTGAACGACGGTGGTGTCGGCCCATAGGCCGATCGTGAGTCCGGCCCTGGCTGGGCCGAGCCAGAACTGTTGCCCGCAGACGGCGAGGTTGCCGAAGGCGGGAACGGTGCGGGTGATCTCAACGGCCAGGTTGACTGGGTCGGCGCCGTTGGTCGACAGCATCATCGGGGCGGGCAGGGCCGGCGGATCCTGCGACTCCGTTGGCGGTGCGGGCCGGGGTGCGGCCACTGGCGCGGCGGTGGCCAGGGTGGGCGGCAGCCGCAACGGCAGCTGCCTGTCAGTGGGGCGGGCGGTGAACCGGTCGGCCGGGAACGCCATGTCCAGGGATTGGTGGGGCCGGTTGGTGTTGTACTCGGCGCGGAAGCCGTCCACGGCCGTCTGCACGGCCTTCAGGTCGGGCCAGACCTCGACGTCGTCGAGCAGTTCCCGTTGCAGGGTCTGGTGGAACCGCTCAACCTTCCCAGTCGTGGTGGGCGTGCGGGGTTTGGTGTTGCGGGCCACGATGCCGTTCTCCCGGCAGATCCGTTCGAACATCACCTCAGCCGGGCGGGGCTGGTTGAACCGGCCGGTGAACTGCTTGCCGTTATCGGTCAGCACCTCCTCGGGGATCCCGAACCGTTGCAGCGCTTCGGCGAAGGCGCGGCCGGTGGCCCGCCGGACCACCGTGGCGATGACGCAGAACCGGGAGTGGACGTCCACGCCGGTGACGACCTTGGCTTCGGCGCCGCTGGCCAGCTTGATTCCGCCGACAATGTCCAGCTGCCACAGCTCCATCGGCCGATCCCGTTCCCAACGCCGGTAATCTTCCCGCCGGCGTCGACGAGGGACCGGGGCAATGAGGCGGTGCCGTACCAGGACCCGGTAGATGGTGCTCAGCGACGGCACCGGACCAGGGCAGCCGAGACGGCCCAGCTCGAACTGCAGCCGACGCTGACCCCACCGCGGATGCCCACGGCGCAGTTCACAGATCGCCGCTTCAACCTCCGGGCTGGTCTGCGCCGGATGGGCATGCGGACGGTGAGAACGATCCGCCAACCCGTCCAGGCCCTCATCGCGATACCAGCCCAACCAACGGTGCACCGCCTGCCGGGACACCCCGAACCGCTCAGGTGTAGAGCCAGCGCGTGAGGTCATCCATACCGGCGACAACTCCTGGATCGTCGGCGACGGCGTGAACGACCCGAACCAACCCGGCGCCGTGGTCGTGACGAGTATCAACCATGTCGTTGAGCGGAACTCGTCGGTGGCTCAACTGGCGAGCCTTCCGACCGGCCAGGTGGCCTACCGCGAGAACCTCGGCCGGCCATGGTTGATCGAGCCCCACTCATGGCCCGAGGAATAACGGGGTCGGCAGCGAGGACCAGGCCCAAGCCGACCCCAGGGGCGGATCAGACGGTAGCCAGGCCGTCGCCAGGCCGTCGGCCGTCAGACAGTAGTGACGAACGACGACCATTGGCGACGACGGCTGCCCAGGTCACAAAGGGTGACCGACCCGCTGGCCGGCTGGGACGGCCGGGGCTTACCTATAGTTGGTGAACTGATGTTTGTCTGGCGCAGTTGCCCCCAATCAGCCTGTACTGACTGGTGCTGAACGGTCTCTGGCTGTCGATTGACGCGAAGCACTATAGTGCTGCATGTTCTTCGACGTCGAGGTGAACCTGCCGTGGTGGGTGGGCCTGCTGTTCCTGGCCGTCATGCTGGCCATCGCACTGCCGGGTGCTGTACCCCTGGCGTGGGCGGCGGCGCATCGCTGGCAGCGCCACCGCGTGCTCGCGGCGCTGACCGCTGCGTTGGTGGGCGCTGGGACAGTGGCGTTCGGCTTCGTGTTGGCCGACAAGCTTGCCCCGGTCTTCTTCCCGCCGCGTACACCAGTGCCAAAGGCGTACTGGGTCGGCCCGTACCTGCCGGCGTGGCTGATCGCGTGGGGCGTGTTCGCCACGCGGAACCGACCTGAGTCGCGCCTCTCGCGCTGATGCCCGAGCACGCCGATCAAGCGTGGGGGTGCCTGCATGCCCCCCGTACGAGGCTGTTTGAATTCGACAGACATCGATGGATGCTTTGAGCGACGCCGGAACTGTAGCGGCGACCTGACATCAGCCGTTGACATCAACGGTGGCGGCCGGGGCCGGACCAGCGCGAACGGATGTCGCCTCCGGGCCGGGCCCCGTGGACGTCAGCGGACGCTACGGCTCTCGCCGGAAACGCCTTGTAAGCGAGATGTCGCCGGTTCGATCCCGGCCGGGGGCTCCAACTCCATCAGGCATTTCGCGGCGGTGGCCGCCGCGAGACGGCCCGATGACTGCAACGCTGACAGCAACGTGGCTCATGACAGCCGCCCGTCGAGCTTGCCGAGCGCCTGACGCATCGCATCAAGGTTGGCGTGAGCGTAAACCTTGAGGGTGATCTTCACGTCCGCGTGCCGGGCGATGGCCTGGACGACGTGCGGCGGGACGCCCAGCTCCATCAGCAGCGACACGACCGTGTGCCCCAGGTCGTGCAGCCGGACACCGGGCAGACCGGCGGTCTCCCGAAGCCGAGCAAACGAGCGGCTGAGGTTGGTCGGCTGCAACGGGGTGCCCCGCCCTCACCCCTGTCCGCCGGCGACCGGTCGACCAGATCGCCATCGTCAACGGCACCCTGATCCCGACCCGGGATCACCGCCTCGCGGCGTCGAGCAAGAACTATCGGTACTCGATGAACCTGCAGGTGGCTATCGACGCGAGCACCCGCCTGGTCATCGCCGTCGGCGACCCGCAGCCGGGCACCCGCAACGACACGATCGTCTACCGCACCAGCGGGATCGACCAGAAGCTGGCCGGTCGGCCGGGGATGGCCGGCGGCGGCTACCGCGGCAACCCGCAGGTGATCATCTCGCTCCGCGAGAACCGCGACGGCAGCCCGCTGCCGTACTGGAAGGAACACCTCAACGCCGAGCACCGCCCCGACCTGGTGAGCACCAACCCGGCCACGGGCAACGCCGCTACCGAGTTACGAGACGTCGCTCAGGCGGGTGGCGACGGCGGCTCGGGTGGGCGTCCTCGGGCGCGGGCTGCGTCGGATACGGCGATGCCGGCCAGGACGAGGGCAGCGGCGACCGCGACCACCAGCGGCGGCAGGAAGTTCATTGTCGGTGAGATGGCGGCGAGCACACCGACCCCGATCAGCCGGCTGCGGGACACCCGGCTGAACACCCCGTACTCGAAGAGGGCGCGTCCGGCCAGGAACAGCGCAGGTCCGCCGAGGATGACGGCGGTCAGGGCGGGGTAGGTGTGCCCGAACGGGTGCTCGGTGACAAGCTCGTCGCCGACGGCGATGGCGATGATGCTGGCGACCATCACCAGGTGGGCGAGTACCGCCGAGATGGCAACGCGGACCGGGTCGGCGGCCGCTGCGATGGCTTCTGCCAGCAGTTGTCCGGCGCGGTGGATGTAGATCCGCCACAGCAGCGCGGTGGTGGCGAACGCCACCGCCGCCGCGGCGGTGCTGTCGGCTCCGAACCCGCTGCCGCTATAGCTCAGCCCGGTGACCAGGATCAGCTCGCCGAGCGCGATGATGAACAGCTGCCGGAAGCGCTCGGCAAGGTGCTCGCCAGAGATCGCGTAGTCCGCCGCACTCGAGCGGCCCAGCCGTGGTGTGGGGAAGCCGAGCGCGGTTGCCCCGTAATCCACGGCCACCCCCAGGGTCCACAGCACGATCCGCCCCGTGTCCTCAGCGGCGGCGCCCGCGATCCACGGCACCGCGGACACACCGCTCCAGAAGAGAAGTCGCGCAAACAGGCGCTGCGTCTCTCGGCCCGACAGGATGAGCACCAGGATGACGTTGCGACCGACTTCGACGGCGACCCACACGCCTGCGAAGACCAGGCCTCGCTCGCCGAACGCCTCAGGCGCCGCCGCCGCCATCACCAGGGTGCCGAACATGGTCGCCATGACCAGCACCTGCACCGGCGGTTGCTGCGGGTCCAACCGGTCGGTGAGCCCGGCGGTACGGGTCCAGACCTGCCACAGGGCGAGCAGCAACACCAGCGTCTGAAAGGCGTTGCTCCAGGTCAGATGCTCCACCAGTCCCTGCGAGAGCTTTGCGAGCGCGAAGACGAAGACCAGGTCGAAGAACAACTCCAGGAATCCCGCCCGCGGTTCCTCGGGCCTCCGCAGCAGCTCTCCTGCCCTACTCCTGGTCATTGTCTCGCCCCGCTTCTGCCGCTTTTGTCGGCCGCTGAAGCATTCGTACCAGCCAGCAGTGCTGGCGGATACGGATGTCCTGCCGTTGCCTGGCGGGTCGGTCGCGTTACCCCGACGGGCGACGGTAGAGGCCGGTGAATTCCCTCCAGCCTGATCGGCTTGTAGAGGCGCAGCCCAGGCCGTCCGGCCGGTGCTATAGGACGGCGCGATCGCAAGCGCTGGGAGCAGGTCGTGGAGCTGTTGGTTGTCACGTGCTGGTGATACCGACGAGCCTGATCCTCTTCCCTCCCGAACTGCTACGGCGCGGCGACTTAGCGGCAAGTTCGCTGTTGCTGGCTACCTTCACGCTCCCACCAGGTCTGGCGCTCTGGCTGATCGAGCGTGGCCGCCAGCGCGAGCGACCAACTGAGTGACTATCTGACTGACGATCACGACGGACGCCGACGGCGCAGGGTCCGCGACAGTCGATTGAGGCAAGCGTCGTTGTGTACCCGGATCGCCGGTAGGAGTCCGGGGACATCCATGAACGCGGTCAGCGGCGTGTAGATGTGGCGGCCCGAGTGGGATCGCCACTTCAACGCGGGATACGAGGTCATCCCTTCAACGTCACTGCGCGGGACCGTGCGGGACCACAAGAGCCCTCGGACTGTGATGCCTTCTCGCCCAATCGACACGGACACGCGGTAACCGCGGGCAGACAGGACGGCCCCGGCTACTAACGGGGCCAGGCAGGCGAGCGCTGCGTAGCCGCAGCTCCTCGGCGAGCGGCCAGGCCAACAAGGCGACCGCGATGCCGGGTGCGGTGTTGGCGATGCGAGTCATCAGCAGTGGTCGGAGTACCACCGGCCGATCCTGTCAGGTCCCGTCTCGTCGACCGCAACGGTGACAGACAACCGGCCGGGACGAGGACAACCTGTGGCCGCCGGGCGCGGACAGCCAGCCCGAGGTCGCGAACGTGAACGGACCCCGCCGGACGAAGCGCCCATAACTTGTAAGCGAGATGTCGCCGGTTCGATCCCGGCCGGGGGCTCCACCAGCCAACCCTCCCGGCTTGCCCACCGTTGTGCGGCCGGGCGCGGTGCCTGGCATCCGTTTCGGACATGCCTGCGGATCCGCTGGGGGTACGCGACGACATCCACGAAGCATTCCTCACCCTCGGATGCGCGCTCATCTGCTGGCGGCGACTGCACGCTCTGCCGAGCGAGGGCCAGCTAGCCCTCCCTGGCCCACGGTCGCAGCTTCTCCGGGTTGCGGACCGCCCAGATCCGGGTGACGCGCCCGTCGGAGACGTCGAACGAGGCTACGGTCATGACGACGCCGGCACGCTGGGCCACCAGGCCCGGCACACCGTTGACCGACCGCTCCAGGAGTTCGAGCCCTGGAGCCTTATCGGCAATGGCGACCAGGTACTGGGCGATGCGCGCGCCGCTCTCGACCGGGCGCAGGACGGTGCCGACCATGCCGCCGCCGTCGGCGGTCATCACGGCGGCCGGGTTGAGGAGACCGACGAGGGCCGGGATGTCCTTGGTCTCCCATGCCTCTTTGACGTGCCTCACCACGTCGGCCTGGCCGGTCGCCGTCACCGGAGCGCGCGCGACGCTCACCCGCCGCCGGGCGGAGGCGGCCAGCTGCTTGCAGGCCGCAGGGGTCCGGCCGAGAACGGTGGCGATCTCGGCGAACGGGTACCGGAAGACGTCGTGCAGGACGAACGCCACCCGCTCGGCGGGCGTCATCGACTCCAGGACGACGAGGAAGGCCATGGCCACCGACTCGTCCAGGACGATCTGGTCGGCGGGGTCCGCAGGGCCGGTGGGGTCGGCGCCGCCCGCGTGGTCCCACTCGGTGCGGTCGGGCAGCGGCTCGGGCAGCCACGCGCCGACGTAGCGTTCACGGCGGGCCCGCGCCGAGCCGAGCAGGTCCAGGCAGATGCGGCTGGTCACCGTCGTCAGCCAGGCGCCGGGGGACAGGATCTCCTCCTGCCGGCTTCGTGGCAGTCCGTACCAGCGTGCGTAGGCATCCTGTACGGCGTCCTCGGCCTCGGTCACCGAACCGAGCAGCCGGTAAGCGACATTGATCAGTTGGCGTCGCTCGCCGGCTACCTCATCTGTGCCGGTCCCGACAGTCCCCATGCGTCCGGCCGCCCCCCTCGCCTTACCTTTCGCAAGCCCGCGTCGTCGGGCTGGTGAGACCTTAACGATCTACTGCCCGAGGGCGGAAAAGGGGACTGTGACATGGCCGCTCAGGCGACGGCGACGGCGACGGCGACGGCGACGGCGAACGCGCAGCGCGGCTCCTCGTTCCTGCAGATCGCGATCGCCCTGCAGACCCTGACCATCTTCCTTCAGGCGGTCTCCGCCGGACTGCTGCTGACCTCGTCCTACGGAGAGACGCTGCACAGTGTCGGAGCACGTGTGATGTACGGGGCGTCGATGCTGTACGTGCTCGCGGCGGTGCTGGCGTGGAAGCCGGGCGGCGGCTCGCTCCGGCCTGTCTGGCACGCGTCAGGTTTCCTCGTACTCGCCTCGGTCCAGGTCGTGCTCGGCATCGCGCACGTCCCGTCGGTCCATCTCCCCCTGGGTGTCTTGATGTTCGGTCTGAGTGTGCTGGCGCTGGTCCGGCGCTGAGGTTCGATACGGGGCCCGCCGGGATCAACTAGGCCGCTTTCTCGCCGGGAGCCGACAGCGGCGGTGGCCTGAGATCAGTCGTTGACACCAACGGTGGCGGCCGAGGTCGGACGATGCCCTGGCCCCATCGGTCGAAGTGCCCGGTTTTACCCGCTTCGCCTCGGTCGATGGAAGAGTAAGCACCATGACGAACGATCAGGCGGCTGCGGCGACAGACCCGGGGTACGCCACGGCGCTGGACACGGCTGAGCGCCTGCTGGGCTTCCGCTTGGAACGTTTTCTTGGCGCCACCCCTGGCGAGCCGGCCAACGGCGCGGACTTCAAGCGGATCGCGACGATCCACGCCTTCGGCGACGTCTGGCCGCGTACCGAGCACCTGGATACCCGGACGCGGGCACTGGTGTCCGTGACCGTCGCGGCGACACTCGGCGTCCTGGAGCCGCTCCGCGGTCAGCTCCGCATCGCGCTCAACGCCGGCGCCACCAAGGAGGAGATCGCCGAAGTCTTCCTTCAGATCGCGGTCTATGCCGGCGTGGCACGAGCGTTCGACGGCTACCAGGTCGCGGCCCAGGTCTTCGCAGAGGACCAGGAACGCTGAGGGGCCTGGTCGCGAAGCCAGGTGCCCGGCATCGTCGGGGCGGGTCAACCAGGCGAGCGGGCCCGGGCGGTCGTGGCCGGCGCGACCACGACCGCCCCGAGGGGTCGTGCGCCGTTGGTCAGCCCCAGTTCTGCGGGGCCGGCTGGCGCGTGGTCGCGTTCAGCCGGTTGAAGAAGTTGGTGGTGGCGATCCAGAGCACCAGCGCGGCCAGCTCCTTCTCCCCGAAGTGCTTGGCCGCCGCGTTCCACACCTCGTCCGGCACCGGGTCGCTGCGGTCGGCGAGTCGGGTCGCGGACTCGGCCAGGGCGAGCGCGGCCCGTTCCGCCTCGGTGAAGTAGGGCGTCTCCCGCCAGGCGGCCACCGCGAACAACCGCTCCTCGGTTTCGCCGTTCTTGCGCGCGCTGCGGGCGCTCGAGTCGACGCAGGCGCTGCATCCGTTGATCTGGCTGGCCCGCAGGTGGACCAGCTCCAGCGTGGTGCCGGGGACGCCGGCCGAGTGCGCGGCCTTGTAGAGCAGGTTGACCGCCTTCACCGCGTCGGGGAGCAGCGCGGCCGGGTTCTGGATCCGGGCTTCGAGCGTCATTTTCATCCGTCCTGTCGGTTAGGCTGGCCCGCGTTCGCCGCGCGGCCGCTGTCGTCGTCCGTCACCGGGATGTCGAGCCGGCGAGTGGCGGTGTGACAGATGTGACGGCGGTCACGCGGAAGGTCGCGAAGGGGTGCGGGCCGTGAGTGACACCAACCTGTTGGTCCGGGGTTTCGAGGAGCAACGCCCGCGGCTGCGGGCGGTGGCCCATCGGATGCTCGGCTCCGCGGCCGAGGCCGACGACGCCGTCCAGGACACCTGGCTGCGGCTCAGCCGCGCCGACGTTGACGCCATCGACAACCTGCCCGGTTGGCTGACCACCACCGTCGGCCGGGTCTGCCTGGACCGGCTGCGGTCCGGGAGCGCCCGGCACGAGCAGTCGACCGACGTGGCCGAGGACGAGCCCGCCACCGGACCGGCCGGCGGCCGTGACCCGGAGCAGGAGGCGCTGCTCTCCGAGTCGGTCGGGCAGGCGCTCGAGGTCGTGCTGACCACCCTCGGTCCCACCGAGCGCCTGGTGTTCGTGCTGCACGACATGTTCGCCGTGTCCTTCGAGGAGATCGCGCCGGTGGTCGACCGCAGCACCCCGGCGGTACGGCAGATCGCCAGCCGGGCCCGACGCCGGGTGCAGAGCCGCTCGGCCGACCCGGTGGCCGACCCCGCCCGCCAGCGCCGGGTCGTCGAGGCCTTCCTCGCCGCCTCCCGGGAGGGCCGCTTCGACGACCTGGTCAGCCTGCTCGACCCGCACGTCGTGCTCCGCGCCGACGCCACCGCCGTACGGATGGGTGGGGCCGTCGAGACGCGCGGCTCCTCCGTGGTGGCCGACTTCTTCAACGGCCGAGCCCAGGCGGCGGTGCCCGCGTTCGTCGACGCGATGCCCGGCGCGGTCGTCGTCCTGGACGGTCGGACCCGCCTCGCGATCAGCTTCACGGTCATCGACCGGATCATCGGCATCGAGGTGGTGGCCGACCCCGACCAGCTCGCCGCCCTCGAGCTGGTGGTGGACGGGTGAGCCGAGCCGTCGAGGAGGCCAACCGCGCGATGCTGCGCGCCCGGGACGCGATGGACCGGGCGTACGCGGAGCCCCTCGACGTACCGGCGTTGGCCCGGATCGCGCACGTCTCCGAGGCGCACTTCATCCGGACCTTCCGCGCCACCTTCGGCGAGACCCCGCACCGCTACCTGCAACGCCGTCGCGTCGAGCGGGCGATGTACCTGCTCGTGCAGACCGACCAGCCGGTGACCGAGATCTGCTACTCGGTCGGCTTCGGCAGCCTGGGCACGTTCAGCCGTACCTTCCGGGACATCGTCGGGGAGTCGCCGTCGGCGTACCGGAGGCGGAAGGCCGTCGCGGCCGGCGTGCCGAGCTGCTTCACGAAGGCGTGGATGCGGCCGAGCGCCACCGCGGTCAGCCGCGCACCCGCTGGCGGACGGTGACCCAGAGCCGGTCGCCGAGCGGGGTACGCCGGATCCAGCGCAGCCCGGCCAGCGCCCCCGAGCGGGGTCGCGGTGGCGCGGTGACCCGGGCGTACGTGGCGCTGGTGGCGGGGCGGGTGGTGCCGGGTTCGAGCGCTTCGGAGGCGACCGCCAGCGCGGTGAACTGCTGGAGGATGCGGGGATCGGGGCGGCCGCCCAGCGCCGCCCGGCGCAGCGCCTGCTCGACCGCCGGGCGCCGGACCAGCCCGGTGACCGGGCCGTGCGCGGTGTCCAACAGGTCGGCGACGGCGGCCACGCCGTCGCCCTCCCACACCCGGGTGGCGGTGGACGGTCCGGTGGAGACGCTGACGAAGGGCACCTCCGCCCACTCCGGCATCAGCCGGGCGATCAGCCCGGTGTGCAGCGCCCGCTCGCGTTTCTGCGTCGCGGTCAGAGCGAAGGTGCTGGCCACGAAGCCCGGCGAGAGGAACGGCGTGACCATTCCCGTCGTGTAGGCGGAGGTGGCCCAGCGGCGCATCCGTTCTACCAGGTAGAGGTAGTCGAGCAGGTGCCGGTCGCGCAGGCCGGTCCCGCGGGCGTGGTCGAGGACGGCGGTGATCCGGGCCCGCTCGGCGGCCAGCGCGGCCGGCGCGGCGGCGGACCGGGGTACGCCGGCCAGCAGCCGGGCCATGCCCGCCTCCTCCGGGGTGGGTGCCGGATCGGCGTCGGCCGGCGGATACCAGTACCCGACGGCCAACTCGCCGGCCGCGCCGGTGAACGTCGCAGGGCGCACCGACTCGGCGTACGTCGGTTTCGCCGCCGGCCGAGTCAGGTAGGTGGACGGGAACTGATGGTCGTAGTGGTCGCGGAGCAGGACGGCGCGTTCCCGCAGGCCGGTGTCGAGCACCTTCGCCGGCGCGCCGGCGAGCCGGAGCCGGTGTTCGGGATCGAACCCGCGCTTGTCGCGGAGGAGCTGCACGAGCTGGCGGGCCACCTCGCCCTCCGCCCGGGTGTCCTCGTTGGTCAGGAACCGGGGCGTACGGTCTGCGGCGACCAGCGCCGCGGCGATGAGCCGGGAGTCCTTGCCGCCGGAGAGGCCGAGGACGATCTCGTCGGCGTAGATCCCGTGCAGGCTGTCGGCGGCCCTGGCCAGGGCGTCGGCAGCCCGATCGAGCTGCTCGTCGACCGGCCCGCCCTGCGCGGCGTACCCGGTGTGCACCACGTCGTCGACGGCGTACCGCCGCTCGCGGCTGAGCCGCCAGCCGCCGCCGGGTCGACGGTGACCGGTCGCCCGCTCGCCGGGGCGGAGCAGCCGGGTGCCGGCGACCGGGGAGAGGTCGCCGCCGAAGTGCCCGCAGACCGCGTACGACGTCCAGCCGTCGAGGTCCGGCCGGGCCTGCCCGTGCAGGAACGCGGCCAGCGCGGTGGGACGGGTGCACCAGGCGGTCACCCCGTCGGCCTCGCCCGTGAACACCCGGCCCATCCCGAGCCAGTCCTGTTGCAGGGCGAACCGGTCGGTGTCCAGGGCCAGCAGGCCGAAGGGCGGCACCACGTCCCGGTGCACGTCCTCCCCAGCGAGGAGCCGCCCAGCCAGCGCGGTGGCGCCGGCGGCCACGTCGAGCCCGACCGGGATGCCCAGTGAGACGGCGGTGACCGAACCCTCGGTGGCCACCGTCGGCCAGCGGTAGCCGCCCGGATCGGCCGGGTGCAGGACGGTGACGCCCCAGTCGTCGCCACCGAAGTCGTGGCGGCGCCAGGACAGCGGGACCAGTGTTTCGACCGACGCCGCGAACCGGGCGGCGCGGGCGGCCCGGGCGGCCTCCGGCAGCGGGATCTCAGCGAACCAGGCCAGCATGACGTGCATCTGCGATTCCCCCGAACTCGTCAGACGTGCGTGTGTCTTGAAGGTGAAGGACCGGTTACGCGAAGGGGTCCCACTTGGCCTGACGACCGATGTCGGAGGGAGGTTGCCCAGCGTCCACAAAGGCGTACGAACGGTGGACCTGTCAACCGGCCGTGAGCCCAGCAGTTTTGGATAAGCAGCAGCTCACCGGCCGGGTCTAGCGTCTTCCCCATGACGATGACCTCGATTTCCCGCTCCCAGATCTACGTCCTCGACCAGGACCAGGCCCTCGACTTCTACGTCGGCAAGCTCGGCCTGGAGATCAACACCGACCAGGACCTCGGCTTCATGCGCTGGCTCACGGTCAACGTGCCGGGCGACCCGGAGCACGAGATCCTGCTGGAGAAGCCGGGCCCGCCGGCGCTCGACCCGGCCACCGCGGAGCGGGTCCGCGAGCTGCTGACCAAGGGCGCGATGGGCGGCTGGCTCTGCCTCACCACGGACGACGCCCACAAGACGTACGAGGAACTGGTGGCCAAGGGCGTGGACATCACCGACGAGCCGACTGAGCGGCCGTACGGGATCGACTTCGGGATCCGCGACCCGTTCGGCAACCGGATCCGCATCGGCCAGATGCACCCCCGGGCCTGAGGGGAGCTGACGGGTGACCGAGGTGATCGCGGTGCGTCCCGCGGACGAGGTGCGGACGGCCCGGGCGCTGCTCGCCGGCGGCGCGCTCGCCGGCCCGCTCTGGGTGGCGGTCGCGTTGAGCCAGGGGCTGACCCGGACGGGCTTCGACTTCCGCCGGCACCCGGTGAGCGTGCTCAGCAACGGCGACCTGGGTTGGCTTCAGATCGGCAACTTCGTCCTGGCCGGGCTGCTCTGCGTCGGGGCCGCGTGGGCGCTGCGGCGCGTCCTCCACCCCGGTCTCGGCCCGGTCGGCGGCCCCTGGCTGCTCGGTCAGTACGGTGTCGGGCTGGTGCTGTCGGGGATCTTCGTCGCCGATCCGCTCGACGGCTTCCCGGCCGGTACGCCGCGCGGCGCGGGCGAGGTGAGCTGGCACGGCCTGGCGCATTTCGGCGCCGGGGCGGTGGCCTTCACGGCGCTCATCGCGGCCTGTCTGGTCGCCGCGCGCCGGTTCGCCCGGCGTGGTGAGCGGGGCTGGGCGGCGTACAGCGCGGCGACCGGGGTGTTCTTCGGCGCGGCCTGGCTGGCGCTGATCGGCAGCGCTGGCCGGCCGGTGGCGATGATCCTGTTCGGGCTGGCTGTGGCGGCCGGCTGGACGTGGGTCTCGGTCACGCTGCTGCGCGCCCGGCGGGAGGCGGTCGGCTGACCGGCGGGGCAGCCCCGATCGGCGGGCGGCGGATAGGCTCGCGTCTCCCGATCATGGTGAGGTGACGAGTGGCGAGTCGACTGCTCTACCTGGTCCGGCACGGCGAGCAGGACCGGGCGGAGGAGGGCGGGGACACCGGCCTCTCCGCCCGGGGGCGGCAGCAGGCGCAGCTGCTCGCGCAGCGGCTGCGGGGGATGCCCTTCGCCGCCGTCCACCACGGGCCGGCGCGCCGGGCCGTGGAGACCGCCGAGCTGGTCGCCGCCACGCTGCCCGGGGTACCCGTACACCTCTCGGAGAGCGTCGGGGACCACCTGCCGCACGATACCGACCCGGCTGGCCTGCCCGAGCGGTACGCGACGTTCCTCGCCGACTTCACCGAGCGCGAGCGGGTCGACGGGCCGCGACGGACGGCGGAGGCGATGGCGCGGTTCGCGACGGCCCCGGCCGAGGGTGACGTCCGCGAACTGGTGGTCACCCACAACTTCCTGATCGGCTGGCTCGTCCGGCACGCGCTGGACGCCCCGGAGCGACGCTGGCTGGGGTTGAACCACCACAACTGCGGGTTGACCGTGCTCCGCTACAGCTCGGGTGGTCCGCCGACCCTGATCGCCGTCAACGACGTGGCGCACCTCCCGCCCGAGCTGCGCGCCACCGGCCTGCCGCCGGACTACCGGGTCTGAACGCACAGGTAACCGGCCGGTGTGAGGTCCAGGTGGTCCGGCGGACGCCGCTCGCGGCTGGTGAGTTGTCGAGGCTCCGCGTCCGGGGCCGCACCGGCACGCGTCACTCGGTGGCGCGGGTCAGCAGCTCGACCACCGCGGCGGTGCCGGCCGGCGGGGTGGCCTCCGGCGGGCAGTCCACGTAGCCGGTGGTGATCGGGCCGACGGTGAGCTGGTAGGTGAAGGCGTCCGCGCACCTGCTCGTTGCGGTGGCGGTCGCCTCGGCGGCCAGGCGCGGGTCGGCGGTGAGCTGCCGCAGCCGGTCGAGGTCCGCCGCACCGAGTTGACCGCTACGCGAGGTGCCGGCGCGATCCACCCTGGTCCATTGCCCGTCCGGCCGCACCGTCACGGTGTCCTGCAACCCGGCGATGCCGCCGGATTTCGTCAGCACCACCTCGACGCCGGGCCGGCCCGGCGGGCCGCCGCCGTGGGCGGGGGCGGAGGAGGCGGGTTCGTCGGTCCGGGCGCACCCGGTGACGGGGATGAGGAGTGCGGCGAGGAGGGCCGCGGCGGCGGGGGTCGATCTCATGTCGATCGGACGCACAACGGGTCAACTCGGTTCCATTCACCTGGGCCGCCTCAGCCGAACGGGCAGTGTCTCCGGCAGGAAAGCGCTCACCCCTTCCCCCTTCTTCGATGTATGGCTATATCTACATGAGTGACTACCCTGTCACGACCCTCACCCCTGTCAGGAGGGCACGTGAAAAGATCCCTCGCCGCCATCAGCGCAGCTCTGCTCACCAGTGGCGTGCTGACCTGCGTCACCACCACGGCGCACGCGGCAACCCCCAGCGCCCCCGGCTCGGAATCCTCAGCCACAGCTCGAGCGGACAGCCTGCTCCGCGCCAACCCTGGCGCCGTTCAGGGCACCAGCGGGGAGGCCTACCAGGCCGTCCGCACGAAGGTGGACTCCTCCGGCGCCGCGCACACCCGGTACACCCGGACCTACCACGGCCTGCGCGTCTACGGCGGTGACTTCGTCATCCACACCGCCCCGAACGGCACCATGAACGGCACGTCCTCCGGACTGGCCGCGCCGCTCAACCTGAGCACCACCGCGAAGGTCGGCTCGGCGGCCGCGAAGTCGAGCTCGCGGAAGGCGTTCTCCGGCACGCTCACCTCGGTGGGCGCCCCGGAGCTCTTCGTCGACGCCAGCTCCGGCCGGGGCCGCCTGGCCTGGGAGACCGTCGCCTCCGGCTGGCAGGCCGACCAGCAGACGCCGTCCAGGCTGCACGTCATCACCGACGCGACCACCGGCCGGGTGATCGGCTCGTACGACGAGATCGAGGCGGTCGCCGGCACCGGCAACAGCATCTACTCGGGCACGGTCAGCGTCGACACGACGCTCTCCGGCAGCACCTACCAGCTGATCGACCCGTCGCACGGCAACGGGCGCACGTGCGACATGAACAACGGCACGTCGACCTGCACCACCTTCACCGACGCCGACAACACCTGGGGCACCGGGGCGAACTCCAACCGGCAGTCGGCCGCGGTGGACGCCCACTTCGGCGCCGCGAAGACGTTCGACTACTACAAGAACGTGCACGCCCGGAACGGCATCTTCGGCAACGGCACCGGCGTGCCGAGCCGGGTGCACTACGGCAGCAACTACGTCAACGCCTTCTGGGACGGTTCCCAGATGACCTACGGCGACGGCTCCGGCAACTCCCGCCCGCTGGTCTCCCTCGACGTGGCCGGCCACGAGATGAGCCACGGCGTCACCGAGAACGTCGTCCCCGGCGGCCTGACCTACTCCGGTGAGTCCGGCGGCCTCAACGAGGCGACCAGCGACATCTTCGGCTCGATGGTCGAGTTCTACGCCGCCGCCCCGAGCGACCCGGGCGACTACGACATCGGCGAGAAGATCAACATCAACGGCAACGGCACGCCACTGCGCTACATGTACAACCCCGGCCTGGACGGGTCGTCGCACACCTGCTGGTCGACCAGCACCAAGAACGTTGACGTGCACTACTCGTCCGGCCCGGCCAACCACTTCTTCTTCAACCTGGCCGAGGGCACCGGCGCCACCGCGTACGGCACCTCGCCGGTCTGCGGCTCGGCACCGGCGGTGACCGGCATCGGCCGCGCCAAGGCGGAGAAGATCTGGTTCCGGGCGCTCGACGTGTACTTCACCTCGAACACCTCGTACGTCAACACCACCACCCCGTCGAACACCGCCCGGGCGTACAGCCTCAAGGCGGCGACCGACCTGTACGGCAGCTGCTCCACCGAGTACAAGACCGTCCAGGCGGCGTGGACCGCGGTGAACGTGGCCGGTAGCGACGCGCCCTGCGGCTCGACCGGCAACGACTTCTCCGTCTCGCTCTCGCCGACCTCGGGCTCGGTGACCGCGGGTGGCTCGGTGACCACCACCGTCGCCACCGCCACCACCAGCGGGACCGCGCAGACCGTGACGTTCTCCGCGTCGGGCCTGCCGACCGGCGCCACCGCGTCGTTCAACCCGGCCTCGGTGACCTCGGGCGGCTCGTCCACCCTCACCATCACCACGTCGACGAGCACCCC
>NZ_JBIAIL010000032.1:0-85062 GCF_042871425.1 Micromonospora sp. NPDC005806 | reverse complement strand
TGATCTTCTTCCCTAGACAAGAGGAATGATCGATCAAGGGCTGTCCCCATGATCAGTCGGGGTCGATGCCGCCGCCCAGCAGGTTAAAGATCAAGCTAGGGCAGGTCCCGGATCCGCAAGGTCACCATCTCGGGCTCGGCCAGCTGGTCGGTGACCGCGTAGATCCTGTTGCCGGACACGGCCAGCCCGCCGGTGACCAGGTTGTGCGCCCACGTCTCCTGGTTCGGCAGGTGCCCGAACTCGTACGTGGCGATCGGCGTGGTGCCGCCCGGCTCGAAGACCCGGACGTCCTCGTCGTACGACGAGTCGGTGCCGGCGACGACGAGGCCGTCGGGCCGGATCGCCACGGCGTCCGGATACGGCACGGCCGGATACCGGTGCACCTCGACGAGGTCGGACGTGCGCAGGACCGGGTGGTAGTACGGCGCACCCGAGGGGACGATCACCTTGGTGCCGTCCGGGGTGACCGCCAACTGCGCGACCGAGCCACCGTCGGTCCGGCTGATCGCCCGCTGGACCAGCCCGGTCGGGGTGGCCTCGAAGCGGACCAGCAGGGCCGGGCTGGTGCCCGTCGCGCCGGCGATCAGCATGTCGGGCTGAGCGGGCGAGGTGGCCAGCAGCATCGCCGAGCTGATCCGCTCGTCGATCGCGTCGACGGCGTTCACGTAGAACTTGCCGGTCGCCAGGTCGACCCGGCCGATGCCCGCGGTGGGCTCGTTCTCGCACCCCCAGGAGACCCAGAGCTGGCCGGCCGCGAAGGCCATGTCCTTCGGGCACGTCATGGTCCCGTCGGTCTTCCCGGTGAACTGCCCGTCCAGTTCCCAGGTGTCCAGGTCGACGATCCGGAGCCAGTCCTGGTCGCCGGCGGCGATGTAGAGCTTCCTGCCGTCCGGGCTCAGCGTCATCCCGGCGGCCCCCGGCGCGATGCCCGGCAGGGTGCGCAGGACCTTGCCGTCCAGGTCGGTGACGATCAGACCGTCGGTGCCCTTGCCTCCCGTGAGGTAGACCCGGCCGCGTGCCTCGTCCGCCAGGATGTCGCCGAACCGGAAACCGGTGACGTATCCCGGGATCCGGATCTGCACGTTCACGTCGGTGCTCGGCGGCGACGTGGTGGTCGGCGTCGGGCTGGCGGTCGGGCTGGACGTCGGCGAAGCGGTGGGACGTGGCTTCCGTCCCGGCTGCGGAGACTTGGGCGCCTTGTCGGCCTTGGCTGTGGTCGTCTCGGCGACCGGGTGCGCCGCTGTGGCACTACGGTCGGCGGACCGGTCGCTGCCTGCCACGGCGGTGCCCGCCCCGGCGGCCAGGAGGGCGAGCACGCCCACCCCGATCATCCAGATCCGGGCGCGCCGGCCCCGGTGTGCTGTTCGGCTCATCGTTCCCCGTTCGTGATCCGATAGGCGACGCGAGCCGGGATCGGGACCCTGGCCCGCCGACAAAAAGGCGCTCCAAGGTGCACAAACGTTACGTGTAACACCATCGGCATCGACGACGCCTGATGAGTGGAGGTAGTTGATCTATCTCTACCCCCGGGCCCCGTCGACCGGCGGGGCCGGAAGCCACGACGTGAGGAAGTCCATGCGACGGAACTCCCTGTCCCATTCGATCCGACGAATCGTCCCCACCACGCTGGCCGCCTTCGCCCTGTTCGGGGGCACGGCGGCGGTTCTCCCGGCTGACGCGGTGGCGGCCGGACGGACGCAGCCCGACCTGCTCGTCGACCTGATGACGACCGACGTGCTGAACCCGGCGGAAGGCGAGACCTTCACCGCCCAGATCGACCTCCGGAACTACGGCAACGGCGACTCGGGCCCGGTCGAGGTCACCGTCTCGGTGCCCGCCGGCCTGCGGACGACCACGCCGTACGCCGGCTCCGGGTGGAACTGCACGGTGACCAGCGCGACCAGCTACTCGTGCGCGTACCCGCAGCTCCTGGCCGGCGCACGAAACCGGCTGAACGTGCCGTTCGAGGTGGCCGGCGCGACGCCGGGCACCACCGTGCCGATCACCGCGACCATCGCCCCCGTCAAGCACGAGTCGAACGCCGACAACAACACCGGTTCAGTCACGGTGGCGATCTCCGGCACCTGTGTGGTGCGCGGCGTCGTCTGGCAGGACCTCGACCGGGACGGGCAGCGTGAGGAGGGCGAGCCGGCCGTCGGCCCCGAGGGCGTGCTGCGGGTCTCCCTCTTGGCTCGCCAGGGGCAGGCGATCGGTGGCGGCTCGACCACCGTCAACCCCGACGGCACCTGGTCCATCACGGCCCGCACCGAGCTGCTCTACCAGGTGCGGATCGAGGTCACCAGCCAGTACGGCCGCACCGTCGCGAACGTCGGCGACGACGCCACCGACTCGGACCTGGTGACGACCTACCAGACCGAGCCGACCGTGCTGCTCGGCGGCACCGAGTTCGACGCCCACCACGGCGGCGAGTACGTCGTCGACGCCGGCCTGGTGAGCTGACCGACTCCCGCTCGCCCGGGGCAGCCGGCCCCGGGCGAGCGGCCCGCCGGGGGGGAGGAAAGCCGGGGCGCGGTGGGCTGATGTCAGGCGCGCCGCTGCCACCAGCGCCGCTTTTGAGCCGGCACCGGCGCGGGCTCCTCCTGCTCGTCGTCCTGCGCCGCGCGGGCCAGCACCGCCGCCGCCAGTGCCCGGTCGTCCGCGTGGCAGCCGGGCGTGACGATCATCAGCTGGGCCATCTGCCGCAGGTCAGCATCCGCGTCGCCGGAAAACATGGCGCGGAGCGTAACAACCCACGCGGCTGGTCTGGGCGGTCGGCGACACACCGCCGAACCCCCGCGTCCTTGATCCGGCTGCGTGCGCCGTTCAACCTGGTACGACGGTGGGGAGCACGCGACGCTCGGGAGGTAGCGATGACCGGTAGGCGGGAGACGGTGGAGGTCGACCCGGTGGTCTTCCGCGCGGTCTACGACTCGCCCGCCTCGCTGCCGGGCCGGCACCGCTGGACCACTCCGGAGTCGGACGTACGCCGGCTGGAGAAGCTGCTGAACATGCCGGCGCGCAGCATCGGCGCGCCGCTCTGGGTCAGCGGTGACGAGCCGGACTGCCCGAAGTGCGGCCGCCGGGTGAACTGGTACGACATCGTCGCCTCCGCGCTGCACGGGGTGCACGACCGGGCGATGATCGCCCGGGTGATCCTCGGCGAGCGCAAGTACGTCAACACCGAGGTCCCCGACGCCATCCCCGGCGTGCACTGCGCCGACTGCCGGACCCCGATCGACGGGCTGCGCAGCTTCAAGTGCCACAACTGGGCGTACGCGTTCGAGGCGCTGGAGGAGATCGTCGAGCGGATGTCCGGCAGGGTCGGGCAGCCGGCGCAGCGCCAGGCCGCCCCGTCCTGACCACCGCGCTGCTGCTGCACCGCCGGATCGGCCGGTTACCGTTGCCGCTGTGCAGGCGGAGGCGGGCGAGGCGATCGGTTTCTCGGTGCTCGGCTCGATCAGGGTCGTCCGCGCCGGCGCCGAGCTGCGTCTGGGCGCCCGCCAGCAGCGATTGGTGCTCGCGTTGCTGCTGGCCCGGGCCGGTTCACCGGTCTCCCTGGCCGAGTTGGTCGACCTGCTCTGGGACGAGGAGGCCCCGGCCAGCGCCGCGAACGTCGTACACCGGCACGTCGGGGTGCTCCGGCGGCTGCTCGAGCCCGGCCTGCCCACCCGGTCGGCGGGCCGGCACATCCTGCGGGACCTCTCGGGCTATCGGCTGCGCGCCGAGGAGGGGTCCCTTGACCTGCTGAAGTTCCGGTCGCTGAGCCGACTGGCCGGCCGGAGCCTGCAGGACGGCGACCCGGAGTCGGCGCTGCGGCATTCCCTCGACGGGCTGCGGCTGTGGCGCGGCCGGTGCGCCGCGGGCCTGGAACCGGCCTCCCGCCTGCATCCCGCGTTCCTCGCCGTGGAGGCCGAACGCGCCCAGGCCGTGCGCGAGGCTGCCGACGCCGCCGAGCGCTGCGGCCGGCTGAGCGCGGTGCTGGCGCCGTTGCGGCAGGCCGCCGAGCAGCATCCGCTCGACGAGTCGCTGCAGAGCCGGTTGCTGCTGGCGCTCGCCGCCGACGGCCGCCAGGCGGAAGCCGTCGAGATGTACCGGGTGGTGCGCCGCCGGCTCGCCGACGACCTGGGCATCGATCCGGGCGAGGAGCTGCGGGAGGCGTACGACCGGGTGCTGCACCAGCGCACCCAGCCAGCCCGTACCGAGTCGCCGTCGCCACTCCCCCGGCCCGCACAGCTGCCGCCGGACCTGCCCTTCTTCAGCGGCCGGGACGACCTCATCGCCGAGGCCCGCGCGGCGGTCGCCCGCCCGGACGGGCCGGCGGTGCTCGCGATCGACGGCATGCCCGGGATCGGCAAGACCGCCCTTGCCGTCCACCTCGCCCACGAGTTCGCCGCCGGCTACCCGGACGGGCAGCTGTATGTCGACCTGCGCGGATACGACGGGCGGGAGCCGGCGATGAGCCCGGCCGAGGCGCTGCGCGGCTTCCTCGGCTCGCTCGGGGTGCCGCAGGAGGGCATTCCCGACGAGTTGCACGCCCAGGCGGGCATGTACCGCAGCAGCCTTGCCGGCCGGCGCCTGCTGATCGTGCTCGACAACTGCCGGGACGCCGAGCAGATCCGGTACCTGCTGCCGGGCAGCCCCGGCTGTCTGGTGATCGTCACCAGCCGCGGCCGGCTCAGCAGCCTGCTGACCACGGCCGGCGCCCACCCGTTGCCGGTCGGCCTGCCGAGCCTCGACGAGGCCCGCGCGGTACTCGTCGGGCCGCTCTGCGCCGGCCGCGTCGCGGCGGACCCGGCCGCGATCGACGCCATCATCGCCAGCTGCGGGCGGCTGCCGCTCGCGCTGGCCGTGGTGGCCGCCCGCGCGGCGAGCCTGCCGCGGACGCCGCCGGCGCAGATCGCCGCCGAGCTGGCCCAAGCGCCCCGGAGCCTGGACGGCTTCGACGGCGACGACCCGCAGACCGGCCTGCGTGCCGTCTTCTCCTGGTCCTACCAGGCACTCTCCGCCCCGGCCGCCCGGCTCTTCCGGCTGCTGCCGATCCATCCCGGCCCGGACATCTCGATCGCCGGGGCGGCGGGCCTGGCCGGCGTCCCGCCGCGGACCGGGCGGGCGCTGCTCGGCGAGCTGAGCCGCGCGCACCTGATCAGCGAGGACCTGCCGGGCCGCTACCGCACCCACGACCTGCTGCTGGCCTATGCCACGGAACTCGGCGAGGAGACGGACAGCCCGGCCGAGCGCGCCGCCGCGGAGCTGCGTTGCCTGCAGTTCTACCGGGCCACCTGCTATCAGGCGCACCGGCGGCTGCTGGCCTCCGAAGACCACCCGCTGATCGAGCCGGGGCCGGGCGAGACCCCGCTGCGCTTCGCCAGCCACGGCGACGCCCTGCGCTGGTTCACCGCCGAGCGGCAGGCCCTGATCGTGCTGGTCGGCCGGGCCGCCCGGCAGGGCCGGCATACCGACGCCTGGCAGCTCGCCCTGGGCATGCAGCACTTCTTCGACCGCAGCGGCCGGTGGGCCGACTGGACGACGACCGGCGAGGTGGCTCTCGAGGCCGCCCGGGCGGGCGGCGATCTGGTCGGGCAGGCCCGGATGCACCGCAGCCTGGCCGGGGCGGCCTACTTCCGGCGCGAGCACGAGACCGCGGTCGGGCATCTCGACCGGGCGCTCGAGCTGCTCGCCCGGCTCGGCCTGCACGGCGAGGTGACCCGGGCCGGGATCAACCGGGCGATGATCCTGGGCGCCCAAGGGCGACACGAGGAGGTCGTCCGGACGCTTTCCGCGGCGCTGGGGCCATGGGTGGCCGGAGACGACAAACTGCTCGCGGACGGCCTGGTGATCATGGCCGCGAGCAACGCCGAACTGGGCCGGGAGGAAGAGGCCGTGCGCTGCGCCGAGCAGGCGATGGCGCTGTCGCGCGGAGCGCAGTACAGGCTGGGCATCGCCGAGGCGTGGGAGGTGCTCGGCCAGGTGCATTCCGCCCGCCGGGAGCTCGGCAAGGCGGTCGACTGCTGGCGCGAGGCGGCCGTCGCCTACCAGGAGGCCTCGGCGTCGGCGCCGGCCGCGGAGGTGCTGGCGCTGCTCGGCGACGCCCTCGCCGCTGCTGGCGACCAGCACGGCGCGGTGCGGGCGTGGCAGGAGGCGCTGGCCTTGATCCCGTACGCGCAGACCCGGACCGGCCGGCGGCTGGCCGGCCTGCTCGCGGCGGTCACGTCGCGTCCGTGACCGATTGCGTTCGGCGACGGCACTCGATTCGCACTTACGCGTCAGTCCATTCGCATCGATCAACCCTAGGCTCGTGCCGCATTCACCGTTGCTCCTGCCTATGGGGGAGATATCGTGCTGCGAGCACTCGACGGATCACCGTCCGGCCGGGCCGAGCGCATGACCGCGCTGCATGCGGACCACGCCCGTGCCTTGCTGCGTCTCCTGCTCATGCTGACCCGCGACCAGCGGCAGACCGCCGAGGATCTGCTCCAGGAGACGATGCTGCGGGCCTGGCGCCACCTCGACTCCGTGCCGGCCGAGCCCGATGCCGCCCGCCGGTGGCTCTGCACCGTCGCCCGGCGGCTCGTCATCGACGGCGTCCGGCTGCGGCGAGGCCGCCCGGCCGAGGTCCATCTCGTCGACATGACCTGGATTCCCGCTGGTGACGACACCACCGGCACCGCGCTGGCGTCGCACGCCATTCGGCGCGCGCTCGGCCGGCTGAGCCCGGCGCAGCGCAGTCTGCTCTCCGAGGTCTATCTGGTCGGGCGGTCACCGGAAGAGGTCGCGGGCCGGCTGGGAGTGCCGATCGGCACGGTGAAGTCCCGGACCCACTACGCGCTGCGCGCCCTGCGCACCGGCCTCAAGGCGGCCTGAGTAGGGAGACTCCGGCGGCCCGATCCGGCCGCTCACCTTGCCGCAACGCGCCCCGGGGCCCCTGGCCTGCTGTGGCGATCGCGGCAACCGGCCCTGTATAAATCGCAGCAAGATGACCAGCCCGCTCTCTTTCGCCGTGCTCGGCCCGGTGCGAGCCTGGCGCGGCCAGTCCGAAATCGACCTGGGCACCCGGCAGCAGCGGCTGATCCTGGCGTTGCTGCTGGCCCGGGCCGGCGGCGCGGTCAGCGTCGCCGAGCTCGTCGACCTGCTCTGGGAGTCCGACCCCCCACCCAGCGCGGTCAATGTGGTGCACCGGCACGTCGGGATGCTCCGGCGGCACTTCGAGCCGGGCCTGCCGACACGGGCAGCGGGCTCGATGCTGATCCGCGACGGCGCCGAATACCGGCTGCGGATCGACGAGGAGTCGCTCGACCTGCTGCGTTTCCGGCGCCTGGTCGCCCGGGCCGGTGGCCGCTCCGGCGAACCGGCCGTCGAGCTCTACCGGGAGGCGCTCGCGCTGTGGCGCGACCGGTGCGCCTCGGGCCTGCAGGCCGGCGGCCGGGCCCATCCGGAGTTCGTCGCGGTCGACGGCGAGCTGTTCGCGGCCGTCCGCGCGGCGGCCGACGCCGCCTTGCGGGCCGGGTGCGTCCACGCGGTGCTGCCGGCGATCCGGCTGGCCGCCGAATACGAGCCGTTGGACGAGGCACTGCAGGCGCGGCTGCTGCTCGCGCTCGCCGCGGACGGCCGGCGGGCCGAGGCCCTCGCGGCCTATGCCGACCTCGAGCACCGGCTCGCCCGCGAGCTCGGCATCCAGCCGGGCGGCGAGCTGCGCGCGGCCCGGGACAGCCTGCTCGACCACGACGCCCCGGCCGACGGCTCCAGGTCGCGGCGCGGCGTCAGACCGGCCTTCATTCGGTCCGGAGTGCCGCCTAGCGGCGCGGAGGCCGAATTTGGCCGCCCGGCCTTCATTCGGTCCGGAGTGCCGCCTAGCGGCGCGGAGGCCGAATTATGGCCGCCAGCCGAGCTGGAGTTGTCGCAGTCGACCCGGGCCGAGCCGCCGGCGCAGTTGCCGGCCGACCACCCCTACTTCACCGGCCGCCACGGCGCCATGGCCGCCGCGGAGGAGCTGCTGGCCGGGGACCGGCGGGCCACCGCGCTGGTCATCGATGGAATGCCCGGCGTCGGGAAGACCACCTTCGCGGTGCACCTGGCCCACCAGCTGGCCGCCCGCTACCCCGATGGGCAGTTGCACGCGGACCTGCGCGGTTTCGACTCCGGCGAGCAGTCGGTGATGACACCGGCGGAGGCGCTGCGCGGCTTCCTGTGGTCCCTCGGGGTCGCGCCGGCCGCCATCCCGGCCGAGCTGCCCGCCCAGGCCGGCCTCTACCGCAGCATCCTGGCCGAGCGCCGGGTGCTGATCCTGCTCGACAACTGCCGCGACTGGGACCAGATCCGGCACCTGCTGCCCGGCACCGGCGGCAGTCTCGTCATCGCCACCAGCCGCCGCCGGATCACCGGCGTGGCCGGCCCGGCGGGTGCCCACCCGCTGCACCTCGATCTGCTGACCGACGCCGAGGCCCGCGAGCTGCTCACCCGGTGGCTCAGCGACGCGGCGGCCGCCGACCCGGCCGCCGTCGACGAGATCATCGCGCGGTGCGGCCGGCTGCCGTTGGCCCTGGCGCTGGTCGCCACCCGCAGCGTCGGCCGGCCCGGGCTCAGCCTGCCCGCGGTTGCCGGTGAGCTGGCCGACGCCGACGGTCGGCTGGCCGGCTTCGGGGACGCACATGCCGAGCTGGAGGCGAGCTTCTCCTGCTCCTACCGGGCCCTGACTCCCGAGGCAGCCCGGCTCTTCCGGCTGCTGCCCTTGCACCCGGCCGAGGAGCTGAGCACGGAAGCGGCGGCCGCCCTGGGCGGCCTGTCCCTGCGCTCTGCCCGCGGCCTGCTCGCCGAGCTCGGGGCGCAGCTGCTGGTCCAGCCGGGCGACGGCCGGTGGCGGATGCATGATCTGCTGCGCGCCTATGCCGTGGAGCTCGGGGAGGAGCACGACGACGCGGCCGAGCGGGACGCCGCCATCGAGCGGGTCTACGACTATTACCAGCGCGACGGGGCGGACTCGCCGATGGCCCGGCGGATCCGCAACCGGCTGCTCTGGCACCGGTGACCCGGACGCGGCGCCGGTGGGCGCCGCGTCCGGGGCCCTCGCTCAGTACCGGTAGGCGCGGATGATGGTCTGCTTGACCGTGTTACCGCTGGTGTCCGTCGCGGCGGCCCGCAGCGAGACGAAGCCGGTGCCGGCCGGGTTGTGCACCCAGGCGACCGCCTTCTCGCCGGACCGCTGCACGGTCAGCTGCTGCCAGGTCTTGCCGTCGTCGAAGGACGCCTCGACGGTCAAGCTGCTGGTCTGGCCCGGCGCCGCCCCGACCTGACGGTCGAGCGAGATCGGGATCTTGAACAGCCGGCCGGCCGGCGCCCGGTTGTCGATGTCGAGCTCCGGGGTGTACCGGATCGCCGTCATCGGCAGCTTCACCAGTTCGCCGTCGCTCACGTGCTCGGACTTGAAGGTCCACTCCGCGTCGACCACCGTCGACAGGGTGAACGCCGGGTCGCTGCGGAAGGTCGCGGCCAACCGGTAGTCACCCGCCTCCGCAGGCACGTTCCACACCCAGGGCGCCTCGGTCGCGTCGCCGATCTTGACCCCGTTGCGGTAGAGGTCCACCTGCACGCTGCCCTCGCGAGCAAACCGGAAGCCCATGTGCCCGGTGCCGTCGCCGTGCAGCGGCCCCGGCCCGCCCAGCTGGTCGCCCCAGTAGCGGGTGGCGAACTGCTGGCCGAAGTTCGGCTCCGGGAAGACCGGCCCGGCCACCGCGTTGGCCCACTTCACCTTGTACGTGCGCCCGGGCTGGAAGCTGGTCCACGCCGACTGGTAGTACGTGTACCCCCGCTGGGCCGAGGTCGTCTGCCACACCGCCTGCTTGTCGTGGTTGTAGTACTCGGTGATGGTGCTCGGCACGTCGTAGGTGAAGATCGGCACGGCCCTGCGCTCGTCGCGGTAGATCGGCGAGTTGCCGGGCGCGTGCGCGACCGCGTACCGCGACACCGGCACGCCGGCCACGTCCGCGCTGATCTGGGAGCGGACCGTGGCGAAGTCGCCCGCGCGCAGCTTGCGGGTCAGCCCGGTCATCATCTTCTCCGGCTCGTAGAGGTAGACCCGGTAGACGTACGGGCTGTTGTGCAGGCCGCCGTCCTGGTCCACCTGGCCCCAGATCCCGTGGACGTAGGAGACGAAGCCGGGCGTATCGCCGGCCCCGATCTGCGCGGTCCGCAGGTGGTCGAAGGGGACGTTCATCAGCACGCCGTACGGGTCGTTGCTGCCCCAGATCTGCGGCTGCTCGGTCCGGATCGTCCAGCCGGACTCCTGGTGTATCGCGGTGGCCTTCGGGTTCGGCACCGACACCGCGATCGGCTTCGCCAGGCGGGTGTCCATGGTGAGCGCCTGGTCCGTGGTCAGGTCGAGGCTCGGGCGCATCAGCGAAGTGAGGTACGGGAAGGCCGGGTCGCTGCTCACCATGTACGTCTGGACCAGGTAGCGGCCCGCGCGGATCCGGTACCTGGTGGCCGCGGGGTCGCCGAGCACCAGGACGGTCTGCCGGTCCAGGTCCATCAGGACGGTCACCCAGCCCTGCTCGGGCGTGGGCGCTCCGCCGTCCGGCCCGACGAGCTTGAGGGTCAACTGGTGGCGGGCGACGTCGAGCGCGACCGGGGTCTGCACCTGCGCGCCGCCGCCGGTGGCGGTCACCTCACCGCCGAAGTAGCGGTCGGGCAGGTCGGCGCCGGCCTGCACGTTGACGGTCACGGTGGCGGTGCCGCCGGCCGGGACCGTCACCGAGGAGGCGCTGAGGCTGAACAGGCCGGCCGGCGCCGGGGCGCCGTCGGCGTCCTTGGCGTCGAGGGAGACGGCCAGGGTGAGGTCGGAAGAGCCGCCGTTCGCGTACGTGATCGTGCGCTGCTGCGCAGCGGTGGTGCGCTCGAAGGCGACGCTGACCGGGCTCGCCGTGACGGGCTGCTGGATCGCCCGGGCGACGTTGAGGAAGCCCGCGCCCTGCCCGTAGACGCCGATGGCGGCGTTCGGCTGCGCGGCCGCCATCAGCGTGGCCTTGATCCGCTCAGGCGTCCAGTCCGGGTGCTGCTGGGTCAGGATCGCCGCCGCGCCCGCCACGTGCGGAGTCGCCATCGAGGTGCCGGAGAGGCTGGCGTACTGCGGGTTCTCGGCGAACGGCCGCAGGTCGGAGGTCGAGCTGCGGGCGGCGACGATGTTGACGCCCGGCGCGGTGATGTCCGGCTTGATGCCGGCGTCGCCCGCGCGCGGACCCCGGCTCGAGAAATAGGCCAGCTCGCCCGTCTTGGTCACGGCGCCCACGGTCAGTGCCTCGGCCACGTCGCCGGGCGAGTTCACCGTGGACTCGCCGGCCTCGCCGTCGTTGCCCGCGGCGACGACGAAGAGCACGCCGTAACGGTGGGTGAGGTCGGCCAGGGCCGCCTCGATCGGATCGGTGTCCGGGCTGTCCGGGCCGCCGAGGCTCATGTTGGCGACCTTGACGCCCTGCTGCGCCACCCAGGTCATGCCGGCCAGGATCGCCGACTCCGGGCAGCCGTATTCGACGCAGACCTTGGCGCTGTAGAGGGACGCGCCGGGCGCCATGCCCTTGTAACGGCCCTGCGACGCGGCCGCGCTGCCGGCGATGGTGGAGGCGACGTGGGTGCCGTGACCGACCCGGTCGAGGGTGTCCGGGTCGGAGGTGAAGTTCTCCGCGGCGGCGACGCGGCCGGCCAGGTCGGGGTGGGTCTGGTCGACGCCGGTGTCGATCACGCCGACCTTCACCCCCGTTCCCGTCCAGCCGGCCTGCCAGGCCTCCGGCGCGCCGGTCAGCGGGACGCTTACGTCGAGGGTGGGGTGGCGCAGCCCGTCGAGCCAGATCTTGTCGAACCCGGCCCGCAGTTGCCGCTCGGTGCCACTCGCGGCGGCAGTGAGGCTGTTCCAGAAGGACACCGCGTCAGTGCGGCTCTCCGCGACAGCGCTCATCCCGGAGAGCTCACGGGTGGTCCGGGCGCCGGCGAGGCCGGCGGGGGCGGCGCCGCTGTGCTGGACGATGAGCGGCAGGGCGGCCCGGGTGTCGTCGTAGCCGAAGCCGACGAGCGTCGAGATGTCGAAGAGCCGCTCGTCGAGCTTGCCCCGGTTGAGGAGGCCGACGGCGTCGGCGGGGATGACCCGCACGTCCTTGCCGGCGCTGTGGGTGATGAACGGGATCCGTTCCCGTCCCTTGCCCGGTACGACGTCGACAGCCGTCTGACCGTCCACAGTGCTGACGTGAACGGTGTCGCCGGTGAGCAGAGTGACCGTCCGGGGCTTGGACGCGACCGCGGGTGGGGTCGCCGGCTTCGCGGCCTGGGGCTGCGCCGACGCCGGCGAACCGCCCGGAGCCACCGCCGAGACGCCCAGCACCAGCAATGCCAGTGCGGATATCTTGCGAACTGAACGCATCATTCTCCCTGGATGAGCGCGAAAGGTTATCCGGGTGCTCCGGACGTGACCGGCGGGCGAAAGTTCATTCCGAGTGATCTACGTCACTCGCCGCCGAACCGGTGCGGGGTCCGTCCCTCGGCTCGGCACTCGTCGCCGGCGGCGGCAAGGTCTGGCTGGATCGCAAGGTGCGGGCGGCAGCCCTCGACCGCGCCACGCGGCTCGACGGGAACCTGCACCAGGTCGCGGCACCGCAGGCCTGGGCGGCCGGCTTCACCGGCGCCGAGCAGATGCCACGGGCTACGAGAACCTACAGCGCGGGGGTGAGGAGGAGCGTCAGGGCGGTGGCGGCGACGAGGAACGGGCCGAAGGGGAGGTGGCTGGTCCAGCGGACCCGGCGGGCCACCAGCAGGGCCAGGCCGGCCAGCGCGGCGAGGGCGACGGCGAGCGCCAGCCCGACCACCAGCACCGGCCAGCCGTACCAGCCGAGCAGCCCCCCGGCGCCGAGCGCCAACTTGGCGTCGCCGAGCCCGAATCCGCGCCGGCCGAGCAGCAGGGTGGTCGCCGCGAAACCCGCGCCGAGGACCAGCCCGGCCACGACGGCCCGCAGCCAGGGCGCCGGACCGGCCCCGGCCAGCCCGGCCACCCCGAGCCACGCCCAGACACCGGCCGCCGCCGGGTAGGTGAGCCGGTCGGGGAGCCGGCGCACCGCCGCGTCGACCAGGGCCAGCGGCACCGCACAGGCCAGCGACCAGGCCGCCGCCAGCCGCACTCCGAGCGGGCCGCCGGTCAGCGCGAGCACCGCCACCGCCGCGACCAGCGCCAGCTCGACCACGCCGGGCGCCGCGCCGACCCGGGCCCGGCACGCCGGGCAGCGGGCCGCCGGCCCGAGCGCCGGCAGCGGCCGGTCCAGGCCGATCGGCGCGCCGCAGCCGTCACACCCGGTCCGGTCCGCCGACTCCGGGGGTACGGCGTACCGCGCGACCGCCAGCCGCATCGGCGGTACGACCGCCAGGGCGGCCAGCAGGCGTACCGCCGGACGCCGGGCGGGGGCCATCGCCCGGACACCCACCCGGCCATCACCACCAGTCATCACTGAACGCGCTCGACCAAATGCCTTCGGTTGCATCGGCGGGCGTCAGCCTATGCTTGCCCCTCGGGTACGACGCAACCCCCCGAGCAATTGGCGCGGTTGCGGGCGGGACCGGTCAGGGGAGGCGGGCCTCGAGGCGGCCGTTGACGACCCGGGTCGGCAGGACGACCTGGTCGTTGCCGGACGGCCCGTGCACCACCTCGCCGCCGTTGAGCCGGAACGTGCTGCCGTGCCACGGGCACACCACGCAGGCGTGGCCGCTGATCTCCTGCACCTCGCCCTGGCCGAGCGGGCCGCTCTGGTGCGGGCAGCGCTCCAGCATCACGGTGACCTCCTCGCCGTGCCGGTAGAGGACCACCGACACGTCGTCGATCTCCCGGGTGAGGAGTTGCCGCTCCGGGAGGGTGGCCAGCTCACCCAGCGGATGCCAGCCGTCGCTCATCAGGTGCAGCTCGGAGATGCTCTGGCTGACCTGCGCCCCCTGCTTGTACGCGAGGTGCCCGCCCAGGTACGCCCCACCGCTCACCACCGACAACCCCAGGAACGCCAGCGCCCGCCCCATGCCGTGCCGGCCGTTCCGCCGCGCGGCCAGCGAGCCGGCGTAGCAGGCCAGGGCGACGGAGTTCGCGGCGGCGTGCGCGAGGCCGACCCGGCGCTGGTCGCGGGAGAGGGCCGCCCAGTCGTTGAGCCCGGCGACGACGGCCGGTACGGCGCTCGCCGTGCCGATCCCGATCAGCGTGGTCGCGGCCCGGCGCTGCCCGGGCATCAGGTCCAGCACCGCGGCGCTGATCCAGGCGCCGACGGGCACCTGCACCATCGCCGGGTGCAGCGGGTGCCCCAGCCAGACGCCGTGCAGCAGGTCCCGGATCCGCTGGGTACGCAGGGTGCCCTGGACGGCCTGCTGTAGTCGGTCACCGATCCGGTCCAGCCGGGACGCCTGTTCGAGTTTCGTCAGTAGTTCGCGCACGTTCCGCGACTTCCCGGCAGGCGAGGTCCCAAACCGGGCGGCGGCGACGAATCACCCCATCGGGTGCCGCCCACTCTTTCCACCCCGCTGACGGGGTCGGCCTCCGTCCAGGCTGTACGCCCGGCGGACCTTCTCGGCGCGGCGACACGCCCACGACATCTGGCGTGCTGGCTTTTGTTAGACCACTACATCTAGGATCACTTCCACTGCTGGTTCGACCTTTGTGTCAGCCAGGCGGCGACGTCAGCCAGGCGTCGCGCCAAAGAGGGAACCCGGTGCGAATCCGGGACTGCCCCGCAGCGGTGAGCGGGAACGACCGCCGTCACGAGCACTGGGCCCGACGGGGTCCGGGAAGCGACGGCCAGTAGGCGAGCGCGGAGACGCGTCAGCCCGCGAGTCCGAAGACCTGCCAGCAGGGCGCGCCCACCCGGCGCGCGTACCACCTCGAGGCCTCGCGGGAGGGCCGTCGAGCCGTACGGGACACCGCCGGCACAGCGACCGGTGGCGTTCCGGCGTGCCGTCGCGCCCTTCCGCGGGTCCACACCGACACCCAGGAGAGCACGTGACGGCGTCATCCACCTATGCCCCGCCCGCGGCCGAGGCACTGCAGGACCTGCTGCACCGGCACCACCACGACCTGCCCGACACCGACCCGGACCGGATCCTGGCCTTGGTCGAGTCGGGGCGTACCGCCCTAGCCGACGAGGCGGAACTGACCGAACTGGCCATCGCGGCGACAGCCGGCCTGACCGTCGAGGAGCCGGCGTACGCCCGGCTGGCCGCCCGGCTGCTCGCCGGGCGGATCGCGGACGAGACGACCGCGCAGGGCATCGCCACGTTCCGCGACAGCGTCGCGGCCGCGTACGCCGAAGGCCTGCTGGACCCCGACTTCGCCGGCTTCGTCGCGGCGCACGCCGACGCCCTCGACGGCCTGGTCGACCACGCCCACGACGACGCGTTCGAGTACTTCGGCCTGCGCACGCTGTACGACCGCTACCTGCTGCGCCACCCGGGCAGCCGCGCGGTGCTGGAACGGCCGCAGCACTTCTGGCTGCGGGTGGCCGCCGGCCTGTCGGACACCGTCGAGGAGGCCCGCGAGCTGTACCGGCTGATCGCCCGGCTGGCCTATCTGCCCAGCTCACCGACGCTGTTCAACGCCGGGTCCCGGCATCAGCAGCTCTCCTCCTGCTTCCTGGTGGACTCCCCGCGCGACGAGTTGGAGTCCATCTACGAGCGCTACACGCAGGTGGCGAAGCTGTCCAAGTTCGCCGGTGGGATCGGCATCTCCTGGTCACGGGTGCGCTCGCGCGGGTCGCTGATCCGCGGCACGAACGGCCGCTCCAACGGCATCGTGCCCTGGCTGCGCACCCTGGACGCCAGCGTGGCGGCGGTCAACCAGGGCGGCCGGCGCAAGGGCGCGGCCTGCGTCTACCTGGACACCTGGCACGCCGACATCGAGGAGTTCCTGGAACTGCGGGACAACACCGGCGACGAGGCCCGGCGTACGCACAACCTCAACCTGGCCAACTGGGTGCCGGACGAGTTCATGCGCCGGGTCGAGGCGGACGCCGACTGGTCGCTGTTCGACCCGAAGGAGGTGCCGGAGCTGGTCGACCTCTGGGGCGAGGAGTTCGACGTCGCGTACCGGGCGGCGGAGGCGGCGGGCAGGGCCGTGCGGACGCTGCCGGCCCGCACCCTGTACGCGCGGATGATGCGGACCCTGGCGCAGACCGGCAACGGCTGGATGACCTTCAAGGACGCGGCGAACCGCACCTGCAACCAGGTTGGCGCGGGCGGGGGCGTGGTGCACCACTCCAACCTCTGCACGGAGATCCTCGAGGTGACCAGCGACGACGAGACGGCGGTCTGCACCCTCGGCTCGATCAACCTGGCCGCGCACCTGCTGCCGCTGACCGCGCCCGAGGCCGGGTCGGCCGCCGGCGTCGACTTCGCGGCGCTGGCCCGGACGGTACGCCTCGCGGTGGGCGCGCTGGACCGGGCGATCGACCTTAACTGGTTCCCCACCGGGCAGGCGGCCACGGCGCACCGGCGGTGGCGACCGCTCGGTCTCGGCGTGATGGGACTGGCCGACGTGTTCGCCGCGCTGCGGCTGCCGTTCGACTCCCCGGAGGCGCTGGCGCTCTCCACCCGGATCGCCGAGGAGATCGCCCTGGCGGCGTACGACGCCTCGGCCGACCTGGCGGCGGCGCGCGGTACGCATCCGGCGTACCCGCTGACCCGGGCGGCGGACGGGGTGCTGCACCCGGACCACTGGCCGGACGCCCGGCCCACCCGGCCGGACGCCTGGGCCGCGCTCCGCGAGAAGGTCGCCCGGCACGGGCTGCGCAATTCCCTGCTGGTGGCGATCGCCCCGACCGCGACGATCGCCTCGATCGCCGGCTGCGCCGAATGCGTGGAGCCGCTGGTCTCCAACGTCTTCAAGCGGGAGACCCTCTCCGGGGAGTTCCTCCAGGTCAACCGGCACCTGGTCGCCGACCTGAAGCGGCTGGGCCGGTGGACGCCGCAGACCCGGGACGCGATCAAGCGGGCCGACGGCTCGGTGCAGGAGCTGGACCTGCCGGCGGAGCTGACGGCGTTGTACCGCACCGCGTGGGAGCTGCCGCAGAAGGCGCTGATCGACCTGGCCGCCGCGCGGGCGCCGTACGTCGACCAGTCGCAGTCGCTCAACCTGTTCCAGGCCAGCCCGACCATCGGCCGGCTCTCCTCGATGTACGCGTACGCCTGGCGGGCCGGCCTGAAGACCACCTACTACCTGCGTTCCCGCCCGGCCACCCGGATCGCCCAGACCACCGTGGCGGCGGCCCCGGCCGTCGCGCCGCGGCCGAGCATTCCGACGCAGGACGGGCCGGCCCTGCTCACCCTGTCCGTCGAGGCGAGCGAGGCGGTCGCCTGCTCGCTGGAGAACCCGGAGATCTGCGAGGCCTGCCAGTGACGATGCTGCTCGACCCCGGAATGGACCTGACCCTGCGACCGATGCGCTACCCGGACTTCTACGAGCGGTTCCGGGCCGCCATCCGCAACACCTGGACGGTGGAGGAGGTGGACCTGGCCTCCGACGTACCCGATCTGGCGAAGCTCTCCGACGGCGAGCGACACCTGGTCCACCGCCTGGTGGCGTTCTTCGCCACCGGCGACTCGATCGTGGCGAACAACCTGGTGCTCAACCTCTACCAGCACGTGAACGCGCCCGAGGCCCGCCTCTATCTCTCCCGCCAGCTCTACGAGGAGGCGGTGCACGTCCAGTTCTACCTGACCCTGCTGGACACCTACCTGCCCGACCACGACGAGCGGGCGAAGGCGTTCGCCGCCATCGAGCACATCCCGTCGATCCGCGACAAGGCGGAGTTCTGCTTCCGCTGGATCGACTCGATCGGCTCACTGCACCGGCTGGAGAGCCGGGCGGACCGGCGGGCGTTCCTGCTCAACCTGATCTGCTTCGCCGCCTGCGTGGAGGGACTGTTCTTCTACGGCGCCTTCGCGTACGTCTACTGGCTGCGCTCGCGCGGCCTGCTCTCCGGGCTGGCCACCGGCACCAACTGGGTGTTCCGCGACGAGTCCATGCACATGGAGTTCGCCTTCGGCGTGGTGGACACCGTCCGGGCGGAGGAACCGGACCTGTTCGACGACGAACTGGCCGCGCAGGTACGGACCATGCTGGACGAGGCGGTCGCCGCGGAGCTGGCCTTCGCCCGGGACCTCTGCGGCGACGGGCTGCCCGGCATGAACACCGCCGACATGCGCCGCTACCTGGAGTACGTCGCGGACGCCCGGCTCGCCCGGCTCGGCCTCCCGCCGGCGTACGGGTCGACGAACCCGTTCCCGTTCATGGAGTTGCAGGACGTGCAGGAACTGACCAACTTCTTCGAGCGCCGGGTGTCGGCGTACCAGGTGGCGGTGGCGGGGACGGTGGCGCTGGACGAGGCGTTCTGACACGGGACCGCCGAAGGGGCGCGGGGGGGGTGCGTCGAGGGCACGGCATGGCGCATCCCTCGCTGGCTCGCCCGCGCCCCCATCCCGCTCTACCGCCCCAGTACCCTGGCTGGCCGGTGCGCCGCGCAGCAAACGTCAGACCGGTTCCGGAACCGCCGTCTCGAAGAACGCCGCCGCGCGTGCCATCGCGGCCGGCGCAGCGCGCCCACGGAACCTACCCAGCAGTGGCGGGTTGCGGGGGTACGGACACGAGCGCCGTGGCCCGGCCGCCCGGAGCCCGGGAGACGGGAGCGGGGTCACGCCCCGCGCCCCCAGGAAGGAACCCACGGATCGCTGGCGCGCCGGCCGCCGTCGAGGGCATGCTGACCCGATGGGGGTACGCGTCGAGCACGCTGGTCTGGTGACCACGGTGATCCTGGACCGGCCGGAGGCCCGCAACGCCGTCGACGGCCCGACCGCGCGGGCGCTCGCGGACGCCTTCCGCGCCTTCGAGGCCGACCCGGATGCGGCGGTCGCCGTGCTCTGGGGCGCCGGCGGCACGTTCTGCTCGGGCGCCGACCTCAAGGCCATCGGTACGCCGCGCGGCAACCGGGTCGAGCCGGAGGGCGACGGCCCGATGGGTCCGACCCGGATGCGCCTGTCCAAGCCGGTGCTCGCTGCGATCTCCGGGTACGCCGTGGCCGGCGGCCTGGAGCTGGCGCTCTGGTGCGACCTGCGGATCGCCGAGTCGGACGCGGTGCTCGGGGTCTTCTGCCGGCGCTGGGGCGTACCGCTGATCGACGGCGGCACCGTCCGGCTGCCCCGGCTGATCGGCGAGAGCCGGGCCATGGACCTGATCCTCACCGGCCGCCCGGTCCCCGCCGAGGAGGCGTACGTGATGGGTCTGGTGAACCGGCTGGTCGCGCCGGGTGAGGCCCGCGCGGAGGCCGAGCGGCTGGCCGCCGAGATCGCCCGGCATCCGCAGACCTGCCTGCGCAACGACCGGGCCGCGCTGCTCGGCAACGCCGGTCTGCCCGAGCCGGAGGCGATGGCCACCGAGCTGGCCTTCGGCATGGAGTCCCTGATCACCGACGCGATGAAGGGGGCGGCCCGGTTCACCGCCGGCGCCGGCCGCCACGGCGTTCAGCCCGCCTGATCCCCTACTTCAACGCCTTCAGCGCGCCCTCGATGGCACGGTGGAAGGTCGGGTACACGTAGATCATGTGCCGGAGCTGGCTGATCGGCACGGCCGCGTGCACCGCCACCACCAGCGCCGACAGCACCTCGCCCCCGACCGGGCCGACCGAGGTGGCGCCGACCAGCACGCCCTGGTCGGCGTCGGCGACCAGCTTGATGAAGCCGGCGTTGCCGGCCTTGTGGATCCAGCCGCGGGTGGACGCGGTCAGGTCGGCGTAACCGACCTGGACGTTGACGCCACGCTCGCGGGCCTGCTGCTCGGTGAGGCCGACCGCGCCCACCTCGGGGTCGGTGAAGGTGACCCGGGGCAGTGCCCGGTAGTCCGCGATCGGGACGCTGCCCGCGGCGGCGGTCGGCCCGCCGGCGCTCATCGCCCCGCCGACGGCGCTCACCACGCCGGCCGCGCCGCCGACCACGCTGGCGGTGCCGCTGGCGTCCGGGCCGCCCTTGGTGTGCCGCATGTGGTCGAGCACGTCCGCGACGACGATGCCCGCCTGGTACATGGCGATGTGGGTGAACGCGCCCTCGCCGGTGAGGTCGCCGACCGCCCAGATCCCCTCGGTGACGTGCATCCGCTCGTTCACCGACAGGTAGCGCTGCCCTGCGTCCACGTCGACGGTGTCCAGCCCCAACTCCTCCAGGTGCGCCATGCGGCCGGTCACCACGAGCAGCTTCTCGCCGGTGAACCGGGCGTCGCCGGCGTGGACGGTGAAGGCGGAGCCGTCGTGGCTGACCCGCCCGGCCCGGACGCCGGTCTCGATGGTGACCCCGTCGGCGCGCAGCGCCTTCGCGGCGATCTCCGAGGCCTCCGGCTCCTCGATGGCGAGCACCCGGTCGGCCGCCTCGACCACGGTCACCCGTACGCCGAACCGGGCGAAGACCTGGGCCAGCTCCAGCCCGATCGCGCCGCCGCCGAGCACCAGCAGCGTCTCGGGCAGCTCCTCGACCTCGATCGCCTGATGGTTGGTCCAGTACGGCGTGTCGGCGAGGCCGTCGATCGGGGGGACCGAGGGGCGGGTGCCGGTGCCGAGCACGATCCCGTACCGGGTCTCGAAGACCTGCTCGCCCACCCGTACCCGGTTCGGGCCGTCGAGCCGGCCGCTGCCCCGGACGAACCGGCCGCCCTTGCCGGTGAAGCGGTCCACCGCCACCTTGTCGTCCCAGGTGTCGGTGGCCTCCTCGCGGATCCGCTTCGCCACCGGCGCCCAGTCCGGCCGGACCTGCGCGCTGCCGGCCAGCTCGTTGACCCGGTGCGCCTCGGCCAGGGCGTTCGCCGCCCGGATCATCATCTTGCTCGGCACGCAGCCCCAGTAGGGGCATTCGCCGCCGACCAGATTCCGCTCGATCCCGACGACGGTGAGGCCGGCCTCGGCGAGCCGCCCGGCCACCTCCTCGCCGCCGACCCCGAGCCCGACCACGACCAGGTCCACCAGTTCCGGCTCCGCCATGCCGTCAGCATTCCGCACCGCCGGGCCGACGACCACCGGACCGGGCCGGAATTCCCGCGCCGGTAGTCATCCCGACCACCTACCGTGGCCGGATGCACGCGCGCTTCGGCCCGGTCCGGGACTGCTTCCACGACCTTTTCGCCGCCGGCCGAGAGACCGGCGCCGGCCTGACGATCTGGTACGACGGCCAGCCGGTGGTCGACCTGGTCGGCGGCTCCCGTTCGGCCGTCCCGCCCGGCTCGGCCGTCCCGCCCGGCTCGGCCGTCCCGGCGGTCGGGGCCGACCATCCGTGGCGGCCGGACACGCTGGTCAACGTCTACTCGGTAGGCAAGCCCGTGGCCGCGCTCTGCCTGCTCACGCTGGTCGACCGGGGGCGGGTCGACCTCGACGCGCCGGTGCCGGCGAACTGGCCGGAGTTCCGCACCCCGGCCACCGTGCGGCAGGTGCTGAGCCACACCGCCGGGTTGCCGGCGTTCCCGGTGCCCCGGCCCGCCGAGGCGATCGCCGACTGGGGGTTGCTCTGCGCCGACCTGGCCGCCGCCGAGCCCGAGTGGACGCCGGGGTCCGTCGCGGGCGAGCACGCCTGGACGTACGGGCACCTGGTCGGTGAGCTGGTCCGCCGGGTGGACGGGCGATCGGTGGGGCGGTTCCTGGCCGAGGAGATCGCCGGACCGTGGCGCCTCGACCTGGCCTTCGGGCTGGGCGCGGCCGACCAGCGGCGCTGCGCCGACGTGTCGTACGGCGATCCGGCATGGCCGGACCGGACGCACGGCGAGCCGGGGTCGCTGCGCGCCCGGGCGCTGGACAACCCGCCCGGCGGGCTCGACCCGGCCGTGGTGAACAGCCCGCTCTGGCGGTCCGCCGAGATCCCGGCGGTGAACCTGCACGCGACGGCGTCGGCCCTGGCCCGCCTGTACGCGGGTCTGCTGGCCGGCGGCACCCTCGACGGGGTGCGCCTGTTCAGCCCGGAACTGGTCGTCGAGGCGACCCGGACGCAGTACGACGGGCCGGACCTGGTGCTGGACCGGCGGGCGTACTGGACGCTGGGCATGCAGTGGGAGCCGGACGGGAGCTGGGGAATGGGCGGGATCGGCGGGAGCAGCGCCTGGGCCGACCCGGAGCGCGGCTACACCTTCGCGTACGCGACCGCTCGCCTGGCCGACCACGACCGGGTGGAGGAGCTGGTCGAAGCGCTGCACTCCTGCCTGTGAGCAGTTGGGACGGGCCCCTTGTACAACGACAGGCGTTAACCGGGGGCCCCTCCTTTCATGCCACGAGGGCGGGCTGGAGTGCGGGGCCGGGGACCGCCGGCGGGGTGCCGGCCGGGGTGAGCAGCGCCCGCGCGGCCACCGCCATCCGCCGCCGCTGGGGTACGCGGGCCCGCCCCGCGAAGACGTCGTAGTCCTGGGCGGCCACCTCGTCGAGGATCCCGCCGTAGAGCGCGTACGCGGTGCGCATGCAGGCCTGCGAGGCGGGGGCGAGCAGCGGGATGCCCGGCGCGGCGGCCAGGTAGTGGGCCTGGGCGCGGGTCACCTCGTACTCGATCAGCGCGCGGATGCTCGGGGTGGCGCGGCCGGCGGTCCGGGCGGCGAGCAGGTCCCCCCGGGTGACGTCGAACCGGGCCAGGTCCTCGTCCGGCAGGTAGGTCCGCCCCCGGTCCAGGTCCTCGGCGACGTCCCGGATGAAGTTGGTGAGCTGGAACGCGAGGCCGAGCTGGCGGGCGGGCTTCCGGGCGGCGACCGGGTCGGAGCTGCCCAGGATCGGCAGCATCATGGTGCCGATGGCGGCGGCCGAGCCCTCCATGTAGTCGAGCAGGTCGTCGTAGCTCGGGTACGACGTGACCGTCAGGTCCATCGCCATGCTGCGCAGAAACGACGCAAAGTCGACGCGGTCCAGGTCGAAGACGGCGATGGTGTGCAGCACTGCGGGGAGCAGCGGGTCGTCCACCGGCTGCCCGTGCAGGCCGGCGACGAAGCGGTCGGACCACTCCCGGAGCCGGGCGGCGCGCGCGGCGGGCGGCAGGTCCTCGGTCCGGTCGACGATCTCGTCGGCGTACCGCGTGAAGCCGTACAGGGCGTGCACGTGCCGCCGTTTCCACGCGGGCAGCAGCCGGGTGGCGAGATAGTAGGTACGGCCGTGACGTCTGTGCAGCTCGCGGCAACGGTCGTAGGCGGCGGTGAGATCGGCGTCCACCGGCCCTCCCTGTCGTTCGACGCAGCAATCGACGCAACTCGTAACCCTAAGGTACGCTCGCCCCCATGGCCAACGACGCAGTTGCGGGTAATGCGCTCCGCGTCGCGCCGGCACCGCCGGAGGCGACGGACGAGCCGGTCCGCGACGTGCTGGCCGCGTTCACGAAAGACCTGGTGACGGGCGTCGACGATACCCTGGCGGCGTTCCTCGCCGCCGAGGTCGACTCGCTGACCGAGATCGACGCGGCGATGGGCGGTTTCGCCGCGACCGCCCGCGACTGTGTGCTGGCCGGCGGGAAGCGGGTCCGCTCGACGTTCGCGTACTGGGGCTGGCGCGGGGTGATCGGCGGCGGCGAGCCGCTGGCCTCGGTGCTGCCGGCGCTCGCCGCGCTGGAACTGCTGCACACCTTCGCGCTGGTGCACGACGACGTGATGGACGCCTCCGACACCCGGCGCGGCCGGCCCACCGCGCACCGGGCCGCCGCCGCCCGGCACCGCGCCGCCGGGCACACTGGCGACCCGGACCGGTACGGCCAGGCGGTCGCCGTACTCATCGGCGACCTCTGCATGGTCTGGGCCGACCGGCTGATGGCACACGCCACGGTGCCCCCGGCCCGGCTGCTCGACGTCCGGCGCTGCTACGACCAGATGCGGGTCGAGACGGTCGCCGGACAGTTCCTCGACGTGCTCGGCGAGCACGACGCGACGAACTGGTCGGTGGACCGGGCGCTGCGGGTGGCCCGCTACAAGACCGCCAGCTACACGGTCCAGCGGCCGCTGCTCTTCGGTGCCGGCCTGGCCGGGGCCGGCGCCGACTCGCCGCTGATCGCCACGTACACCAGCTACGGGCTGGCCGTCGGCGAGGCGTTCCAGCTGCGCGACGACCTGCTCGGCGGGTACGGGGACCCGGCCGCCACCGGCAAGCCGGCCGGGGACGACCTGCGTACCGGCAAGCCGACCGCGCTGCTCATGCTGGCCCGGCAGCTCGCCACCCCGGCCCAGCGGCGGGCGCTCGACCGGGCCGGCACGGTCACCGGGTCCCGGGAGGTGGCCCGGCTGGCCGAACTGGTCCGCGACACCGGTGCGGTGATCCGGGTCGAGCGGATGATCGCCGACCGGGTGGCCGAGGCGCTGGGTGCGCTCGACACCGCGCCGATCGACGGGACCGCGCGTACCGCGCTGACGGCGCTCGCCACCGCCGCCACCGCCCGGCAGGCATGATGGGCAACTTCGTGAGGGAGGTGGTCACGTGCGGACCGTGAACGGACGCACGGACCGGGTCGTGGTCGTCGGCGCCGGTCTGGGCGGGCTGGCCTGCGCGCTGCACCTGGCCGGCAGCGGCCGGCAGGTGACCGTCCTGGAACGCGAGCCGGTGCCGGGCGGGCGCGCCGGTCGGCTCGCCGTCGACGGGTACGAGTTCGACACCGGCCCAACCGTGCTCACCATGCCCGACCTGATCGCCGAGGCGCTCGGCGCGGTCGGCGAGGAGCTGACCGACTGGCTCGACCTGACCCCGCTCGACCCGGCCTACCGGGCGTACTACCCGGACGGGTCGACGCTGGACGTCATCACCGACACCCCCCGGATGGCCGCCGAGATCGCCCGGGTCTGCGGTCCCCGCGAGGCCGACGGCTACCTGCGCTTCGTCGACTACGCGCGGAACCTGTGGCGGTGGGAGCGGGCCGACTTCATCGAGCGCAACCTGGACGCGCCGACCGACCTGCTCACCGGCAACCTGCTGAAGCTGCTGGCGAACGGGGCGTTCCGGCGGCTCCAGACGAAGATCAACCAGTTCTTCCGCGACCCGCGTACCCAGCGGATCTTTTCCTTCCAGGCCATGTACGCCGGCCTCGCCCCGCACGACGCGCTGGCCATCTACGCGGTCATCGCGTACCTCGACTCGGTGGCCGGGGTGTGCTTCCCGCGCGGCGGTCTCCACGCGGTCTCCCGCGCGATGTCCGGCGCGGCGGAGAAGCATGGCGTGCAGATCCGGTACGGGACCACGGTGACCCGGGTGGAGACGGCGCACGGCCGGGCCACCGGCGTGGTGACCGCCGACGGCGAGCTGGTCCCCGCTGACGTGGTGGTGCTCAACCCCGACCTGCCGGTCGCCTACCGCGACCTGCTGCCCGAGGGTCGGCAGCGGCGGCTCACCTACTCGCCCTCCTGCGTGGTGCTGCACGTCGGTTCGACGCAGGGCTACCGGAAGATCGCCCACCACAACATCCACTTCGGACGGTCCTGGCAGGGCACCTTCGACGAGGTGATCCGGCGAGGCGAGCTGATGACCGACCCGTCGCTGCTGGTGACCAACCCGAGCCGCAGCGACCCGTCGGTGGCCCCGGCCGGACGGCACACCTACTACGTGCTCGCCCCGGTGCCGAACCTCGAACGGGCCCCGTTCGACTGGCGCGGTGACCTCACCCGCCGCTACACCGACCAGCTCATCGGGACCCTGGAGGAGCGGGGCTACGTCGGCTTCGGCGCCGGGATCGAGGTGCTGCGCACGGTCACCCCGGCCGAGTGGGCGGAGCAGGGCATGGCCGCCGGCACCCCGTTCGCCGCCGCGCACAGCTTCTTCCAGACCGGGCCGTTCCGTCCGTCGAACCTGCACCGGACGCTCGGCAACGTGGTCTTCGCCGGTTCCGGCACCCAGCCCGGCGTGGGCGTGCCGATGGTCCTGATCAGCGGCAAACTCGCCGCCGCGCGCGTCACCGGGAGGGTGTCATGACCGCCCGGGAGGGTCACCTGGTCGAGCTGGTCGACGACACCGGGCAGGTGCTCGGCGAGGCGACCGTGGCCGCCGCCCACCAGCCGCCGGGCCGGCTGCACCGGGCGTTCTCGGTGCTGCTGGTCGACCCGCGGGGCCGGACCCTGCTCCAGCAGCGGGCCGCCGCGAAGACCCGGTTCCCGCTGCGCTGGGCCAACTCCTGCTGCGGTCACCCGCTGCCGGGCCAGTCGCCGGCCGAGGCCGCCAATCGCCGCCTCGCCGAGGAACTCGGCCTCGGCCCGGTCGACCTCACCGAGGTCGGGGTGTACGTCTACTACGCCGAGGACCCGGCCACCGGCCGCGTCGAGTTCGAGTACGACCACGTGCTCCGCGCCGACGTGCCCGCCGACCTGGACACCCAGCCGGATCCCGACGAGGTGGCCGCCCTGCGTTGGGTCGACCCGCACCAACTCGAGGCCGACCTCGACGCCGACCCCCGCGCGTACGCGCCGTGGCTGGGCGGGGTGGTGAACCGGCTGCTGCATCCGGCGCGTACCACCGGTGCGGCACCCGGCGATGTCCCGGCTGATGAGGCACCGGAGCGGCCGGTTGGCCGATGAGGCGCTGAGCGCGGGGGCCGTCGCGCGCCGGCTGGGCGTCGCGGTCACCACGCTGCGTACCTGGCACCAGCGCTACGGTCTCGGTCCCAGCGAGCACGTACCGGGACACCACCGGCGCTACACGCCGGCCGATCTCGCGCGCCTGGAGATCATGCGGCGGCTCACCGCCGAGGGGGTCACCCCGGCCGAGGCGGCCCGCTGGGCCCGGCAGGCACCCGCGGCGATCCCGGCCGACCTCGGGACGCTCCGCCCGGGCGGCACCCGGGACGGCGGCGGAACGACCATCCCGGTCGGCCGGGCCGGGCCGGCCGCCCGGGGTTTGGCCCGCGCCGCCATGCGGCTGGACCCGGTGGCCATCGGCGAGGCGATCGCGCCCGCCCTCGCCGCCGACGGGGTGGTGGCCACCTGGGACGGCCTGCTCCGGCCGGTGCTCGCCGGCATCGGCGAGCGGCATGCCGCCACCGCCGGGCTGATCGAGGTGGAACACCTGATGTCCCGCTGTGTCTCCGAGGCGTTCGCCACGGCGGCGCGGGCCCGGCCGCCCACCGGGCCGGCCCGGATCCTGCTCTCCTGCGCCGACGAGGAGCAGCACACCCTGCCGCTGGAGGCGCTGGCCGCCGCCCTCGCCGAGACCGGGATGGGCTGTCGCATGCTGGGGGCGCGGGTGCCGGTTGCGGCCCTGCTCGAGGCGGTCGCCCGGACCGGGCCGGCGGCCGTCGTGCTCTGGTCGCACACCCGGGCCACCGCGGATCCCGAACAGCTCTCCGCGCTGCTCGCCGCTCCGCGCCGGCCGCTGCTGGTGCTCGCGGCAGGGCCGGGTTGGCAGGCCGACGAGCTGCCCGCCGGCGCGGTCCGCCCGGTGGACCTGACCGAGGCGGTCTCGCTGGCGCTGGCCGTCCGGGACTCGCTGGACCAGCCCGCGGCCGGCTGACCCGACTCCCGTTTCGGCGCTTCGTCCACTACGGTCGGAAAGTCCGTACCCCGACCCCCTCTCGGGAGCGACGATGCGTCCACGCGCCGTGCTGGCGCTCGCCCTCGGCCTGGCCCTGTTCCTGTCCGGTTGCGGCGATCCCGGCAAGACCCCGTCCCAGGCCAGCGGCCCACCGGCGGCCACAGCGACACCGAAGCCGACACACCGGCCGCACCCCACCCGCACCCGGCCGAAGCCGACGTTGCGCCCACTACCGAAGACGCTTCCCGCCGGGCTGCGCCGGAGCAGCGGCGACCGGGGGGTCGTGCTGACCTTCGACGACGGGCCGGACCCACGCTGGACGCCGCAGGTGCTCGACCAGTTGCGGGCGGCCCACGTCACCGCGACGTTCTGCCTGATCGGCCGGCAGGCCCGGCGCTACCCGCAACTGGTGGCGCGCATCGTCCGCGAGGGCCACCAGCTCTGCAACCACAGCTGGCGGCACGACCTGAACCTGGGCCGGCGGCCGGTCGCCGACATCCGTGCCGACCTGCTCCGCACCAACCAGGCGATCCGAGCGGCCGTGCCGCGCGCACGAATCGCCTGGTTCCGCCAGCCCGGCGGCCGGTGGACGCCGGAGGAGGTGGCCGTGGCCCGCCAGCTGGGCATGCGGTCGCTGCACTGGAGCGTCGACCCGCAGGACTGGGACCACCCGACCGCGGCGACGATCATCAAGCGGGTGGAATCGGCGGGCCGCCCCGGCTCGATCGTGCTGATGCACGACGGAGGCGGCGACCGGAGCCAGACCATGGCCGCCTGCCGGCACCTGATTCCCGACCTCAACCGGCGGTTCCGGATCTCCCGGCTCCGGTGAAACGGCCTCTGACCTGCGGTTTCGTCCGTCGCTGTGCCCATGGCCATACCGGTTTGGTCGACCGACGGGGCATGGCATATGCTTCTCATGCCTCCGGCGGGGCCGGATGGGAGCAAGTCCGCTTGAAGTTGCGAGTGTGCAATGATGGCGGGGCCGCCCTCATCGTCTAGCGGCCCAGGACGCCGCCCTTTCAAGGCGGTAGCACGGGTTCGAATCCCGTTGGGGGCACGGTCCGGCTCAGGCCGGATGCAACACCAGCTAGGTCCTGTGGAGCAGTTGGAGTGCTCGCCGCCCTGTCAAGGCGGAGGTCGCGGGTTCAAGTCCCGTCAGGACCGCAAGCGCTGACGCCGCGCCCTTCATGCGCGGCGTTCTGCGTATCGGCCATGCGATAGCATGGGCCGAGCACCACGGCCAGGTAGCTCAGTTGGTACGAGCGTCCGACTGAAAATCGGAAGGTCGGCGGTTCGACCCCGCCCCTGGCCACATAGCCTTTCGCCGGGCTACAGAGGTCCCCACCTGCGGAAACGCCGGTGGGGATCTTGCTTTTGGCGCCCGGCCGCATCGATCGCCGTTGCCCGTGGTTGACCACTCTCGGCTCGTGATCACCGCCACTTATCGCACGCAGATCGCACGCCGCCCGCTTCTGCCGACGGGGGTGACAGGGACCGGCCGTTGTGAGGCGGCAGGCGGTGGCCCGCGCATCCCGCTCGGGCCGTGGTGAACACCGCTGCCCCCGGGGTAAAGAGGCCTATGGCTCGGACGCCACCGAGCAGTGATGCGTTCGATCGGATCCTGGACGTGGACGCGCTGCGGGGATTCGCGTTGTTCGGCATCCTGCTGGTCAACATCTGGTACTTCGCCTCGGGCTACGCGTTCCACCGCATCCCTGACCCGGCGTACTCCTCCCGGCTTGACCACGGGATCCACGACAGCGTGGCGCTGCTGTTCGAGATGAAGTTCTACCTGCTCTTCTCATTTCTGTTCGGCTACAGCTTCACGCTCCAACTCGACGCCGCACGGCGCCGGGACACCGCCTTCCGGCCGCGATTCCTACGCCGGCTGGCCGGCCTGTTCGTGCTTGGCGGCCTGCACGCCGTGCTGCTCTTCCACGGCGACATTCTCACCACCTACGCCGTACTCGGGCTGGTTTTGCTCGCCGTACACCGGATCCGGCCGCGCACGGCGATGATCCTGACCGGCCTGCTCGTGGGGGTCGTCGTACTCTTCTTCGGCTCGATGGCCCTGGCGGAGGTGCCGTCGGTCGACCAGTCGGGCGCCCTCATGGCCGGGAAAAGCGTCACAGCGGCGCTGGCCGGCGGACCGGCCTCCGTCATCGCCCAGAACGTCCGTTCGATACCGCACATGATCGTCGGTACGGCGAAGCTGCAAGGACCGGTCGCCCTGGCCATGTTCCTGCTGGGGCTCGCCGCCAGCCGCCGCCGGATTCTGGTCGACGTGTCGGCACACACCCGCGGTCTGCGCCTGATCCAGCGCGTTGGATACCCGGTTGGTCTCGCCGGCGCGTTTGTCGTCGTAGCCGTGGGCGGCCGCACCACGGACGAGGGCCTTGCCTTAGCCACCCTCACCGGGACGGCTCTGGCGGCCGCGTACGCCGCCACGATGCTACGGCTGTTCCACACACCGACGGGGCGTCACATATCGGCCGCGCTCGCACCGGCCGGCCGGATGGCGTTGACCAACTACCTGAGCCAGTCCCTGATCTGTGCTCTGATCTTCACCGGGCTCGGTCTCGGGCTGATCGGCCAGGTGCCGCCGGCCGGCGTACTGGCCATCGCACTTGGCATCTTCGCCGCGCAGCTGGTGCTGAGCGCTCTCTGGATGAGGACCCACCGGTACGGCCCGGTTGAGTGGATCCTCCGGGCGGTGACCAACGCCGAGTGGCCGGCGTGGCGCCATAACTCCTACGCGGAAGCCACCGTAGTCGAGCCGGACGACGGCCAGCACCCGACCCGGACCCGGTGACCAAGGTTCGCGCAGTGGCTCGCACGGCACGGCATCATCGCCGTACTGGAGACGGCGACTCTCCCCGTCCCCGCAGGCATTTGTCCGTTATTGTGGGGCAATGTCCCGTAGTCGGTTGCTGGCCGTCGTGCCGGTCCTGTTCCTGTCGGCTGGGCTCCTGGCCTGCACCGATCGGGTACCCGCCAGGGAGGCGTTGACCAGCCCGTCCGTGGGTGCCTCGGCGGGTCGGTCGTTCGGGCCGCTGGTGGCGGGCATGCCGAGTTACCCGGCGGCCGGGAACGTGTACGCCGCTGCCGGCCCCGGCCAGGTGGCCGCGTCGGTGCGCGGTGACCGGCCGCTGGTGTACGTGCCGAACACCAAGAGCAACGACGTGTGGGTGATCGACCCGGCGACCTACAAGGTGGTGGACAAGTTCCCGGGCGGGCCGGAGCCGCAGCACGTGGTGCCGTCCTACGATCTGCGCACGCTGTATGTGGCCTCCAGCCAGATCCCCAACGGTGGTCTGGTCCCGATCGACGCCAGGACCGGCACGCCGGGCCCGTTCCGGAAACTCGACGACGTGTACAACCTCTACTTCACCCCCGACGGCACGCAGGCGATCGTGGTCGCCGAGGCGTACCAGCGGCTGGACTTCTACGACGTGAAGACCTGGCAGCGGGTGCGGTCGGTCCGGTTTCCCGAGTGCGGCGGCATCAACCACATGGACTACTCCGCCGACGGGAAGACCATGCTGTTCAGTTGCGAGTTCGCCAACCGGATGCTGGTCCTGGACACCGTCAGCCTGCGCAAGCTGCGCGAGTTCCGGCTCACCGAGACGGCCGACGGCATGCCCCAGGACACCCGGCTCACCCCCGACGGGCAGCACTTCCTGGTCGCGGACATGCGCGCCCACGGGGTGTACGTCTTCGACGGCCAGGCCACCCGGCAGACCGGTTTCATCCGCACCGGCCGGGGCGCCCACGGCATCTACTTCAACCGCGAAGCCACGCTCGCCTACGTCACCAACCGGGACGAGGGCAGCGTGACCGTCCTGGACCTGGCCGACCTGAAACCCAGAACGACCTGGCGCATCCCCGGCGGCGGCAGCCCGGACATGGGCGGCCTCTCCGCCGACGGCAAGCAGCTCTGGCTCTCCGGGCGCTACCACGACGAGGTGTACGTGCTGAGCACGCAAACCGGCAAGCTACTGGCCCGCATCCCGGTCGGCCGAGGCCCGCACGGCCTGACCGTCTGGCCGCAGCCCGGCCGCTACTCCCTCGGCCACACCGGGAACATCCGATAGGCCCGGCAGGGCCGGCCGCGGCAGCCGCTCACACCGGCCGGTACTCGACCTCCGGTCGGCCAGGCGTGAGCTAAGCCTTCAGCGGCTTCCAGCGCTTGATGACAACTGAGTCAGCATGCGGGGCAGGCCATACCTGTAGCCGAAGTCGCTCCATGGTCGCCGGATCGTCGTCGGAATCAATGCCTAGACGTCCTGCTTCGGCCAGGTTGCCTCTCGCGGCTCGTACACGAACCTGTCCCGCCGCTACCCCAAACCGTGCAGCCTCCGCCGCATAGTCGGTGCAGCCCATGACGACGAGTCGGCCCGAGGGAACTTGCAGGCTTCCCTCCACCACATGGTCGAACTCCGCGCTGTCGTCTTCTGGCGCTGCCTCCAACACCTCCACGGTCACGGCCACGTTGACGTTGACGGTGGTGCCGACCGCCATGGCGTCCATGGACACGGCCAAGTGGTCGAGCACGGCCTCTTCGGTCCAGGCGTCCCCAAGATCGGTCACGGAACCATCATCGAACAGGTGGATCTGGTAGTAGTCCGCGAAGAGCTCCAGCTCCGTCGAGATCAAGGCACCCTCCCAGTCTTTGCGCCCTGCGAAGTCTCGCCGCAGACCAAGGTCGACTGTCAAGACAGGCCGCGGATCAGCACAAACACTCCGCGCCAACGCGTCCGATCGCCCGCCGCACCGAGTGCGTACGAAAATCCTCGAAGACATCTCAGCGGAGCGTGTCGGATCGCGGCAGCGGCGTTCGTAGCAGGGGTGAAAGGCGGCCCGAGGGGGCGGCCACCCGACGACAGGAGATGATCCGGATGGCGCAGTACCGCCGGGGCGGTACCAGATTCTCGCCGCGATCAACGCCGTCCACACCGACGCCCGCGACGTCCGTGACACCGACTGGTCGCAGGTCGTCGCGCTCTACGACCAGCTGGTCCGCCTCGACCCCTCGCCGATCGTGCGGCTCAACCGGGCGATCGCGGTCGCCGAGCTCGACGGTCCGGAGGTCGCGCTGGCGGAGGTGGACGGTCTGCCGCTGGAGGGCTACCACGCCTACCACGCCACCCGCGCCGACCTGCTGCGTCGGCTGGGCCGGAGCGAGGAGTCGCGGGCGGCGTACGACCGGGCCATCGGGCTGGCCGGCAACACCGCCGAGACGGCGTACCTCATCCGTCGCCGCGACCAGCTGGCCGGCCCGTGAACCGCACCACTCCGGTCACCGGCCTGCTGCCCCTGGTCGGTGGCGGCTGGCTCGCCGTACGCGCCGCCCGCCGGATGCGCCAGCGCGGCTGACACGCCCCCTCGGGGTCGGCCTCCGGGGCGAGCCGGGGATCATCCCGATGGTGGCGGCACTGGACGCCGCGAAGACTGGGCGCATGACCTCAACCGGAGACCTACGCCGCATCCTCGGTCGTGTCCTCACCCCCTGGCGGGTCGCCTATGGGCCGGAGACCCGGCGACGGCTCGCCTGGTCCGTGGTCGCCGTACCGCGCGCCCTGGCCGCGCTGGCCGGGGCCGCCCGCCGGCCCGGACGGGTCCGTGGGGTGGCCCGCGCGCTGCTCGCCCTGCCGGTCGCCCTCGCCGGGTCGGCGCTCACCGCCATGCTCGCCTTCCTGGTGCTGATCAACGTGCTGGCGTACGGGTTCCGCCCCTGGCTCGGGCTGGTCGAAGGCACCCGGGTCGACTGGTACGCCGACGCCTGGGGCGGACCGACCCTGGCCGGCGCGTGGGCCACCCACGCCGCCGGTGTCCTGCTGCTGGTCCTGCCGGTGGTGGCCGGGGCCGTCCGGGGCCTCACCGCCCTCCAGTGGCGGCTGACCGGAACCGCCGCGAACCCGCCGGCCGCGCCGGTGAACCGCGAGGCATCCGCTGCCGCGGCCGTCGCCCGCCCGGCGGCCCACCGGTCGGCACGGCACGTCGCCGCACCGGTCGCGCCGGCCCGGGCCGTGGTGCGGCCGTCGGGACGGGCGGGCGTCCGGCCGGCGGGCCGGGGCCTGCGCCGGGGCGGCGCCGGGCTGGCGGCACTGGGCCTGCTGGTGGCGTTCTCGCTGACCGCGCACGCCAACGGGATCGGCGACAACCTGTTCTGGACCCCCCGGGACGCGACGAGCGGCGTCGCCCTCGCGGTGACCGTCGCGCCCGTCGCGGCCCTGCTGCTGCTTCGGCGTACGGCCTGGTGGGGGTCCGCTCCCGAGCGGCGCTGACGCGACCGCCGCGGGGGCGGCAGGGACGCCGTCCCGGCTAGCCCTCGGGGCGCTGCTGCCGGCTCTGGCTCATACCGGCCTGGATCACCTCCCAGACGCTCCGGCCCGCCTGCCGCAGCGTCTCCCCCGCCTGGCCGGCGAGTTGGGCCGCCCCGGACGGGCCGCCCTCGGACGGCTTCCCCGCCTGCGCTCCCTGCCCGGGCCCGGCCCCGCCGGTCGGCGGCTCCGGGTTCCGGGCCGCCCGGTTGACGTCCTCCAAGCCGGTCGCCGCCGTGCGGGCCAGCGCGTCGATGACCTGCGGGTTCCGGTCGATGGTGGCCAGCGCCCGGTCGAGGATCTGCACCAGCTTCTCCAGCCGCACCTTGAGCAGCGCCTCGGCGCTCACGCCGGTGACGTCCAGTTCCACGCCCTCCAGGTGAACCCGGACCCCGGCGTCGAGCTGGACCAGGTTCGCCAGCCGGGCGCGCAGCGACAGGTCCGCGTCGAGCCCGTCCACCGCCAGCCGGATCTGGTCGACCGTCACCTCCGGGAGGTCGAGCAGGACGTCCGGCTCCGACGGTCCCCCACCCCGGTGTCGGAGGCGCTCGCTGGTCGGGTCCGGTTCCTGCCCGGTGGCTGCGCTCTCGCTCATGGTCCCCGCTCCCCCGATGGCCCGTCCGCCCGGACCGGATCAGGCGCGGTTACCCGGTTTCGACCGGGGCATCCGTCCCGGCCCGGTCGCTCGTCGCGCGGCGGCCTGAACCGGTGTCAGTGCCCACGCTGGACAGTGTCGGAAAGACGGGCGCTCGGTGTCCGAAAGCGGGCGCACGCGAAGCTGCGCACCCGGGCATCAGCCGGTATGGTCCGGGCCTATGGGACAGGAGATGGCCGACCCGGATGAGGTCCGCCAGGAAGTCGACCGGTTCTCCCTCCGCAGCAGCCTCCTCGCCCCAGCCTCCGCCGAGCAGGCATTCGCCATCTTCACCGGGTCGCTGACCGACTGGTGGGTGCGCGAATACACCTGGTCCGGGCCCGAGGCCCTGGCCGAGCTCGGCGTCGAGCCCCGGGCCGGCGGCATGTTCTACGAGATCGGCCCGTACGGCTTCCGGAACGACTGGGGTCGGGTGCTCACCTGGGACCCGCCTCGCCGGCTGGTCTTCGCCTGGCAGATCGGCGCGGACCGGGTGCCGGTGCCGGACCCGGCGGGGGCCAGCGAGGTGGAGGTGCTCTTCCTGCCCGAGGGCCCCGAGCGGACCCGGGTCGAGGTCGAGCACCGCAACTTCGACCGGCACGGCGAGGCCGCCGAGGGCTACCGGAAGGCGCTCACCGCCGGCTGGCACGAACTCCTCAGCCGCTACCTTGCCACGCTCGTCCGCACCACGGCCTGAGGCCGGGCCCCGGGTCCGGTCAGCGTCCGATGCCGCGGGCGGCGGCCGCGCCGCCGGTCACTCCGGTGCCGCCCAGGTCGGCCCGGCGGCCCGCCGCCGCGCCCGGGCCGAAGCCGGTGCCCGCGAGCCGGCGCCGTGGGGCGGTACGCAGCCGCGGGTAGACCTCGGCCAGCCGACGCTGGACCCGGTCGGACCGGTCGGCGAGCACCAGCGCCACCGAGGGCGCCCCGGATTCGGCGACCGCGCCGGCCTCGGCGGCCCGCAGCCGCTCCGCCACCACGTGCGCGAAGCCGGCCAGCCAGGTACGCCGGAACGCCGCCGGATGCTCCCCGGCCGGCACGACGGCACCGACCAGCCCGTGCGCGGCCTGCACCAGGAGCGAGGTGAAGACCAGTTCGACCCGCTCCAGGTCACTGGCGAAGCCGAACAGGTGCATCGCGAAGCCGCTGCCCTGCCGGCGTCGTACGCAGCGGCAGCGCAGTGGGTCGGCGACCGCGGCCAGCAGGCCGGCCTTGTCCCGGGCGTACGGGGCGACCACGTCGACCACCCGGTCGCCGACCGGGTCGGTGGCCGGCTCCCGGGCGGCGAGCAGCGCCCGGTCGACGCCGTAGCGGGCGATCAACTCGGTCGCCTTGGCCATGAACGCCGCCGCCTCGGCGGGCGTGCAGGCCGGGTCCTCGGCCTGGGCGAGCAGCTTGCGGACCTTGCTCAGCATCGCCTCGGACATGCATCAGAGCTATCACAGCGGCGGTGGGCGGTCGGCGCAGCGCCACGCGGTCAGCCCACCCGGCTGCGCAGCGTCGCCACCGTGGACCCGGCGAGGGTGAGCAGGCAGTCCGGCAGCTGCCCGTCGGCCATCGCGGCGCCGAACAGGGCCTCCCCGGTGTCGGCGTCGTCGTTGGCGTACGCGCTGACGAAGCGGGCCACCCAGCGGGTGTCGTAGTCGGCCTGGTCGATCCCCGGAAAGTCGAGGGCGCAAGCGCCCGCCGGTGCGTCGTCGCCGACCATCGTGGCGGCCAGGCACCACGCCACCCCGTACGCGCCGGCCAGGCCGGAGCGGTCCACCACCGCGTCGAAGGTGCCCACGACTCCGTCCCCGTCACCCTGCAGCGCCGAGCGGAGCACGGCGGTCGCATCGTCCAGCGTCTGCTGTGCTTCGTCGGTCACCTGCCGAAGCGTAGGACCGGGGGTCAAGCGGTGACCCCGGAACGGGCCCACCATCACGCTCCGTGATACCCGCAGTCGGGGTAGCGACGGAGCCACCTCCGCGGTCCCGCTAACCGCGTCGGCACGCTAATGTGCGCAACGGACCTTCGCCGGAGGAAGGACGACAATGCTCGTATCACGCGCGTCGCGTGCGGCCATATCCGTGGCCTCCGCGGCGCTCCTGCTCGCCACCAGCGCCTGCGGGAGCGACAAGCCCCAGGAGGCGACCACCACCCAGGTGCGCCTCTACGGCTCCGACGGCAACATGCTGAACTCCTTCGCCACAGAGCTGAAGGACCGGGCCGACCTTCTGAACGGCATGAAGGGCACGACGCCGTTAACCCAGCTGCCACAGAGCTTCACGGAACGGCTACGCAGCGTAGACCCCAAGCTGACGGACTACCTCTACTCCGCGGAGACGTACGACGCGGTGGTGATCAGCTCGCTGGCCGCCCAGCTCGCCGGCACCACCGACCCGGCGGCCATCGCGAAGCAGATCGTGGGAGTGACGAACGGCGGTCGACGCTGCGATAGCCCGGCGACCTGCCTGCAGCTCGCCCGCGCCGGCCAGGACATCGAGTACCGCGGGATCTCGCTGACCCGGGCCGGGTTCACCGACGTCGGTGAGCCGGCCACCGCCAGCTACGCCACCCTGCACTTCGACGGGCAGAAGATCAACGACGGCCAGACCGAGTTCGTCGGCGCCGGTGACGAGTCGGCGGCGAGCAGCAAGACCCCGCCGCCGGCGAAGAGGCAGCGCGGCGGCAAGCCGGGCAAGGAGAGCGGTGCCCCGCTGGTCATCGGCGGACTGCTGCCGAAGACCGGTGACCTCGCGCTGGCGAATCCGCCGATGGCGGCCGGCGCGGCGCTCGCGATCCAGGAGGTCAACGCGGCCGGCGGGGTGCTCGGCGAGCCGGTGGTCTGGATCGACGGCGACGACGGCACCAACCCGGCGGTCGCGAAGGCGACCGTGGCCTCGCACGTCCAGCAGGGCGTGCAGGTCATCATCGGTGCCGGCGCCTCGGGCATCTCCCGGGCAGTTCTGCCCGACGTGGTCGCCGCGGGCCGGGTGCTCTTCTCCCCGTCGAACACCGACGCCGGGCTGAGCACGGTCGACGACAAGGGGCTCTACTTCCGCACCGCCCCGTCGGACATCCTGCAGGGCCGGGCGCTGGCCGACGTGATCCTGCGGGACGGCCCGCACAAGGTCGTCATCGTGGCCCGTAAGGACTCCTACGGCGAGGGCCTGCAGGAGAACGTCCGCGCGGACCTGGAACGGGCCGGCTTCGGCGCCGACCGCGTCAAGCTGCTCACCTACGTGCCGCCGACCGACGCGAAGGCGCCGCCGGTGGACTTCTCCGCCGGGGCCAAGGAAATCAAGGACTACGGAGCGGACGCCGTGCTGGTCATCGGCTTCGGTGAGTCCGCGAAGGTGGTCACCGCCCTGGCCGACGCCGGGGTGCAGTTCCAGAGCTGAACCGTCGGCGAGGGCCGCACCGGGCAAACCGGTGCGGCCCTCGTCGCGTCTCGGCGGGGCCCGGTCAGCGGGTCCGGCGCCGGTCCAGGAACTCGGTCATCCGCCGGTGCTTCTCCTCGTCCTCGAAGAGCACCGCCTGGCTCAGCAGGTCGAGCTGCGGGTGGGCGGCGGCCGGGGCGTCCACGGCCAGCTTGGTCAGCCGCACCGCCAGCGCAGAGCCCTTCGCGATCTCGTCGAGCAGGCCGTGCGCGGTGGGCAGCAGCTCCGCCGGCTCGGCCACCACCCGGTTGACCAGGCCGATCCGCAGCGCCTCGTCGGCGTCCACCCGCCGGCCGGTGAACAGCAGCTCCTTGGCCCGGGCCTCGCCGACCAGGGCCGGCAGGCGGTGGGTCGCGCCCGCTCCGGCCAGGATCCCCAATCGCACCTCGGGCTGGCCGAACACCGCACGCGCCGTGCACACCCGCAGGTCACACGCGTACGCCAGCTCGGCGCCGCCGCCCAGCGCCGGACCGTCGACGGCCGCCACGGTCGGCATCGGCAGCGCCCGGATCCGGGCGAAGGCGGCCTGGTTGATGGCGGCCAGCGCGTCCAGCCGGCCGCGCTCGCGGAGCTGGGCGATGTCCGCGCCGCCGGCGAAGATGCCCGCCGTCCCGCCGGTGAGCAGCAGCAGCCGCGGCCGCGCCTCCAGTTCGGCGCAGACCGCGTGCAGCTCGGCGATCAGGTCGGCGTCGATGGCGTTGCGCTTCTCCGGCCGGTCCAGCGTGACCACCAGCCGGTCCGGCAGCTCCTCGATCCGCAGCCCGCTCACTCTGCCAGCCTTTCGTTCGCGACTGCCGGGCTCGCAAGCTCACTCCTCGCGCTCACCGCTTCACCCCGCCTTCCCAGGTGTAGAAGCCCTGGCCGGACTTCTTGCCCAGCCTGCCGGCGGCGACCAGCTCCTCCAGCAGCGGCGGCGGCGCGAACCGGTCCCCGTACGCGGCCTGGAGGGTACGGGCGATGTCGAGGCGGACGTCCAGTCCGACCAGGTCGGTCAGCTCCAGCGGGCCGACCGGGTGCCGGTAGCCGAGCACCATGGCCTTGTCGATGTCGGCGGGACTGGCCACCCCGTCGGCGACCATCCGGATCGCCTCCAGTCCGAGGGTGACCCCGAGCCGGGAGGTGGCGAAGCCGGGCAGGTCGCGTACGACGACGGGGTCCTTGCCCAGCCGCCCGGCGAGCGCGGCGGCCGCCTCGGTGGTCCCCGGCGCGGTGGCCGGGCCGACCACGACCTCGAGCAGCGCCATCGCCCAGACCGGGTTGAAGAAGTGCAGGCCGAGGAAGTCCGCCGGCCGGTCCAGCCCCTCGGCCAGCTCGGCGATCGGGATGCTGGAGGTGTTGCTGCCGAGCAGGGCGGGACGCCGCGCCTCGGCCTCCCGGAGCACCGACCGCTTGAGGTCCAGCCGCTCGGGTACCGCCTCCACGATCACGTCGGGTCCCTCGGCGACGTCGGCGAGGCCGGCCCGCAGGGTGACCCGCCCCCGGTTCGCCGTCGCCTCCTCGGCGGTCAGCTTGCCGCGCTGCACCCCGCGCTCCCACAGCTCGCCGAGACGCCATACGGCGGCCGAGCCGCGTTCCGGATCCACCTCGACCAGCTCGACCGCGTAGCCGGCACCGGCCGCCACGTACGCGATGCCGAGGCCCATCGTGCCGGCCCCGACGACCACAAAACGACCACTCATGACGTCCCCTCGCCGCGTGCGGTGACGCGCGGGGTCTCCGCCACGCCGGCCGCGCGCTCCGCTCGTTCCTGGATGCGACCCTATGCAGGGCCGGCCGGGAGGCATGCGTGGGGGCGCGCCGGATCGGGTACAGACGCCCGTCAACGCCGAGGGAAGGATCGAGATGAGCCAGGCACCGGAGAGCGCGGAGAGCACCGAGACCGTGGAGACCCGCGGCGACGAGCGGGTGGACCTGCTCCGCGCGGACACCAACAACGACGGGCGGACCGACGTGTGGGTGGTGGACACCGACGGCGACGGCAAGGCCGACCTGTTCCAGTTCGACACCGACGGTGACGGCAAGGTGGATATCACGATGGTCGACATCGACGAGGACGGCACCCCGGACGAGGTGGTCGACGGCGACGGCGGCCTTCCGCCGGAGCAGCACTCCCCAACCGTCCAGGTCTGAGGCGTACGGCGCGGGCGCCCGGGCCGGTCCCGGGGCCCGCGCTCAGGCCAGCTTGAGCGTGGCGAGGTAATAGGGGCGGTCGCCCTCGTCCACGTCGACCAGCCGCCACGGCGAGCCGTGGACCAGCTCGGCCAGTTCGTCGACCGAGCACACCAGATAGTCGAACCACTCGGTGCCGAGCATCCGGTAGCGCAGCCGCAGTCGGAGCTGGCCGCCGAGCCGGCCCCGCCGCCGGTTCAGCTCGTGGTAGCTCGTGTGCACCGGGTCGGTGGTGCCGTACGGGTCGGTGCCGTGCGCGATCACCTGCGCGCCGGGCCGGGCCAGCGCGGCGAGCGCGGCCAGGAAGCCGGGTGCCCGCTCCCGCCCCTCGATCAGCCCCAGGTTGTTGCCGAGCAGCAGGAAGGTGTCGTACCGCCGCCCGTCGGCGACGTGCTCGTCGACGGTGCCGTGCACCAGGTCGCGGAGGCCCCGGTGGCGGCAGACCCGCAGCGCGCCGGCCGAGGTGTCCAGCCCGGTGACCGGCACCCCCTGCTCCTGGAGGTGCAGCGCGATCCGGCCGGCGCCGACGCCGACGTCCAGCACCTGACCGCGTACCCGGGCCACGGCCCGGTGGTCGTGCGGTTGCCAGTGCTCCGGCGGGTCCAGGTAGTGGGCGGCGGGGGCACCGTTGACCAGGCCGTCCTCCCGCTCGATGATCTCGATGACCGGTCGGGGCAGCCGCCCGCCGGCCAGCGGTCGGGGCCCGACCCCGGTGGCGACGGCGTACGCGTCGCGGATCATCTCGCCGAACACGTCGCCGATCGTGGGCTCCCCGGTCACAGCGATCACGCTATCCGGGCTCCGCGCGGCTGTCGCGCCCGTATCCTGGGCGGCGTGACCGAACTGGACCGCCTGGCGGCGGAGAAGTACGTGCTGCTGACGACCTTCCGGAAGGACGGTCGGGCGGTGCCGACACCGGTCTGGGCGGTACGGGACGGCGACGCGCTGGCGGTGTGGACCGTGTCGGACTCCGGGAAGGTGAAGCGGATCCGGCGGGACGGCCGGGTGACGGTGGCCCCGTGCGACGTGCGCGGGCGACCGCACGGCGAGGCGGTGCCGGGGCACGCGACGCTTTCCGACCTGACCGGAACCCGGCGGGTCCGGGGCCTGTTGAAGCAGAAGTACCGGCTGCTCGGCCGGCTGAGCCTGCTGGGCAGTCGGCTGCGCCGGGGCGAGGGCGGCACGGTGGGGCTGCGGATCGTGCTGGACGAGTAGGCCGGGCCCGGACACGACGAAGGGCGGCGGGATCGTCGCTGTCGCGTACGCCCGGCCGCCCCTGATCGGAACGCCTGAGAAAAACGTTTGGGTCCTCAGTCCCCCTGACGCTGCTGGGGGATCTGCCCCTGCAGCAGGGCCCGGACCTCCGACTCGCGGTACCTGCGGTGGCCGCCCAGGGTCCGGATGGCGCTGAGCTTGCCAGCCTTGGCCCACCGGGTCACCGTCTTCGGGTCGACACGGAACATCGACGCCACCTCGGCCGGCGTGAGTAGCGGCTCTGGTTCGTGCGTTCGCGATGCCATCGGGGTCACTCCTCCACAGTTATAGACATCGGCCGGGGTCCCGCCGGCCGACGCGTCTCCCATGGTCCGGCTAGTCCCCGATGTCCGACATGGGCCGAACGGCTGAAGGTCCCTAGACGGACGGATGAACCATGCCCGATTTTTACGACTTTTATGCCGCAGAAGCTACCTTATTTGGACTCATGATCACGGTTCGTGATGCGTCAACTACGAGACACTCTCGTAGTGAGAGGTCCCAATTGGACATTTCAGGCTAGTTGCAGCGCTCCAGCAGCTGCACCGCCCGCCACCGGGCGACCAGCTTGTCGTACGCCGCCGAGGCCTCTTCCGCCTCGCCCCGGGAGAGCCCGGCCAGCCCGGCGGCGACCAGCTCGGTCGAGTCGTCGGCCGCGAGGGTCTCGTCCGGCAGCAGCTGCACCAGGCCGCCGTAGTCCAGCTCCACCACCGAGCGCGGGTGGAACTCCTCCAGCCAGCGGGCGGCCTCCTCGACCGCCTCGGTGATCGGCGCCTCCCCGACGGACTTGCGCAGCACTGACAGCGCCCGGGACGACCGGCGGCGCGCCTTGGAGATCTCGGTCCGGTAGCGCAGCGCCCGCCGGTCGGGCTCGGTCACCAGCTGCCGCTCCTGCGGGTCGAAGAGCACGAACCAGCGCAGCGGCACGCCCCAGGTGGCGATCTGCTCGTGCACCCGGGGTACCCCGTGCTCCAGCACCCGGGCCCCGCTGCGCCAGTCCTCCACCACCGCCTTGGCCTGGCCGGCCAGGATCGGCGGGACGAACGCGTCGGCCAGCACCGAGGGGACGCCGTCCCGGGCGGTCAGCGCGGCCTCGGCGACCCGGACCCGCAGGTTCCACGGGCAGACCAGCAGCGTGTCGTCGGTCTCCAGCACGTACGCCTCGTCGGGCAGGTCGGGCAGCCGGGTCCAGCCCGCGCCGAGCGCCTCGATCACCGTGGTCCGTTGCCGGACCGGGCCCTCCAGCGGGGCGACCGCGCGGCCCTCGTTGACGTACCGGCGCCAGAACGACTGGCGCTCTCGATCGAAGGCGGTCAGCGGCTCGTACACGCGCAGGTAAGAAGCGAAGAGCGACGGCACGGCGCGATCCTCCCACGAGACGGGACCCGTACGCCGCCGCCGCGACGCGGGTGCGTGACGCGCGCGACAGTACGGGCTGGGCCGATATTAGGCTCAGCAGCACCGGCACCATCCCGCCGGCGTGCCACCAGGTCCGCACCTCACAAGGGCGCACACCGACACAGGAGTCAGTCATGGGCGTATTCGCCAGCACCGACGACCCGGGATCCACGGGTCACGAACAGGTCGTCTTCTGCCAGGACAAGCAGTCCGGGCTGAAGGCGATCATCGGGATCTACTCCACCGCGCTGGGCCCCGCGCTCGGCGGTACCCGGTTCTACCCGTACGCCAGCGAGGAGGATGCCCTCGCCGACGTGCTCGACCTCTCCCGGGGTATGGCGTACAAGAACGCCCTGGCCGGTCTCGACCTCGGCGGCGGCAAGGCGGTCATCTGGGGTGACCCGGAGCAGATCAAGGGCGAGCCGCTGCTGCGCGCGTACGGCCGTTTCGTGGAGTCGCTGGGCGGGCGCTACTACACCGCCTGCGACGTCGGCACCTACGTCGCCGACATGGACGTGATCGCCCGGGAGACCCGCTACGTCACCGGCCGCAGCGTGGAGCACGGCGGCGCGGGCGACTCCTCGATCCTGACCGCCTGGGGCGTCTTCCAGGGCATGCGGGCCGCCGCCGAGCACGTCTGGGGTGCCCCGACGCTGTCCGGCCGGCGGGTCGGCGTGGCCGGCCTGGGCAAGGTCGGCAAGTACCTGACCGGTCACCTGCTCGCCGACGGCGCGGAGGTCGTGGCGACCGACGTCAACCCGAAGGCCCTGGAGTGGGTGCGCGCCAACCACCCGCAGGTCGAGCTGGTGGACGACACCGCCGCCCTGATCGCCTCCGACATCGACGTGTACGCCCCGTGCGCGCTGGGCGGCGCCCTGAACGACGACACGGTGCCGGTGCTGCGGGCAAAGGTGGTCGCCGGCGCGGCGAACAACCAGCTCGCCCACCCGGGCATCGAGAAGGTCCTCGCCGACCGGGGCATCCTCTACACCCCGGACTACGTGGTGAACGCTGGCGGTGTGATCCAGGTCGCCGACGAGATCGAGGGCTTCAACTTCGACCGGGCCAAGCTGCGGGCCACCCGGATCTACGACACCACCCGGGAGATCCTCCGGCTCGCCGACGACGAGGGGGTCCCGCCGGCGGTGGCCGCGGACCGGCTCGCCGAGCGGCGGATGGCCGAGGTCGGCCGGCTCCGGACGATCCGCCTCGGCTGAACGTCACTCCCGGGGGCGGGGCACCGGCTCCGCCCCCGGGGCACCCAGCCCGAGGGTCGGCGTTAAGCTGACAATTGGGACGCTTCGTACCGGTATGCGCGCTGTCACGGCCGGTCCCGGCACCCGCTCCTTACCGGGTACAATTTGTGACGGCCGGGTAACTGCGACGCGCAGAGCCGGCTGACGGTAACCCGAGGTGCCGAACGGTGGCATCCCCATGTACCGTAAGAGCCACGAGAGATGCCTGACGTCATCGGGGCCCGCCTTCGGGCTGCCCCGCATTCTGTGCGAGGGGGTCGAGCCATGGGGCGCGGCCGTGCTAAGGCCAAGCAGACAAAGGTGGCCCGGGAGTTGAAGTATCACTCCCCGAACACCGACCTCGCCGCCTTGCAGCGAGAACTCGGCGGTGGCGGCAAGTCGGACCACGACTTCGACGACGACTACAAAGAGTATGTCGACGACGATGACGAGGACCACGCGGACGAGGACCCGGACACCTGGGCCCGTCCGACCCGCTGACCTCCGGTCACATCTGAGCACGCGGTAGGCCCGCGTGCTCACGCATGTGCTCTGCGGGAGCCGGCGTACCGACCGACGATCAGGGACCTGCCGCACCGGGCCACGGCTCCGGCGCGCGCCGGCAGGTCCTTGATCGCGGACTCGTACCGTCAGCGGGGCCGGTTGTTCCAGTTGTAGAACGTCGGGATGTTCTCGAAGTGGTTCCACGCGCACACCGCGCTGGCCCCGTCGCCGCCCGACACCTCCGCCCGCAACAGCCGCGCGGCCTCGGCCTCGTGGAGCAGTGCGGTCAACCCCACGGCGGCTTCCCGCACCCGGTCGGCGACCGGATCCGGGTCGGCTCCCCCGACGCGCTCAGGCTGCCGGTGACCCATGGTCTCGGGCATGCTCCAACACTCCCTCCAATAGGCGGATCTTGCTGTTGCGGCAGTGCTCGGTCTCCGTACCGTCAAAACGCCCCAGCTCGAAGTAGCGGTTGGCCGCGTGGCCACCGCCGCAGAAGCCGAAGTAAGGGCAGGACGACCGGCAGGCCTCGACACCCGCGAGGAACTCACCCACCCAGGGCGTCCGCCCGGCGCCGGCCAGGATCTCGGCCAACGGGGCGGTCAGCACGTTGCCGCTGCTGAAGTCCCCGTACCGGGGGTCGGTGAAGCCGGCCAGCTCCGGGGAGAGCACGACCACCGAGCCGTCGTGGGCGACGGTGGGGATCGGGTCCAGCCGGCGGGGCAGCAACTCGTCCGCCGTGCCGTCCAGGACGGCCCCGGCGTACCGCAGCGACCACTCCACCTCGCGCAGATGGATCCGGGGGTCCCGGCGCCACGCGGCCACCAGCTCCGCCCAGAACCCGGTCACCGTCGCCGCGTCCCGGGCGTTGGTCCGGGTGTTGACCCCCTCGGTCTCCTCGATGTTGACCCCGAGCACGTCGCAGCCGAGATCGAGGAAGTAGTCGTACAGCTCGGTGGCCAGACCCGGTTGCGGTCGGGAGACCACCGCCAGGGCCGAGAACGGCAGCCCGTGCCGGCGCAGCGCCGCCACCCCGGCCAGGATCCGGTCGTACGCCGGCCGCCCGCCCCGGGTGACCCGCTCGGCGTTGCGCGCCCGCGGCCCGTCCACGCTCACGCTGACCCGGACGCCGTGCTCGGCGAAGAACGCACACCAGGCGTCGTCGATCAGCGTGGCGTTGGTCTGGACGTGGTGCTCCACCTCCGGCGCGAACGGGGCGAGCAGGGCGGCCAGGTGCTCCCGGCCGGCCGCGAGCGGTTCCCCGCCGTGCCAGACGACCGAGAAGCGGCCGGCCGCCGCCCACGGGTTCACCGACGCCGCCACCGCCTCGGCGACCGCGACCGGCATCCGCCGGTCCACCGCCCGCATCGGCAGGTAGCAGTAGGCGCAGTCCAGGTTGCACAGCGTGGTCGGCTGCATCACCACGTACGAGGGGACGGCGGAGATACCCCGCATCCCGGCGTGCGTACGAGCAGCCATCAACCCTCCCCCGCCTAGCCTCAGACCCTTCAGGCTAGGCGGCGGTGGCCACTCGGGTGAACCCCCGATCAGGTGCCCGGATGATCACCAGAGCGTGATCAGCCGCGGGTGTGGTGGCCGATCATCTGCACGTTGCCCGAGCCCTCGATGATCTCGCCGGCCTGCCAGGCGTCGACGCCCCGCCCGGTCAGGGTGGCCAGCGCACGGTCGGCGTCCTCGGCGGAGACGATGGCGAACATGCCGACGCCCATGTTGAAGGTCGCCTCCATCTCCGGGTCCTCGATCCGGCCCTTGGACTGGATCAGGTCGAAGACCGGCTGCGGCTTCCAGGTCGACCGGTTGACCACCGCGTCGACGTGCTCCGGCAGGATCCGGACCAGGTTGCCCGGGATGCCGCCGCCGGTGACGTGGGCCAGCGCCCGCACGTCGGCCTCGGCGATCAGCTTGAGGCAGTCCTGCGCGTAGATCTTGGTCGGGGTGAGCAGCTCCTCGCCGAGGGTCCGCTGCCGGCCGAAGTCCTCGATCACCACGTCCAGCCGCATCCGGCCGGCGCCCAGCAGCACGTGCCGGACCAGCGAGTAGCCGTTGGAGTGCAGGCCGGAGGAGCGCATCGCGATGACGACGTCGCCGACCTCGACCCGCTCCGAGCTGAGGATCTCGCTCTCCTCCACCACGCCGACGCCGGTGGCCGAGATGTCGTACTCGTCGGGGCGCAGCACCCCCGGGTGCTCCGCGGTCTCGCCGCCGAGCAGCGCACAGCCCGCGTACCGGCAGCCGTCGGCGATGCCCGCGCCGATCTCGGCGACCTTGTCCGGGACGACCTCGCCGGTGGCGATGTAGTCGAGCAGGAAGAGCGGCTCGGCGCCGCAGGCGACCAGGTCGTCGACGACCATCGCGACCAGGTCGATGCCGACCGTGTCGTGGATGTCGAGCTGCTGGGCGATCACCAGCTTGGTGCCCACGCCATCGGTGGAGGACGCCAGGATCGGGTTCTTGTACTTCTTGGTGTCCAGCCGGAACAGGCCGGCGAAGCCGCCCAGGTCACCCATGACCTCCGGGCGCCGGGTCTGCTTGACCTTGGACTTGAGCAGCTCGACCGCGCGGTCGCCCGCGTCGATCGACACCCCGGCGTCGGCGTAGGAGACCGAACGTTTGCGCGTCGTACGGCTGGTGCCGGCCGTCCAGGGCTGGCGGTCGCCGCCGGCGCCCGTCGGACTGGTTCCTGCGCCGCTGCGCTCGGACACGTGCGTCACGGTTCTCCCCTTTGTGGTTCTCGCGGGCCGCGGTTGCGGACGGGCCCGCGTCGGGTGGTGCTATGGGCGGTTGGTCGCGCCGCCGGGAGTGGCGACCGACGGCTTCAGGTCGGGGCGCGGCGTCAGACGCGTCGAGCTGAAGTTGTCGTTGGATGCGGCGGTGGTGGCGGTGGGCTGGGCCGCCTCGGCGGTGACCCGACGACCCACTCCTTCGAGCACGTGCTTGCCGATCAGGTTCCCGGCCGGCAGCTCGATCGGGTACTCCCCATCGAAGCACGCCCGGCAGAGTCGGGTCTTCGGCTGCTCGGTCGCGGCGATCAGACCGGGAAGCGATACGTAACCCAGCGTGTCGGCGCCGATCGACCGTCGGATGCCTTCGTTGTCCAGCCCGTTGGCCAGCAGCTCCGCCCGGGTGGCGAAGTCGATGCCGTAGAAGCAGGGCCAGTTGACGGGCGGCGAGGAGATCCGGACGTGCACCTCCAGCGCCCCGGCCTCGCGCAGCATCCGCACGATCGCCCGCTGGGTGTTGCCCCGGACGATCGAGTCGTCCACCACCACCAGGCGCTTGCCCCGGACGTTCTCCCGCAGCGGATTGAGCTTGAGCCGGATGCCGAGCTGGCGCAGGGTCTGCGACGGCTGGATGAAGGTGCGCCCGACGTACGGGTTCTTCATCAGGCCCTGGCCGTAGGTGATGCCGGACTCCTCGGCGTAGCCGATGGCGGCCGGGGTGCCGGACTCGGGCACCGGGATCACCAGGTCGGCCTCGACCGGGTGCTCCCTGGCGAGCTGGCGGCCGATCTGCACCCGGGCGGCGTGCACGTTGCGGCCGGCGATGGTGGCGTCCGGCCGGGCGATGTACACGTACTCGAAGAGGCAGCCCTTCGGCTCCGGCGCGGCGAACCGAGTGGACCTGAGCCCGTCCTCGTCGATGGCGATCAGCTCGCCCGGCTCGACCTCGCGGACCACGCTGGCGCCGACGATGTCCAGCGCGGCGGTCTCGCTGGCGACCACCCAGCCGCGCTCCAGCCGGCCGAGCACCAGCGGGCGCACGCCGTGCGGGTCGCGGGCCGCGTACAGGGTCGACTCGTCCATGAAGACGAAGCTGAACGCGCCGCGCAGCTGGGGCAGCACCTCCAGCGCGGCGGCCTCGACGGAGAGATCCGGCCGGCTGGCCAGCAGCATGGTGACCAGCGAGGTGTCGTTGGTCGAGCCGTCGGAGTAGATCCCTCGCTCGGCCACCTCGCGCTGGAGCTCTGCGGTGTTGACCAAGTTGCCGTTGTGGGCCAGCGCGATGGTGGTGCCGGCGCTGGTCGCCCGGATGGTCGGCTGGGCGTTCTCCCAGGTCGAGCCCCCGGTGGTCGAGTAGCGCGCGTGGCCGATCGCGACGTGCCCGCGCAGGCTGGCCAGGGTCGGCTCGTCGAAGACCTGGGCGACCAGGCCGAGGTCCTTGTAGACCACCACGCCCGAGCCGTCGCTCACCGCGATGCCGGCGGCCTCCTGGCCGCGGTGCTGGAGGGCGTAGAGCCCGAAGTAGGTCAGGTTGGCGACCTCCTCCCCCGGGGCCCAGACGCCGAAGACGCCGCAGGCGTCCTGGGGGCCGGGTCGTTGGGGGTCAAGGTCGTGGCTCAGCCGGCCATCGCCTCGGGGCACCTGCCGCTCCCTCATGCTGGTCTGGACTGGCCTGGCGGAGTCCGGGGGCAGCTCCGCGTGGTCGGCCAGGACCGTCGTCGCCTGACAGTGTACGCGAATCAGGGTCGATACCGACAGTCACGATCCGCGTGCCGACGGTGACCCCAGCTCGCGTACGCCCAGCTAGAGCGGGAGGTGCTCGGAGAGGTCGGCGCGGATGCCGCTGACCCGTACGCGACCCTCGGTGACCGCCTCCGCCCAGCCGAGGCGCCCGGTGGCCAACTCCAACCAGGTGGTGGGGTCCGTTTCCACCACGTTCGGCGGTGTTCCTCGGGTGTGTCGCGGTCCCGCCACGCACTGCACCGCGCCGTAGGGTGGGACCCGCACCTCCACCGATCGGCCGGGAGCGCGCTCCGCGAGGACGACCAAGAGGGTACGGACCGCCTCCCGGAGCACCGGCCGTTCGGGCGTACGCCCCTCATCCAGTGCCGTCAACGTTGCAGTGACAGCGGCCGAATAAGCGTGCGGAGAGGACACGACGGGACGATACGACCCGGCAGCAGCCCGCTTGACGCCGGCCCTGGGTAGAGATGATCCGGTCAGACAAGGCATAGTTGCCGACGGCGTATTCGTACCGTGAGTGATCAACTCGGCCCGGCCGGCCGGCCGGCGGGGAGATCAGACCCGGAAGGCGGTGGACGTGTCAACACACCGACGTGCCTGGAAGCAGCGGGCCGGTGTGGTCGTGGCGTTGGTTGTCGGCGCCCTGCTCACCGTCCCCGCCACACCCGCCCTGGCGGCCGACCCTCAGGTGGCGATCACCGGCCTGTCGACGGGCACGCTGCAGAGCGGCCAGTCGACCCAGATGACGTTCTCCGTCACCAACAAGAACGACACGCCGAGCCCCTTCAGCATCAACGTCGACACCTTCAACGGCCTGTCGTGCCAGGGCGAGTGCAACGTACCGGCCCGGGTCCTCACGCCGAACAGCCCGATCTCGATCACCGTGACCCTGGTCGCCGACAACCTCGCCCAGGGCGACACCAAGTCCGGCCAGGTGCGGGTCACCGCCAAGTCGGGCGGCGACCAGGCCAGCGACTCGCGCGACATGACCGTGAGGGGCGCTCCCGCGCCGCCGGCGCAGCCGCAGACGGTCCGGTCGGTCTCCGGCAAGGTCGTCATCGCGGCCAACAGCGAGCCGATCTCGGGCGCGCTCGTGATGCTCCGGGACAGCCAGGGCAAGCAGCGCTCGGCCACCACCGACGGCAGCGGTAACTTCCGCTTCTCCGGCTCGACGTCCGACCCGATCGCGCCCGGCCGGATCGACATGGGCGCCAGCAAGGACGGCGCCCAGATCACCAAGTCGATCGAGGCCGCGGCCGGCGAGGCGAAGACCGGCGTACGGCTCGCCGTGCCGATCGAGGTGAAGGCCACCCCGAGCCCCACCCCGTCGGCCAGCGAGGAGGCCCTGCCGACCGACGAGCCGACCGACGACACCGTCACCGACGCGCCGGCCAGCGACGCCGCCCAGCAGCCCGCCGCCAACCAGGACTCCGGCGGGTTCAGTTCCTGGCTGCTGATCCTGCTCGGCGGTCTCTTCGTGGCCGTCGGCGTCGGCACCATCGTGCTGCTCTACATGCGCCGTAAGAACGAGGGCGACGACGCCGACGGGGACGGTCCGGGCGGGGCCGCCGGGGCGGGCGCCGTGCCGGCCGCTCGGGGTGGCTACCGGGGCGTCGACGACCAGACCCGGGTGGTCAACGGGATGGGTGCCGGGGCGGCGCCGACGATGGTCGGCGGCGGCTCGCTCAGCGACGCGCCGACGATGATGCACCGCCCCGTCGTGGACGACGTCCCGCCGGACCCGTACGGCGCGCCGCCCGGCCCCGGGTACGGCGGCGGGCAGGGCGGCTGGGCCGGCAGCGGCGGCTACGGCGACGACGCACCCGGCCAGGGCGGCTACGGCAACAACGCCTACGGCAACGGCCCCTCCTCGGGCGATGGCTACGGGAACGCGCCGTCCTCCGGCGGCGGTTACGGCAACGCGCCCTCGTCGGGCGGCGGCTACGGCAGCCGGGACTACGGCGCCGGGGCCGGCGGCTACCCGCCCGCGCACGGCGGCGGCTACGGCGGCGAACGGTACGACGAGCCGACCGGCCGCTACACCGGCGACAGCACCCAGTACGCCCCGCCGGCCGACCCGTACCCGACCAGCACCTACCAACCGGACCAGGGCTCGGGTTACGGCCAGCAGGACCAGGGCCGCCACGGCCGTGGCTCGGAGCAGGGCAACAGCTACGGTGCGGGCGGCGGGTACGGCGCCCAGGGCGGCTACGACAACGGCCCGTCCGGTGGCTATGACAACGGCTCCTCGGGCGGTTACGACAACGGCCAGCAGGGCTACGACGGCTACGACCAGCGCGGCGGCTACGGCGGCAACGACGGTTACGGCCAGCAGGGCGGCTACGGCCAGCAGAGCGGCTACCCGCAGCAGGGTGGCCACGGCCAGCAGGGCGGGTACGGCCAGGAGCAGCCGCCGCCGCAGCGCAACGGTGGCTACGACAACCACGGCTACGACCAGGGTGGCCACTACGGCGACCCGGCCCAGACCGGACGCGGTCGCTCCGATGGCCCGCAGGACCGCGGCGGTCGCCGCCTGGACTGGCTGGACGACTGAGCGCCGGGGCCGAGGCCCCGACCGACAACGACAGTGGCCGCCCGGATCCTCCGGGCGGCCACTTCACGTATCGGGGCCCACGAGCGCGGGCCGGTCACAGCTGCGCGGCTCAGGCGGCGGTGAAGCAGCCCTGCCGTAGCACCGGCACCACCTCGGAGACGCCGACCTGGACGGCGACCTCCACGTCGCCGCCGAAGCCGCCCTCGACCAGTTCCCGGCCGGAGACGCAGCCACGGACCGCAGCCGGCACGTCGGGCGTGCTGGCCAGCGCGGCCAGCGCCATCGCCGCCTCCACCGAGAGCCCACCCGGTACGCCGGAGAGGGCGTCCAGCACGCTGGCCGCCCCCAGTTGGTCCTCCACGCACGGCCGCAGCGAGCCGTCCGGCCAGCGCTCCCCGGCGGCCACCACGCCCACCGGGGCGTCGGTCGAGCCGTACCCCTGGGCGCGCAGCCAGCGCCCGACGGCGCGGGCGTTACGCAGGCACGCCGCCACCACCGGCACGCCGGTGGCGCTCGCGGCGGCGCTGATCGCCGAGCCGTTCGGCGACGGCAGCACCAGGTCGGTGACGACCGGTGCGGTCCGCAACGCCGCCGGCGAGAGCGACCAGGGGTGCTCCGGGGTCATCTGCCGACGGCCGACCGCGGCGACGGCGCCCACGCGGCGGGCGTACTCGGCCGCCTGCTCCCCCCAGGGGAACGGGTGCACCCGCATGCCGCGGCTGACCGCGACCTCGACGGCGGTGGTGAACGAGAGCACGTCCACCACCACCAGGGCCGCGCAGACCCGGCCGAGCTCCGCCGCCCCGGTCAGCCCCCAGTCGAACCGGGCGCCGGACCCGGGTTGGGCGAAGACGGCCAAGGCCAGGGCCTCAGCGCTGATCGGGCGCGGAGCGCTGGTCCGGTTCACCGGCAGCCGTCGCGGACTCCTCCGGACCGGCCTCGGCCGGGTCGGACGCCGCCTCGCGAGCGTCCGCGGCGCCGTCGGGCGTGGTGTCGACGGCGGCCGGAGCGACCGCCGCCTCCGGCGACGCGTCCGCAGCCTCGGTCGGGGCGTCCCCGGCCTCGGTCGAAGCCTCCGTCGAGGTGGCCTCGGCATCCGCCACGTCGGCCTCGGCCGCCAGGACCTGGGCCGCTGCCTCGCCGCCGAAGAGGCGCGGCAGGGTCGCGGTGTGCGCGGCGCGCAGCTCGTCCAGGCCGATCCGGAACTGGCCGTGCACCTCCAGGGCGCCGCCGGCCGGATCGGTGACCCCGATGAGCTCCCACGGCACCCCGTGCTCGGCGCAGAGGGCGGTGAACGCCTTCTCGTGCCCGCGCGGCACCGACACCAGCACGCGGCCGGCGGACTCGCTGAACAGGAAGACGAACGGCATCGACCCGTCGGCGAAATGCTCCGGCACCGCGACGCGCGCACCCACGCCGCGCCGCAGGCAGGACTCGACCAGGCTCTGGGCGAGGCCACCGTCGGAGAGGTCGTGCGCGGAGCTGAGGTGCCCCACCCGGGCCGCGTCGGCCAGCAGCTCGGCGAGCTGCCGCTCGCGGGCCAGGTCGACCTGCGGCGGGATGCCGCCCAGGTGCTCGTGGGTCACGCAGGCCCACTCCGAGCCGGAGAGTTCGACGTGCGTCTCGCCCAGCAGGAAGAGCTGGTCGTGGTCACCGGCCGGACGCGGCATGAAACCCATCGGCACCCGGTCGGCGACGTTGTCCAGCACGCCCAGCACGCCGACCACCGGCGTCGGGTGGATCGCGGCCGCGCCGGTCTGGTTGTAGAAGCTGACGTTGCCGCCGGTCACCGGGATGCCCAGCTCCAGGCAGCCGTCCGCGAGGCCGCGGACGGCCTCGGCGAACTGCCACATCACGCCCGGGTCCTCCGGCGAGCCGAAGTTGAGGCAGTTGGTCACCGCGATCGGCTTGGCGCCGGTCACCGCCACGTTCCGGTACGCCTCGGCCAACGCGAGCTTCGTCCCGTGGTACGGGTCGAGGCGCGCGTACCGGCCGTTGCCGTCGACGGAGAGGGCGACACCGAGGCCGGTCCGCTCGTCGATCCGGATCACGCCGGAGTCCTCCGGCTGGGCGAGCACGGTGTTGCCCAGCACGTACCGGTCGTACTGCTCGGTGACCCAGGTCTTGTCGGCCAGGTTCGGCGAGGCGATCATCCGCAGCACGGTCTCGCGCAGCGAATCCGGGGTGTTCGGCCGGGGCAGCGTCTCGGCCCGGTCGGCCTGGAGCAGGATGAGGTCGGCCGGCTCGCGCATCGGACGGGCGTAGACCGGCCCGTCGTCGACCAGCGAGCCCGGCGGCACGTCGACCACCACGCGGTCGCGCCAGCTGATCAGCAGGCGGCCCGGCTGGCCGTCCGGCGCCGGCGGGGTGACCTCACCGATGGCGGTGGCGAGCACGCCCCACTTCTCGGCGGTCTTGAGTACCGCCTCCAGCTTGTCCGGGGCGACGACCAGCAGCATCCGCTCCTGGGACTCGCTGGCCAGGATCTCGTGCGGCTCCATCGAGGGCTCGCGCAGCGGGACCCGCTCCAGCCACACCCGCATGCCGGTGCCGGCCGCCGCGGCGGTCTCGGTGAGCGCGCAGGTCAGGCCGGCGCCGCCGAGGTCCTGGATGCCGACGACCAGCTCGGCGTCGTACAGCTCGAGGCACGCCTCGATCAGCAGCTTCTCGGTGAACGGGTCGCCCACCTGCACCGACGGGCGGCGCTGCTCGCTGCCCTCGTCGAAGGTGGCGCTGGCCAGCACCGACACGCCGCCGATGCCGTCCCGGCCGGTCTTGGCGCCCATCAGCACCACCACGTTGCCGGGGCCGGCGGCCTCCTTCTTCTGCAGCCGGTCGACCGGCAGCACGCCGAGGCAGAGCGCGTTGACCAGCGGGTTGCCCTGGTAGCAGGGGTCGAAGACGACCTCGCCGCCGATGTTCGGCAGGCCCAGGCAGTTGCCGTAGCCGCCGACGCCGGCCACCACCCCGGGCAGCACGCGGGCGGTGTCCGGGTGGTCGGCCGCGCCGAAGCGCAGCGGGTCCATCACCGCGACCGGGCGGGCACCCATGGCGAGGATGTCCCGGACGATGCCGCCGACGCCGGTCGCCGCGCCCTGGTAGGGCTCGACGAAGCTCGGGTGGTTGTGCGACTCGACCTTGAAGGTCACCGCCAGTTCGTCGGAGACCCGGACCACGCCGGCGTTCTCGCCGATCCCGGCGAGCAGCCGGTCGCTCGGCGGGGCCTTCTCGCCGAACTGGCGCAGGTGCACCTTGCTCGACTTGTAGGAGCAGTGCTCGCTCCACATGATCGAGTACATGGCCAGTTCGGCCTGGGTGGGCCGGCGGCCGAGGATGTGCCGGATCCGGTCGTACTCGTCGTCGCGGAGACCCAGCTCCGCGTACGGCTGAAGCTCGTCCGGGGTGTCCGTGGCCCGGGGCACGGTGTCCACACCAGGCGCCCAGTCGTCGGCCGGGCCGGCCTGCGGCACCACGCCCGGCGTCTCCCGCAGCCCCGCGTCCGGATGGGTGGTCATGACCTCTCCTCGCTGCGCTCGCCGCCGTACGGGCGGGTGAGCCGACCGTTGATCCCGCCGCGCACGGTCACGCCGGCGCCCCCACCAGGTGCTTGAGCACCGAGGTGAAGAAGCCGAGACCGTCCAGGGAGGGGCCGGTGAGCGCCTCCACCGCGTGCTCAGGGTGCGGCATGATGCCGACCACGTTGCCGGCCTCGTTGGTGATCGCGGCGATGTCGCGCTGCGATCCGTTGGGGTTGCCACCGAGGTAGCGGGCGACGACCCGGCCCTCGGCCTCCAGCCGGTCCAGGGTCGCCGGGTCGGCGACGTAGCAGCCCTCGCCGTTCTTGACCGGGACCAGCACCTCCTGGCCCGGCTGGAACGCGTTGGTCCAGGCGGTGCCGACGGACTCGATGCGGAGGATCTGGTCCCGGTTGCGGAAGTGCAGGTGCTGGTTGCGGGTGAGGGCACCCGGCAGCAGGTGGGCCTCGCAGAGGATCTGGAAGCCGTTGCAGATGCCGAGCACCGGCAGGCCGCCCTTGGCGGCGTCCACGATCGTCTCCATCACCGGGGCGAACCGGGCGATGGCCCCGCAGCGCAGGTAGTCACCGTAGGAGAAGCCACCGGGCAGGACGACGGCGTCCACCCCGTGCAGCTCCGGGTCGCCGTGCCAGAGTCGGACCGGTTCGGCGCCGGCGATCCGGACGGCACGGGCCGCGTCCCCGTCGTCGAGCGAGCCGGGGAAGGTCACCACACCGACGCGGGCGGTCACGGGTGCGCGTCCACGGTCTCGTCGCTCTCGACCAGGCGGACGGTGTAGTCCTCGATGACCGGGTTGGCGAGCAGCTTGTCGGCGATCTCCCGGGCCCGGTCCAGGTCCGGTTCACCGGTGAACTCGATCTCGATCCGCCTGCCGATCCGGACCGAGGCGACGTCGCTGACGCCGAGCCGGGGCAGCGCGTTTGCGACGGCCTGGCCCTGAGGATCGAGGATCTCGGGCTTGAGCATGACGTCGACGACGACGCGAGGCACGGGGCACTCCTGACTGTGTACGCAGTTGGGTGCCGGCCCACAACGGGGCGAGCGCAGCCAGCCTACCTGGCAGATACCGTCCCGCCCGAACCGGCCGGGGGCAGTTCAGGCAGTGATCGGCGTAACCGGCTGTCGGGATGGAACGACGATGCGGGTTCGTTGCGACCTCGATACGGATTCGTTGCCCGGCACCGGCAACGGATCGCGGCGGCAGGCCTCCCACCAGGCATTTTCGGACCCGACGCCGGCCCGGCGACCGGTTTCCGACAGACGGCCCGGACAGGTGCCGCCGACCGATGGCGTTGATCGACGGTGGATGATCCGAATCTGGTGACAGGCAACCGCTGAGGTGTCGTCGAGCGTCGATGGAGACAGCCTCGGCCGTCGCGAACAACCGGGCCTGGATCACCTTGATGGCCGGTGTCGGACGGTTAGCGCCCGGAGCGACGCGGATGGGTCGGTGGCACCCCGCCCGTCCGCGCCGCGCCGTTTTTCAGCATCCGATCAGGTGAACAAGGCACCCGTTCGGGCCGCCGACCGGCTGACAGCATCGGAAACGTGCTGGTCGTGACGACGGATCAACTGCCCGGCTACGAGATCCGCCAGATCCTCGGCGAAGTGGTGTCCTCCATGGCGAGGACCCGCAACCCCTACCGCGAGGGGGTCAAGAACCTGCGTGGTGGTGCCTACGACCCGATGGCACCGGACAACCTCACCCGCTGGCGTACCGACTCGGTGGCGCGGCTCGGCGAGGAGGCTCGCCGGCTCGGCGCGAACGCGGTGATCGGCATGCGCTTCGACAGCCGGGACTGCGGCGAGATGTGGATGGAGATCTGCGCCTACGGCACGGCGGTGATCGTCGTACCCAAGATGCCTGACGTCATGCCGCCCGACCAGCCCATGGTCGCGGCCGAGACCGCCCACGAACCGGAGATCGCCGAGGCCCCCGGTGGCATCGCCGAACCCGCGAGCGCCCCCAACCTCTCCTCGTCGGCCGAAACCCCCACCCCCGGCTCTTAACCGACTCGGGTCAGAGGATGGGGGGTGGGGAGTAGGCGGCGGCCTCGGGGTGGGCCTCGACGATCTTGCTGATGCGGGCGGTGACGCGATCGACCTGGGTGGCGGCGGCGCCGACGAAGGCGTTGCGGTCGGCAACCAGGGCGTCGATCTCGGCCCGGGTCAGGCCCAGGCGACCGTCGGCGGCGAGGCGGTCGAAGAGGTCGTTCTCGGCGGCGCCCTTCTCCCGCATGGCCAGCGCCACGGCCACCGCGTGCTCCTTGATCACCTCGTGCGCGGCCTCCCGGCCGACGCCGCGACGAACCGCCGCCACCAGGATCTTCGTGGTGGCCAGGAACGGCAGGAAGCGCTCCAGCTCCCGGTTGATCACCGCCGGGTACGGCCCGAACTCGTCCAGCACGGTGAGGAAGGTCTGGAACAGCCCGTCGGCGGCGAAGAAGGCGTCCGGCAGGGCGACCCGGCGGACCACCGAGCAGGAGACGTCCCCCTCGTTCCACTGGTCGCCGGCCAGTTCGCCGACCATCGACAGGTAACCCCGGATGATCACCGCGAAGCCGTTCACCCGCTCCGACGACCGGGTGTTCATCTTGTGCGGCATGGCGCTGGAGCCCACCTGGCCGGGCTTGAAGCCCTCGGTGACCAACTCCTGGCCGACCATCAGCCGGATCGTGGTGGCCAGCGACGACGGCGCGGCGGCCACCTGGGCCAGCGCCGCGAGCACGTCGAAGTCCAGCGAGCGCGGGTAGACCTGACCGACGCTGTCCAGCACCCGGGCGAAGCCCAGGTGGTCGGCGACCCGACGCTCCAGCTCGGCCACCTTGTCGGCGTCGCCGTCGACGAGGTCGAGCTGATCGGCGGCGGTGCCGACCGGCCCCTTGATGCCGCGCAGCGGGTAGCGGCCGATCAGGTCCTCCAGCCGCTCGTACGCGATCAACAGCTCCTCGGCGGCGGAGGCGAAGCGCTTGCCCAGCGTGGTGGCCTGCGCCGCGACGTTGTGCGACCGGCCGGTCATCACCAGGCCGGAGTACTCGTGGGCGTGCCACGCGAGCCGGGCCAGGGTGGCCACCACCCGGTCCCGGGTCAGCTCCAGCGAGGCGCGGATCTGGAGCTGCTCGACGTTCTCGGTGAGGTCCCGGGAGGTCATCCCCTTGTGCACGTGCTCATGCCCGGCGAGCGCGCTGAACTCCTCGATCCGGGCCTTCACGTCGTGCCGGGTGATTCGCTCGCGCTCCGCGATAGAGGTCAGGTCGACGGCGTCAATGACCCGCTCGTACGCCTCGACCACCCCGTCCGGCACCGGCACGCCGAGGTCCCGCTGAGCCTTGAGCACGGCGAGCCAGAGCCGCCGCTCCATCCGCACCTTCTCCTCCGGGGACCAGAGGGCGACCAGTTCGGGCGAGGCGTACCGGTTGGCGAGCACGTTCGGGATCGTCGTCACGGCCCTCATTCTTTCGTACGCGGCTGCCGCGCCCGAACGCGGTCACCGACGCGGGGGCGAGACGGAGGCGTATACAGAAACGTATACTCCAAGGCATGACGGCGATGATGCGGGTGAGTCCGGAGACCAGGGAGCAGGTGCTCCGGGTCGCTGCCGAGGACTACGGCGGCGTCAGCGCGGACGAAGCCGTCAAGCGGCTGCTCCAGGAGCACTGGCAGGCCAAGGCGGTGGCCGCGATGGACCACTACCGCGCCGTCGACCAGGAGGGGTGGGCCGAATATCTGGTGGAGGCCGACCGCTGGCACCGCGCCGACGCCCCGGTCGGCGACCCCTGGGACGAGGAGGCGTGACGCGACGGGTGCGCCCGTGGGAGGTCTGGTGGCTCGACTTCGACCCCACCTCCGGGCACGAGCAGCGAGGACACCGCCCGGCGCTGGTGGTGTCGTCCGCCTTCCACCTCGCCCTCACCGGCAGCGCGCTGGCCAGCGTCCTTCCGCTCACCAGCCGGGAGCGCCCCGGCTGGCTGCACCGGGTGAAGATCGAGCTGCCCGGTCAGCACCGCGGCTGGGCGATCACCGAGCAGCTCCGCACCGTCTCGACCGGGCGATTCACCGGCCGCGGCCCGATCCATCGGTTGACCCCCGAGCAGATCACCGAGGTACGAGAAGTCCTCCGGCAGATGATCGACCTCTGATCAGGACGGAGTCCCGGCCGCCGAGGGACCCGACGGCCGGGACGCCGGAGAACCTGGTCACCAGGTGGGACGGAGGACCGGGTCGAGGGCCAACTCCCGGAGCTGTTCCTGGGTGAGCAGGAACCGCCCGTCGCCGCACATCAGGTTGAGCACGATCCAGGTGCCGTCGGGGTAGAGAACGTCGACCCGCCGGTAGTGCAGCTGCACCTCGGGGTCCTTGGGGCGACGGCTGAGGTTCTCGACCGACGCGATCTCCCGGATGTGCGCACCGCCCGGTCCCGTGGACAGAGCGCAGGAATCCTCGTGGTCCCGGCCGCACTCCTTGATGTACCGGAACAAGCCCAGCTGCGGCTCCGCCAGAGCCGAGACCCACAGCTGGTTACCGAACGCACCCTGGGGGTCGACCGGATAGGCACGGAGCGAAAAGCCGACGTTGCGGTAGTCCTCGGAGTCGGTGGCGAACGGGGTGTCGCTCGTCGGGCTCGTCGGGAAGTCAAGGCCGCGGACCGCGCTAGGTTGCGTCCACCGGACCCCGGGCACCCGCGCCGCGACAGCGGCCGCCACCCCGTCCCGGTACCGGGCGGAGTACTCCGACGGCCGTTGGTTGTTGCTGATCCGGTACGGGGGCCGGGAGGCGTGGGCGGACGGCGCGGTCGTGGGCAGCTTGTGCTGCCGGTCGACCATCAGGCCGGCGCCGAGGGTCACCGCGAGCACCGCGCCGGCCGCGACCCCGCACACGGCGACCCGGCGGACCCGGACCAACCGCCGCTGCCGCTTGATCACCCGGTCCAGGTCGATTGCGGTCGGCGGCGTCTCGCCGATCGCCGCGTCGAAGAGCTCCCGGTACGTCACGCGAACCTCCCTGCCTGCAGTGCCGGCTGGTCGGCGGCCAGCACGCGGAGCGTCTCCAGCGCCCGGGCGGCCTGGCTCTTCACCGTGCCGGTGGTGACGCCGAGGATCTCGGCGGTCTCCTCGACCGACAGGTCGCAGTAGAAGCGCAGCACCAGCACCGCGCGCCGCCGCTCGGGTAGCCGGCCAAGCAGGTCGAGCAGCAGTTCGCGGTCGGCCAGCGACGGTCCGGTGTCCGGCGCAGGGCCGTCCGGGATCTCGTCGGTGCTGCGTTCCCGCCGCCACGGCCGGCGCCGTTCGTCCAGCCAGGCGTGGGTGAGCACGCGTCGGACGTACGCGTCGACGTTCTCCGCCGCGCGGACCCGCCGCCACCCCCGGTAGAGCTTGCCCAGGGTAATAGAGACGAGGTCGTCGGCGGTGTGCCAGTCCCGGCAGAGCAGGTACGCCGTGCGGCGCAACTGCTCCAGCCGGGCGGTGACGAACTGCCGGTACTCGTCCTCGTCCGCCCGCTTCACCCGGTCCGCCTTCGACGCCTCATGTCCAAGGGACGGAGCACGGGGCCGTCAAGGTTGCTCGGCTCAGCGTTCGAGGATCGCGGTCACGCCCTGCCCGCCGGCGGCGCAGATGGAGATGAGGCCGCGCCCGCTCCCCGTCTGCTCGAGGAGCTTGGCCAGGGTGGCCACGATCCGACCGCCGGTGGCCGCGAACGGGTGCCCGGCGGCCAGCGAAGACCCGTTGACGTTCAGCTTGTCCCGGTCGATCGAGCCGAGCGGCGCGTCGAGGCCCAGCCGCTCCTTGCAGAACTCGGGCGACTCCCAGGCGGACAGGGTGGCCAGCACCTGCGAGGCGAACGCCTCATGGATCTCGTAGAAGTCGAAGTCCTGCAGGGTCAGGCCGGCCCGGGCCAGCATCCGCGGCACCGCGTACGCGGGGGCCATCAGCAGCCCCTCGTCGCCGTGCACGAAGTCAACCGCGGCCGTCTCGGACCAGGAGAACCAGGCCAGCACCGGCAGCTTGTGCTCCCGCGCCCACTCCTCCGACGCCAGCAGCACGGTCGACGCGCCGTCGGTGAGCGGGGAGGAGTTACCGGCGGTCATGGTGGCCCGCTCGGCGTCCGGGCCCTTGGTGGCGAAGACCGGCTTGAGCGAGCCGAGCTTGTCCAGGGTGGTGTCCGGCCGGAGGTTCTGGTCGCGGGTCAGCCCGAGGTAGGGGGTCATCAGGTCGTCGAAGAACCCTGTCTCGTACGCGGCGGCGAGCCGCTGGTGCGAGCGGAGCGCCAGCTCGTCCTGGGCCTGCCGGTCGACGTTCCAGCGCAGCGCCGTCTTCGCCGCGTGCTCCCCCATGGACAGTCCGGTACGCGGTTCCGCGTTGCGCGGGATCTCCGGCTTGAACGGCTGGAGCGGGCGGAGCTTCGCGGCGACCTTCAGCCGCTCGCCGAGGGTGCGGGCGGAGTTGAGCTGGATCAGGGTGCGGCGCAGGTCCTCGTTGATGGCCAGCGGCGCGTCGGAGGTGGTGTCCACGCCGCCGGCGATGCCGACCTCGAGCTGCCCGAGGGCGATCTTGTTGGCGACCAGGATGGCGGCCTCGAGCCCGGTGCCGCAGGCCTGCTGGATGTCGTACGCCGGGGTGTGCGGGTCGAGCCGGGAGCCGAGCACCACCTCGCGGGTGAGGTTGAAGTCCCGGGAGTGCTTGAGCACCGCGCCGGCGACCACCTCGCCGACCCGCTGCCCGGCCAGGCCGAACCGGGCGACCAGACCATCCAGGGCCGCGCCGAGCAGGTCGGAGTTGGACGCGTGCGCGTAGCGCGAGTTGGACCGGGCGAAGGGGATGCGGTTGCCCCCGATGACCGCGACCCGCCGGACACTCTGCACGATCGGCCTCCTCTGAAGCTGTTGCCCGAACCCTACTCGCCAGTAGGCTACGCCTATGACCGACAGGTACGCGAGCTTCGTCCAGACGGGGGCCGGTCGCGCGCTGGTCAAGCGCCTCGGGCTGCCCGATCCGCCTCGACTGCGCCGGCACACGCCGGGCGACCCGCTCGTCCCCGGGCCGGTCCTGCTCGGCGCCGCGACCGGCGGCCGGCTCGCCGAGCAGGTCACCAAGATGCTGACCTTCGCCGGGGTCGAGCTGCGCGACCCGGTCGCCGCCACCGATGCCACGGCACGCTACGCCGGCCTGGTGTACGACGCCACCGGCATCACCGACTCCACCGGGCTGCGCCAGCTCTACGACTTCTTCCACCCGCACGCCCGGGCGCTGCTGTCCAGCGGTCGGGTGGTGGTGCTGGGCACCCCGCCGGCCGAGTGCGGCTCGCCCCGCGAGGCGACCGCCCAGCGCGCCCTGGAGGGGCTCACCCGCAGCATCGGCAAGGAGTTCGGGCGGGGGGTCACCGCCCAGCTCGGGTACGTCACGAAGGACGGTGACGCCGGCACCCCGGTCAGCCTGGAGGCCACGCTGCGCTTCCTGCTGTCCGGCCGGTCCGCGTACGTCTCGGGCCAGGTGATCCGGATCGGCACCGGCACCGCCGTCGCACCGGCCGACTGGGACCGGCCGCTGGACGGGCAGGTCGTGCTGGTCACCGGGGCGGCGAGGGGCATCGGCGCGGCGCTGGCCAAGGTGCTCGCCCGGGACGGCGCCAAGATCGTGGCGCTGGACGTGCCGGCCGCCGGGGACGCGCTGGCCGCGGTCGCCAACGAGGTCGGCGGCAGCGCGCTGCAGCTCGACCTGACCGCGCCGGACGCCCCGACCCGGCTGGCCGAGCACCTGGCCGGCCGGCACGGCCGGGTCGACGTGGTGGTGCACAACGCCGGCATCACCCGGGACAGGACCCTGGGCCGGATGGACGCCGACCGCTGGGACCAGGTCATCGATGTGAACCTCTCCAGCCAGGAGCGGATCAACGACGTGCTGCTGGAGCGCGACCTGATCCCGGCCGGCGGCCGGATCGTCGCGGTCTCCTCGATCGCCGGCATCGCCGGCAACCGGGGGCAGACCAACTACGCGACCAGCAAGGCCGGCGTGATCGGCCTGGTCGACTCGCTCGCCCCGGTGCTGCGCGAGCGGGGCGTCAGCCTCAACGCGGTCGCGCCCGGCTTCATCGAGACCCGGCTGACCGCGCGGATCCCGCTGATGATCCGGGAGGCCGGGCGGCGGATGAACAGCATGGCTCAGGGCGGTCTGCCGGTGGACGTGGCCGAGACGATCGGCTGGCTGTCCTGGCCGGCGACCGGCGCGGTCACCGGCAACATCATCCGGGTCTGCGGCCAGAGTCTGCTGGGGGCGTGATGGCACGGCGTAAGCAGCGACGGTCGGAGGAGCCGGCCGAGGAGCTGTCGGTGCACGAGCTGATCGACGGCCCGACCCAGGACCTCACGGCGGCCCGGAACGCGGTCGCGGCGGCGGGCGACGACCCCGGGTCCTCCGTCGAGGCGACCCAGGACCTCTCCGGCCTGGCCGACGAGCTGACCCGGGACCTCTCGGCGGCGGCCGCGGCGGCCACCCGGGACGGGTCGGCCGGCGGGCAGCCATGGGCGGCGACGCTGACCGCCCCGGGCCGGACCGGTCCGGAGGGGCGGGTCCGGATCGACCTGCCCCGGATGCCGGCGGCCGGCGCGCTCTACCGGCGGGCCCTGCTCGGCGCGCTGCCGGGGACGGGGAGGCGGCGCGGCCGGGACGTGCCGGAGGTGGAGCTGGCCGTGACCGGGGTGACCGTGGACCCGGCGCACCTGGCCGACTACGACCGGGTGTGCGGGTTCCGGCTCGCCGACCGGCTGCCGGCCACGTACGTGCACGTGCTGGGCTTCCCGCTGGCGTTGCGGCTGATGACGCTGGCGGAGTTCCCGATCCCGCTGACCGGGGTGGTGCACGTGGCGAACCGGATCACGGTGCACCGGCCGGTCGAGGCCGGCGAGACCCTGGACTTCCGCACGTACGCGGAGAACCTGCGCCCGCACGAGCGGGGCCGGCAGCTCGACGTGGTGCTGGTCGGCTCGGTCGACGGCGAGGAGGTCTGGCGGGGCGTCTCGACGTACCTCGGGAAGGAGCGCACGGCGGGCGGTGGCCCGCGGCGCGAGCGGGGTGACCGCCCGACCCCGCCGGCCTCGTCCGCGCAGTGGCGGGTGACCCCCCGGGTCGGCATCGACTACGCCCGGGTCTCCGGGGACCACAACCCGATCCACACCTCGCGGCTGGGAGCGCGGCTGTTCGGCTTCCCGCGCCCGATCGCGCACGGGATGTGGAGCAAGGCGCGGTGCCTGGCGGCGCTGGAGAGCCGGCTGCCGGCGGCGTACACGGTGGACGTGGCGTTCAAGCTGCCGGTGCCACTGCCGTCCACGGTGGCGTTCAGCGCCACCGCCACCGGCGAGACCTGGGACTTCGCCCTGCACGACGCGCGGTCCGGCGGGCCGCAGCTGGTGGGCGCCGTCCGCTGACGTTCGCCGACCGCGGCGGACTAACTGCCGGCCTGATCCGGCGACTCGGCCCGCGACCCGTCCGCGAGCACCGAGCATGAGGGCATGGGGGACGTGCTCGACCTGCTGCACCAGACGGTGACCTCGCCGTGGGTGTACCTGGTGATCATCGCGGTCACCGCGGTCGACGCGTTCTTTCCCGCGGTGCCCGGCGAGACCGTGGTGATCACCGCCGGGGTCTTCGCGGCCGGCGGAGAGCCCCACCTGGCCGGGGTGATCGTGGCCGCCGCCCTCGGCGCGCTGGTCGGCGACCACGTCTCGTACGGCATCGGGCGCGGCGGCGGCGCGCACCGGCTGGCCCGACTGCCCGCCGACAGCCGGCGGCGGGCCGGGTCCGAATGGGCCCGCCGGGCGGTCGACCGGCGCGGCGGGGTGATCCTGACCACGGCTCGGTACGTCCCGGGCGGCCGGACCGCGGTCACCCTGACCATGGGCGCGGTCGGCTATCCGCTGCGCTGCTTCCTGCTGTACGACGCGCTCGCCTGTGGCAGCTGGGGGATCTACTGCGGGCTGCTCGGCTACTTCGGCGGCCTCGCCTTCGAGCGTGACCCGGTCCGGGGCCTGGTCGCCGGCATCGGCCTGTCCCTGACGGTCACCGGCCTGTTCGAGGTGGCCCGGTGGGCCCGCCGCCGGTCCCGCACCCGCGCCGCCGTCCGGCGCTGAGCCCGGGCGGGGTGGACGCCGGCGGCCCGGTCAGCCGGCCGGCGGGTGCCAGGTGACGCCGCGCAGGAGCTGGTCGGCGCCGAGCCAGGCGACGTTCATCATCCGGGTGGCGGTCTTCTCCGGGTCGGCTTCCGGGTGGTCGGCGAGCCAGTCGGCCAGCGACTCGCTGGCGCCGACCAGGGCGTACGCGACGACCTCCAGGTCGGTGGCGCCGACCTCGCGCCCCTTGGCGCGCAGCGCGTGGTCCAGCATCCCGGCGACCACCTCGACCAGCCGGTCGCGCATGGTGGCCAGTTCGGCGGCGAACGGCTGGGAGCCGCGTGCCTGCCGGTAGAGCACCGCCCAGCCGTCCCGGTGCGCCCCGACGAAGCCGAAGAACGCGCGCAGCCCGCGCCAGAGCCGCTCGTCGGCGGGCAGGTCCGGGGCGGCCGCCCCGGCGATGGCCTCCATCATCCGGGTGCCCTCCCGGTGCAGGCAGGCGACAAAGAGCTCCTCCTTCGTCCCCAGGTACGCGTAGACCATCGGCTTGGAGATGCCGGCGTCGTCGGCGATCTCGTCCATGCTGGCCGCGTGGAAGCCCCGGCGCGAGAAGACCTTGACCGCCGCGTCGAGCATCTGCTGCTCGCGTACGGCCCGGGGCAGGCGCTTGAAGGCGGGTGTGCTGGACACCCTTGCGAGCATACCTACTCGTGCGTAAGGTTACGCCTGAGTAACCAAAGTCGGCCCGCCCCGAGAGGTGCATCCCCATGACTGACTTCGACCCGGCCAGCTTCGCGAACCTCGGCCCCAAGGAGTTCGCGCAGCTGGTCAAGTCCACCCCCGACGGCAAGATCGCCGAGATCATGTCCGGTGACCTGCGCGGCAAGGTTCTGAGCGAGGTCTTCAACCGGATGCCGACGCTGTTCCGCGCCGACCGCGCCGGTTCCACCAACGCGGTCATCCACTGGAACATCACCGGTCGCCCGGACGGTGGCACCGACACCTACGAGATCGTCATCGAGAACGGCACCTGCACGGCCGCGGAGACCGCGACCCGCGACCCGAAGCTCAGCCTCACCATGGGCCCGGTCGAGTTCCTGAAGATCGTCTCCGGTGGCGCCAACCCGGTCATGATGTTCATGACCGGCAAGCTGAAGGCCAAGGGCGACCTGGGCCTGGCGGCCAACATCGCCAACCTGTTCGACATCCCCAAGGCCTGAGATGGCTGAGTTCTCGCTCGACCTGAACGAGGAACAGCGGGACCTCCGCGACTGGGTGCACGGCTTCGCCGCCGAGGTCGTGCGCCCGGCCGCGGCCGAGTGGGACGCGCGGGAGGAGACTCCCTGGCCGATCATCCAGGAGGCGGCGAAGGTCGGCCTGTACGGCTTCGAGTTCCTCGCCACCTGCTGGGCCGACCCCACCGGCCTCTCGCTGCCGATCGCCAGCGAAGAGCTCTTCTGGGGCGACGCCGGCATCGGGCTGGGCATCTTCGGCACCTCCCTCGCCGTCGCCGCGATCTACGGCGCCGGCACCCCGGACCAGCTCGTCGAGTGGGTGCCGCAGTGCTTCGGTGACGTCGACCGGCCCGCGGTCGCCGCGTTCTGCACCACCGAGCCGGAGGCCGGCTCCGACGTCGGATCGATGCGCACCCGCGCCGTCTACGACGAAGCCACCGACGAGTGGGTGCTGAACGGGCAGAAGGCGTACGCCACCAACGGCGGGATCGCCGGGGTGCACGTGGTCACCGCCTCGGTCGAGCCCGAGCTGGGTTCGCGGGGGCAGGCGGCGTTCGTCGTACCGCCGGGGACCCCGGGACTCAACGCCACCCGCAAGCTGCGCAAACTCGGGCTGCGCGCGTCCCACACCGCCGACGTCTTCCTCGACGACGTCCGGGTGCCCGGGCGCTGCCTGCTCGGCGGCAAGGAGACGCTGGACGAGCGGCTGGCCCGGGCCCGCTCCGGGCAGCGCGCCTCCGGCCAGGCGGCGATGCGCACCTTCGAACTGTCCCGCCCGACCGTCGGCGCCCAGGCGCTCGGCGTGGCCCGCGCCGCGTACGAGTACGCCCTGGACTACGCGAAGGACCGGGTCCAGTTCGGGCGGCCGATCATCGAGAACCAGGCGGTCGCGTTCGCGCTCGCCGACATGAAGACGGAGATCGACGCGGCCCGGCTGCTGGTCTGGCGGGCCTCCTGGATGGGCCGCAACAACCGGCCGTTCAGCGCGGGCGAGGGCTCGATGTCCAAGCTCAAGGCCGGCGAGGTCGCCGTCTCGGTCACCGAGAAGGCGGTCCAGCTCCTCGGCGGCGCCGGCTTCCTGCGCGACCACCCGGTCGAGCGGTGGTACCGGGACGCCAAGATCTACACCATCTTCGAAGGCACCTCAGAGATCCAGCGGCTGGTCATCGCCCGGGCCATCTCCGGGATGCAGATCCGCTGATCGCCGGCGGGCCCCGACCCGACCCGCGACGACACCCGCTGTGCCGAGCGGTGAGCCGTCGCGGGTCGGGCCGCCGGTCTCCTTCGTCACCATCCGTACCGGCGACCGAGACCCAGGGTGTCCGCAGGCTGGGCAGTGATCACGCTGGCTGGGCTACCCGCCGTGACCCGTGCATGATCGAGGGATACTGCCCGCGCAAAAGGAGGGTTGCGGCTTGGACCTGCCGTTCATCGTCGCCACGCTGACCCGGCGCGGGCTGCTCAACCCGGGCCGCCCGATCCGGGTCGCCTCCCAACTCGGCGCGCTGCGCAAGTGGGGCTGGAGCCTCGCCGGCGAGCTGCGCCAGGCCGCCGCGCGCGACCCGGGGCGGGTTGCCGTCGTCGACGAGCATGGCGACACGCTGACGTACCAGGAACTGCTGGACCGGTCCGAACGGCTGGCCCGGTCGATGCGGGCCGGGCTGGGCGTGCAGGCCGGCGACCGGATCGGCGTGCTCTGCCGCAACCACCACGGGCTGATCGAGGCGGTCGTGGCGGCGATGCTGCTCGGCGCGGACGCCGTACTGGTCAACACCGGGCTCTCCGCGGCGCAGCTCGCCACCGTGGCGGAGGAGCAGGCGCTGCGGGTGCTGGTGCACGACGCCGAGTTCGCCGAGCTGATCCTCGGCCTCCCCGCCGAGCTGCACCGGGTCGACGAGCGCCGCCAGGAGGAGTTGATCGCCGGTGCCCTCCCCGGGGACCAGCTCCAGCCGCCCGAGCGGGACGGCCGGACCATCGTCCTCACCTCCGGCACCACCGGCGCGCCGAAGGGGGCCCGGCGACCCACGCCGCACGGCTTCGGCCCGCTGGTCTCCATCATCGACCGCATCCCGCTGCACGTCCACGACACCGTGCTGATCGCCGCGCCGCTCTTCCACACCTGGGGGTACGCCGCCCTCCAGGTGTCGTTCGCGCTGCGCGCCACCATCGTGCTGCACCGCCGGTTCGACCCGGCCACCACGCTGGCCGCCCTGGCGGCGCAGCCCTGCGACGCGCTCTTCGCCGTACCGGTGATGCTGCAACGGCTGATGGAGGTGCCGGCGCCGGACCCCCGGCCGCCGCTGCAGGTGGTCGCGGTCAGCGGCTCCGCCCTCCCCGGCGGGCTGGCCACGGCCTTCATGGACCGCCACGGCGACTGCCTCTACAACCTCTACGGCTCGACCGAGGTCTCCTGGGCCTCCATCGCCGGCCCGGCCGACCTGCGCCAGGCGCCCAACACCGCCGGCCGCCCGCCGCACGGCACCCGGTTGCAGATCCTCGACAACGCCGGGGAGCCGGTCCGGGACGGGCAGGTCGGGCGGATCTTCGTGGGCAACGAGATGCTCTTCGAGGGGTACACCTCGGGGGCCACCCGGGAGAGCCACGACGGCCTGCTGAACACCGGCGACCTGGGCCGGATGGACGCCGACGGGCTGCTCTTCGTCGACGGGCGGGCCGACGACATGATCGTCTCCGGCGGCGAGAACGTCTTCCCCTCGGAGGTGGAGGACCTGATCGCCCGGCTGCCGCAGGTGCGCGAGGTCGCGGTGATCGGCGTACCGGACGCGGAGTACGGCCAGCGGCTGGCCGCGTTCCTGGCCCTGCACCCCGGCGAGCAGCTCGACCCGGAGGCGGTCCGTGAGTACGTGCGGCACTACCTGGCCCGGTTCTCGGTGCCCCGGGACGTGATCTTCGTGAAGTACCTGCCGCGGAACGCCACCGGAAAGGTGCTCGCTCGGGAGCTACGCCGCTACTACGGGTGAGACAACGCCCACAGGGGACGCTCAGAATTGCTCCGTACGGTACCGTCTGACCGCCGGCGGTACCCGGCGGATCCGTTCTCTCGTGCGGGAGTGCTCCATGGTTCGACTCCGCCGGCGCTGGGCACTGGGTCTCCTCCTCGGTGGTGTCTCCGCGGCCGCTCTCGGGACCACCGAACCCGTCCTCGGCCGCCACCGCACCGGCACGCTGGTCCGCCGCCCGGGCCCACCCGTCCCGGCGGAGAACCGCGCCCCCGGAGAGCCCTGGTGGCCGGACAGCGGCGGTCTGGCCGCCGACGACCGGCAGCGGCAGATCCAGGGGTACGCCTCGGCGACCAGCGTCGCCCCCGGCGAGTCCATCGACTTCCACGTCGCGGTCAACTCCGCCAGCCGGTTCCGGATCTCGATCCACCGCCTCGGCTGGTACGGCGGCGCCGGCGCCCGCACGCTGCTGACCAGCCGGGAGTTCCAGGGCTCGCCGCAGCCGGTGCCGCCCTCCGACCCGCGGACCGGGGCGATCGCCTGCCAGTGGCCGGTCTCCTGGACCCTCCGGGTGCCCGGCCACTGGACGTCCGGCCTCTACCAGGCGGTCTTCCAGTCGACAGACGGCTGGCGGGCCTGCACCCCCTTCGTGGTACGCGACGACCGGCGGGCCGCCGCGCTCTGCGTCGTGCTCCCGGCGACCACCTGGCAGGCGTACAACCAGTGGCCGATGGACCGGCGCAACGGCAAGAGCCTCTACAACGGCTACGGCGCCACCGGGCTGCGGAATCCCCTGCTCCGGGCGCGGGAGGTCTGCTTCGACCGGCCGTACGCGGACGAGGGCATGCCCAGCCAGTTCGACAAGGACCAGGACGCCGTCCAGTGGCTGGAGCGCAGCGGGTACGACGTCAGCTACGCGACCAGCCTCGACCTGCACACCGGCCGGCTCGACCCGACGCGGCACCGGGGGATCGTGTTCTGCGGGCACGACGAGTACTGGTCGCGGGAGATGCGCCTGGCGGCGGAGGCGGCTGTGGCGGCCGGCACCAGCCTCGCCTTCTTCGGCGCCAACAGCATCTACTGGCACGCCCGGATCCGCCCGGCCGACGACGGGCGGCCGGAGCGGGTGGTCGCCTGCGCCAAGGCCGTGGCCGACCCGGACGCCGACGGCTCCGGCCCGACCACCACCTGGCGAGCCCTGCGGACGCCCGAGCAGGCGCTGATCGGGGTGCAGTACAACGGCGTCGTGCTGACCCCGCAGCCGCTGGTGGTGCGGTCGGCGGACCACTGGGTCTGGGCCGGCACCGGGGTGGCGAATGGCGACCGGATCCCCGGGCTGGTCGGCGGCGAGGCGGACGGGCTCCGCCGCGGCACCCCGCAGCCGACCGGGGTGGACGCGGCGATCCTCAGCAGGTCCCCGTACCCGGCCGCCCAGGGCGGGCGCCGGGTGCAGAACGCCCACGTGTACGAGACGCCGAAGGGCGCGGTCGTCTTCGCCACCGGCACCCTCAACTGGACCATGGCACTCAACCGGCCAGGCGTCCAGGACGAGCGGATCAAGCGGGCCACCGCCAACGTCCTCGACCGGATGGTCGGCCGGTCGGCCGGCGCCACCGGCCAGGGACGACCGACCCCACCCACGCCGGCATAGCCTCCGCGCGCCCTGGCGACGGCGGTCGGTTGTCCGGTCAGGCGGGGACGGTGATCTCCCCCGCCACAGCGGCGGCGGCGATGTCGGTGCGGTGCTGCGAGCCGGCCAGTTCGATGCCGCGTACCAGGGCGTAGGCGGCGTCCCGCGCGGCGGCCAGGTCCGGGCCGGTGGCCGTACCGCAGAGGACCCGACCCCCGGCGGAGCGCAGGATGCCGTCGGCGTCCCGGCGGGTGCCGGCGTGGATGACCCCGGGGCGGTCCGCGCCGGTGATCACGTCGCCGGTACGCGGTGCCGCCGGGTAGCCCTCGGCCGCCACCACGACGGTGACCCCCGCGCCGTCCCGCCAGCGCAGCGGCGGGTGCGCCGCGAGCGTGCCGGTGGCCGCGGCGTGCAGCAGCCCGGCGAGCGGGGTCTCCAGCAGCGCGAGGACGACCTGGGTCTCCGGGTCGCCGAAGCGGGCGTTGAACTCGATGACGCGGGGGCCGACGGCGGTGATCGCCAGGCCGACGTAGAGCAGGCCGGCGAAGGGTGTCCCCCGGCGGCGCATCTCGGCCAGCGTCGGGTGCACGACGTCGCGCATCACCTCGTCGACCAGCCCGGGCGGCGCCCAGGGCAGCGGCGCGTACGCCCCCATGCCGCCGGTGTTCGGGCCGGTGTCGCCGTCGCCGACCCGCTTGAAGTCCTGCGCGGGCAGCAGCGGCACGGCGGCCTCCCCGTCGGTGACCACGAACAGGGACACCTCGGGCCCGGACAGGTACTCCTCGATCACCACCCGGCCGCACTCTTCGGCGTGCCGCATCGCGGTGCCGCGGTCGTCGGTGACGACGACGCCCTTCCCGGCGGCCAGCCCGTCGTTCTTCACCACGTACGGCGGCCCGAACTCGTCCAGCGCGGTGCCGGTGCTCTCCCCGTCCGTGCAGGTGTACGCCCGCGCGGTGGGCACACCGGCGGCGGTCATCACGTCCTTGGCGAACGTCTTGGAGCCCTCCAGCCGGGCCGCCTCCGCGGATGGGCCGAACGCGGGGATGCCCTTGGCGCGTACCGCGTCGGCGACCCCGGCCACCAGCGGCGCCTCCGGACCGATCACCACCAGGTCGGCGCCGACCTCGACGGCGAGCGCCGCCACGGACGCCGGGTCCATGGGGTTCACCGCCCGCAGCTCGGCCACCGCCGCGATGCCGGGATTGCCCGGCGCCGCGACCAGCGCTTCCACGGAAGGATCGCCGGCCAGCCCGACGGCGAGCGCGTGCTCCCGCCCACCGCCACCCACAAGAAGAACCCGCACGACCCCGCATCCTACTGACCGCCCCGCCCCACCCCGTTGATCAAGGAGTTTGCGTCTCATTTTCGGCCTCCGTAGACGCAAACTCCTTGATCAACCGCTTCTCCGGAGGGCGCGTTTGACGGTTTCGCGGATGTAGTCGGGGCGGAGGGTGTCGGCCCAGGTGAAGCGGAGGATCTTCCAGCCGGCGTTGACCAGGCGGTTCTGTCTCAGCCTGTCCTCGTAGATCGCCCGCGGTGTGCGGTGCGGGTCCCGGCCGTCGGCTTCGGCGATCAGCCGGGCGTTGCGCCAACCCAGGTCGCCGATGCCGAGCAGGTAGCCGTCGGCGTCGCGGACCTCGACTTGCAACACGTCGGGCGGCACACCGCCGTCCACGCACCTCAGCCGGGTGCGGGTCTCCAGTGGCGACTGCGCACGGCTGTCCGCCTCGGCCAGGTGGCTTCTCGCCGCGACCGCCCCACGTCGTCCGGCGATCAGCGCCAGCACCAGCGATAGGTCGGGCTCGGTCAGGAGTTGCCGATTGAGCGCTGAGTCGAGGACGCATACCGCCGGATGGCGATCCGCGCGGAGGATGACGTCGGCCACCGTGCGGACCGGGGTGGTGACCGGCACGCCGCCGATCACGCAGACGTCGGCCGGGCCGAGGGCGAGCTGGTGCACCACGAGGTCGGGATCGGCACGACGCTGCACGTGGGGGCGGCCCGCCGGAACCGACACGTGAATTGCGGCTGTCGCCCTGAGACCGCTGATCCGGTGCAGCTCGGCGGCGGTGTCGAGCACGACGACCGCTCCCGAACCCAGACTGCAGACGGCAGCGCGGATCCGTGCCCCGCGGAATGCGGGCACCTCCGGCTCGGGGACCGGTAGGAAGCAGCCTCGCGCGACTCGTGTCCAACGCCCGGACCGAGCCAGATGCCGGATCTGGTCCCGACTGAACCCCAGGCGCAACGCCTGAGCGGCGGTCACCACCCCACCCTGCCGGGCAGCCACCCGGCTCAAGCGAACGAGATCACCCACCCACCCAGCCTGCCGACCTCACTGCCCACCTCGACACCCCCTGTGGACAACCAGCCGGTCCTGTGGATAACTCCGCCGTCCATTCATGTTGATCAAGGAGTTTGCGTCGGATCAGGGGCCTGATCCAGACGCAAACTCCTTGATCATCGCCGCGGGGGAAGGCCGGGAGGCCGGGGGTTAGGGGAGGAGGGGGTGGCGGACGACGTTTTCTTCGCGGCCGGGGCCGACCCCGACGACGCTCACCCGGGTGCCGCAGAGTTCCTCGATGCGGGCGATGTAGCGGCGGGCGTTCTCGGGGAGTTCGTCCTCGGTCCGGGCCTTGGTGATGTCTTCCCACCAGCCGTCGAGCTCTTCGTAGATCGGAACCGCGTGGTGGAAGTCGGTCTGCGTCATCGGCATGTCGTCGAAGCGCTCGCCGTTGATCTCGTACCCGACGCAGATCGGCACCTTCGGCAGGCCGGTGAGCACGTCCAGCTTGGTGATCACCAGGTCCGTGACGCCGTTGAGGCGGGAGGCGTACCGGGCGACGACGGCGTCGAACCAGCCGGCGCGGCGCTCCCGGCCGGTGGTGGTGCCGTACTCGCGGCCGATCTTGACCAGGTGCCGGCCGTTGTCGTCGAAGAGCTCGGTCGGGAACGGCCCCGCGCCCACCCGGGTGGTGTACGCCTTGCTCACCGCGATCACCCTGGTGATCGCGGTCGGCGGGATGCCCGCGCCCACGCACGCCCCACCGGCCGTCGGGTTCGACGAGGTGACGAAGGGGTACGTGCCGTGGTCCATGTCGAGCATGGTGGCCTGGGCGCCCTCGAGCAGCACCGTCTCGCCGCGGTCCAGGGCGTCCCAGAGCATCGCCCGGGTCTCCGCGATGTACGGCTTGAGCCGCTCGGCGTACTCCAGGTACTCCTCGATCGTCGCGTCGACGTCGATCGCCTTGCGGTTGTAGACCTTGAACAGCACCTGGTTCTTCTCGCGGAGCGTCAGCTCCAGCTTCTTGCGCAGGATGCCGGGGTCGAGCAGGTCCTGGATCCGGATGCCCATCCGGGCGACCTTGTCGCCGTACGCGGGACCGATGCCCCGGCCGGTGGTGCCGATCCGCGAACTGCCCAGGTAGCGCTCGACCACCCGGTCCAGCGCCCGGTGGTGCGGCATGATCAGGTGCGCGTCGCCGGAGATGCGCAGCCGGGAGACGTCCACACCGCGCGCGGAGAGACCGTCGATCTCCTCCAGCAGCACCTTCGGGTCGACCACCACGCCGTTGCCGATGACGATCATCGCGTTCGGCGAGAGCGCGCCGGACGGCATGAGGTGCAGCGCGTACTTCTGGCCGTCCGGGGTGATCACCGTGTGCCCGGCGTTGTTGCCGCCGGAGTAGCGCACGACGTAGTCGACCCGCTCACCCAGCAGGTCGGTAACCTTGCCCTTGCCCTCGTCGCCCCACTGAGCGCCGATGAGCACGATCGCTGGCATCTTCTCCGCCTCCAGAAGGCTCGGGTGCCAGGTGGCGACCGGTCAGCGAGCCCGGGGTGTCAGGCTAACAAGTGGTGACGACGGGACCGGCAGGGGTTCGTCGAGAAGCAGGAGGCTCCTTCGTGTACGACGTGGTGCTGCTCACCCTCGGCTCGGAGCGGGACGCTTCCGGTGGGGGCTGTGGCAGCGGTGGAGCCTGCTGCGGTGGCGCCGCCGAGGCGGCCGGGGAGAAGTCCGAGGAGCGCTGCGAGACGCCCCGCGTACCGGTGCTGGCCTGCGCGGACGCGCTGACCGCCCGGGGTGCCCGGGTGGCGACGGTCACCGCCCGCTCGGACGCCGAGATCGACGAGGTGCTGGCCCGCCTCGACGGGCCGCCGCGTCCCGACGGCCTCACCTGGCCGGACCCCGACTCCAAGACCCGCCTGGTGGTCGCGACGGCCAGTGACGGTCAGTTGCGCGCCGTCCTGCGCCGGCTGGTCCGCCGGTACGCTCCGCCACCCAGCCGCCGCCCGGCGGACCTGCCCGGCAACCGGACCGTCCCCGACCTGCCGCCGGTCGGCGTACTCCCGCTCGATCCGGCCCGGAGCGGGTCGGCGCGGGACCTGGCCGCGCAGCTCGGGCTGCCCCGCGATCCGGCGGCGGTGGCCGCGGCGGTGCTGGACGGCACGGCGCGCCGGCTCGACCTGCTGCGCAACGACGGCGGCTCGGTGACCCTGGACGGGGTGCTGTTCGGCGCGGCCGACGACGCGGGCCGGCCGCTGCACTGGCGGGCCCGGGTGGAGGTGGACGACGCCGTCCTCTCCCACGGCGAGGACCAGATCATGGCCTGCGCGATCGGCAACGCCGGCGGGTACGCCCGCCTGGACGACGTGGCGCTGCTGGCCGACCCGGACCCGGCCGACGGCCGGGTCGAGGTGGCGGTGGCCGTTCCGGTGGTCACCCGGTCCGCCTTCGGCCGGAAGCGGGTACGACTCGAGGTGCGCCGGGCCCGGGGCCGGGCCGTGGCGGTCGTGCCGCGCGACGAGAAGGTGCCCTTCCTCGACGACGGCGTCGAGGGCGAGCTGGGCCGCAAGCGGTCCTGGTGGACCGAACCCGGTGCCTGGGCGGTCTGGACAGCCTGACCTCCGTCGATCCCCGGTCGGGCCGCCCGAGCAATCGGACGGCCTATCCTCGGCGGGAGGAATGGGGAGGAACCGTGGTGCACGAGAACGCCGACCGGGCCCACGTGCCGGGTCAACCGCAGGTGCCGGAGCGGGACATCGAACCGCTCTGGCCACCGGAGCAGACCGACCAGGCCGCCACCGCCCCGCCGTGGGCGGCCTCGGCCCCGCACGACCCGGCCGCCGCCGGGCGCGCCCCGAACGAGGTACGACCGGCCGACCCGGTGCCCGCCACGCGCCCGCAGCCGCCGGTCGACCTGGACCTCCCGTTCACCCTCGACCAGCCGTCGACCACTCCGAACCCGACGCCGACAGCCCCGCAGCAGGGCGACGCGGCGTCCACCCACCCGGCGACGGTCGACCGCCCGGACGGCCCGCAGTCGACCGCCGACCCGGACGGCGGGACGCTCGCCGCCGGCGCGTCGGGCAGTCGGGCGGAGTCGCCCTGGGCCGAACCGCCGCAGCGGTCGACCATCGCGACCGAGCCCGCCGACGTGACGGCGACGCCCACCGAGCCGACGGCGGCGGCCCAGGCGCCCGCCGGTGACGCACCGCCGCGGCTCGGGCCGTTCCCGCCCTCGCCGGGTGTGCCGCTCGCCCGGCCGCCGTACGGGAACGGGTCGGCGTACCCGCCGGGGCCGGTCGGATACGGGCAGCCCGGGTACCCGCCGCCGCAGGCGGCCGGCCCGACGCCCGGCTGGTACCCACCGGGCTGGCCGCAACAGTCGGCCGCGCCCGGGCCGCAGCAGCCGGGGCCGCAGCAACCCGCCCCGGTGTCGCAGCCGCCCACCTCGCCGCAGCAGCCGCCGGTTCCGGCCGGATACCCGGAGCCGGTCTGGACGCCGGAGACCGGGGCCACCCCGACGGCGGAGGACTTCGCCCGGCGCCGCCAGGTCAGGCCGGTCGACCCGGTGGCCACCATGGGTGTCCGGGCGGTGGTGAACAAGATCGGCCTGGTCCGGCTCCCGCCGGGGCGGCACGAGCAGGAACTGAGGCGCGACATCGAGATGGTCCGCCGCAACTTCGGCGGGCTGCGCCAGGTCACCGTGGTCAACCCGAAGGGCGGCGCCGGCAAGACGGTGGCGATCCTGCTGCTCGCCATGACGTTCGGCCAGAAGCGCGGCGGGTACGTGCTGGCCTGGGACAACAACGAGACGCAGGGGACCCTGGGCATGCGGGCCCAGCAGGACTTCCACTCGCGTACGGTCCGGGACATGCTGCGCGACCTGGCCCAGTTCCAGGGCGCGCACGGGCGGGTCGGCGACCTGTCGCAGTACGTCCGCTCGCAGGGCGAGGGGATGTTCGACGTGCTCGCCTCGGACGAGTCGGCGACCGGCGGCGAGATGCTCACCGCCGCCGCCTTCGCCGAGATCCGCGAGGTGGTCAGCCGCTTCTACAAGCTGATCTTCGTGGACACCGGGAACAACGTCCGCGCGCAGAACTGGCAGGCCGCGATGGACGCCACCGACCAGCTCGTGGTCACCATGTCGGCCCGGAACGACTCGGCGGAGACCGCCGCGCGGATGCTCGACCACCTGGAGCAGAGCGGCCGGCAGCGGCTGGTCCGGCAGGCGGTGACGGTGGTGTCGATGCCGCCGTCCCGCAAGGAGATCGACCTGCCGGCCATCCAGGCGCACTTCGCCGCCCGGACCCGGGCGGTGCTGCTCGCGCCGTACGAGCGGCTCATCGACACCGGCGAGCCGATCCGCTACGGCCAGCTCTCCTCGGCCACCCGGGACGCCTGGTTGAAGATCGCCGCCGCGGTCGCCGAGGGGCTGTGAACGCCGGCCGCGGCCCGAGGGGTCCGGGCGGTACGACGGCCGGCCCGACCGGGCGGTCGGACCGGCCGTCGACGTGGGTCAGAGGCTGGCGAGGGCGTCCGCGGCGGCCGGGTCGCAGTCGCGGAGGAACTGGGCGCAGCGGGCCGCCTCGTCCGCCTCGCCGATCTCGCCGGCGGCCCGGGACAGCAGGTAGAGGCAGCGGAGGAAGCCCCGGTTGGGCTTGTGCGACCAGGGCACCGGCCCATGGCCCTTCCACCCGCTGCGGCGGAGCTGGTCCAGGCCACGGTGGTAACCGGTGCGCGCGTAGGCGTAGGCCGGGATGACCTGGCCGGCGGCGAATGCCCGGGCGGCGAGCGCCGCCCAGGCCGCGCTGTTGGTCGGGAAGCGGGCCGCGACCTCGGCGTACGCCTCGTCGGTGTCCTGCTCGGCGGCGGCCGCCAGCGCGGCGTCGGCTTCCTCGTTCGCCGGCAGCAGGGTGGCCGGTGGCTCAGGCAACAGGTTCTGCATCGCCCCATTCAACCCGCTTCACGCGGGGGTACGCGAGGGGGTCCGGCAAGCCGGTCGGCTGAACGGCTGAGGGTTTCGTCACGCCTGCGGCCTGAGGCCCGATACCCGCGGCCCATGCCACCCGGAGATGTTTTCCACTACAACTATTGGTCCGGAGCCTCCCCAGGACCCGGTTACGCAGGAGCCCGGCGGCCAGACCCGCTGGGCTCCTGTCGTCAGCCCCACATTTGCCGGCTTGCCCGCCGGGGGCAGGATTATCTGGTGCCGACCCCACCTCCCGCGGACGTCATCGAGCCGCACGACACCAGCAGCGACGAGATCGAGACCCGAGCCGAGTTCGACCGGCGGATGGCCGAGGGGAGCCTCGCCGGGCTCACCGTGCAGGGTCTCCGCCTCGACCTCCACCCGGTCCCCGACCTGCGTGACGTCGAGGTCGCCGGCGCCCTCTTCGTGGGGTGCCGGTTCGCCGACCGGGAGGTCGGCGCGGACCTGGTACGCCGCGGCGCGAACGTCGTCCCGCCCTTCTCCGGGCTGCCCTACCCGACCCAGCCGTCCCACCTCTACACCCCGGACGACCTGGCCGCCGGCTTCGCCGAGGGGGGCTTCGCCGGGATGTACGACACCCGGGTGTACGCGCACTTCCGCGCGCACGGCGGGGCGCTGCCGGACGTGCGCGAGGCGCTCGGCCAGCGGTTGCACGACCACGGGGTGGACAACGCCCTGGCGGACGCCACCCGGAGCTGGCTCGCGGCGCACGGGCCGCAGTCCGTGGTCGGCGTGATGGGCGGGCACGCCGTGCCGCGCGGCAGCGCCGCGTACCGGATGGCGGCGGTGCTGGGTTGGGAGCTGGCGCGGGCCGACCGGCTGGTGGTGACCGGCGGCGGTCCCGGCGTGATGGAGGCGGCCAACCTGGGCGCGTTCCTCGCGGCCTGGCCGGCGGAGGAGCTGACCGCGGCGATCGACGTGCTGGCCACCGCGCCGGACTTCACCGACCACGATCGCTACACGGCGGTGGCGCTGCAGGTCCGGGAGAAGTACGTGGCCGGGCCGACGCTGCCCAGCCCGCGCCCGGCCGCCGCCGGCACCGAATGGGCCCGCTCGGGCGGGCTGGCCATCCCCACCTGGCTGTACGGGCACGAGCCGGCGAACCTGTTCGCCGGGCGGATCGCCAAGTACTTCTCCAACGCCATCCGGGAGGACACCATCCTGCGGCTGGCCCGGGGCGGGATCGTCTTCGCGCCCGGCCGGGCCGGGACGGTGCAGGAGGTGTTCCAGGCGGCCACCAAGACCTACTACGGGACCGACGGGGCGAGCGGGGCGTACGTCTTCCTCGACCGGACGTACTGGACCACCGAGCTGCCGGTCGAGTCGCTGCTGCGCCCGCTCTTCGCCGCCTCCCCGTTCGGTGACCTGTCGGCCACGGTGCACCTCACCGACGACGTACGCGAGGCGGTCCGGGTGCTGACCACCGGCTGACATGCGCGGAGGCCGGCTCCCCGGGCGGGGAGCCGGCCTCCGGCCGAGCGGGTGTTACTTCTTCATCGTGGTGCCGGTGGACCGCAGCGCCTCGCAGGCCTCGACGACCCGGGCCGCCATACCGGCCTCGGCCGCCTTGCCCCAGACCCGCGGGTCGTACATCTTCTTGTTGCCGACCTCGCCGTCGACCTTCAGCACGCCGTCGTAGTTGCGGAACATGAAGTCCACCACCGGCCGGGTGAAGCAGTACTGGGTGTCGGTGTCGATGTTCATCTTCACCACGCCGTAGTCCAGCGCCTCGCGGATCTCCGACAGCAGCGAGCCGGACCCGCCGTGGAAGACCAGGCTGAGCGGCTTCTCCTTGCCGTACTTGGCACCCACCGCCACCTGGATGTGGTTCAGCACCTCGGGGCGGAGCTTGACGTTGCCCGGCTTGTAGACGCCGTGCACGTTGCCGAAGGTCAGCGCCGCCATGTAGCGGCCCTTCTCACCGAGGCCGAGCGCCTCGACCATGGCCAGGCCGTCGTCGACGGTGGTGTAGAGCTTCTCGTTGATCGCGTTCTCGACGCCGTCCTCCTCGCCGCCGACCACGCCGACCTCGATCTCGAGGACGATCTTGCCCTTGGCGGCCTCGGTGAGCAGCTCCTCGGCGATCTGCAGGTTCTCCGGCACCGGCACGGCCGAGCCGTCCCACATGTGCGACTGGAACAGCGGCTCCTCGCCGCGCTGCACCCGCTCCTGGGAGATCTTCATCAGCGGCCGGACGAACTTGTCCAGCTTGTCCTTCGGGCAGTGGTCGGTGTGCAGGGCGATGTTCACCGGGTAGTTCTTCGCCACCTCGTGGGCGTACTTGGCGAACGCGACCGCGCCGCTGACCATGTCCTTCACGGACGGGCCGGACAGGTAGTCGGCGCCACCGGTGGAAACCTGGATGATGCCGTCGCTCTCCGCGTCGGCGAAGCCCTTGAGCGCCGCGTTCAGCGTCTGCGACGAGGTCACGTTGATCGCGGGGTACGCGAAGTGGCCGGCCTTGGCCCGGTCCAGCATCTCCGCGTAAGCCTCGGGGGAAGCGATGGGCATGTCGAACGCTCCTTACTTACCGCTCTCGGCCGTGCAGGCCGCTGTCTTCCTTGGGTGCGCCGGACCGCGCTGTCCACCGCGGGAAGTATCCCGTAGGAGCAGGCGGGGGGCACCACCGACCCGGGAACCGCTCACCGGCTCTCCAGCCTGTCCGGCATTACGACACTGATCAGCCAGCTCACCACGGCCATCACGATGGCCCCCCAGAAGGCGGCCCAGAAGCCGTCCACGTGGAACGGCAGGTGCAGCTGCCGGGCGATCCAGTTGGTGAGCAGGAACAGCAGAGCGTTGACCATGAGCGCGAACAGACCGAGCGTGAGCAGGTAGAACACGCAGCCGAACACCTTGATGACCGGCTTGAGCACCGCGTTGACCACGCCGAAGATGAGCGCCACCGCGATCAGGGTGAGCACGTTGTTCGCCCCGTTGCGGCCCGTCACCTCCACCCCGGGGACGATCAGCGTGGTGATCCACAATGCGATCGCGGTGATCGCCAATCGGATCAGGAAGCCCACCTGACCATCCTGGCACCGGGCGCCGCGCCCGGAGGGATAATCCGCCGACTCGGCGTGGCCGCCGCGGTTCGGCTCGGCACCGAGCCGCACTGCCCGGCACCGGCCCCCGGCCATGGTTCGGCTCGGCACCGAGCGGCGGCCGGCACCAGCCCGTACGGTGTGTGGTGACTGTCCGCACCGAGATCCAGGGAGGGACGATGGGTCAGCCCGACGAGGACTTCGCCCCGAGCGACCACCTCGCTCCGGAGGAGCGGGACCTGGAGGCGGAGCCGGCCGACGCGGTCGAGCAGGCCGTGGTGATCACGCCGGACGACGGCGACGCCGAGCCGCACCGCGGCCTGGAGGTCGGCGACTGGGACGCGATGGAGCAGGCCCGGGTGGTCGCCGCCGACGAGGACGACTACCGCTGACCGGGCGGGAGGGGCCGGCTCGGCCCCTCCCGCGTTCAGCGCATTCCGACGACCTGGTCCGGGTGGGCCGCCGTCCACTCGTCGAGCCGGTCGGCGCGCAGCGCGTCGAGGAATCCCGGGGCCAGCGCGGGGTCGAGCCCGAACCCGTAGGTCGGTTTCTCCACGGGCCGGACCGGCAGGCCGACCGCGACCGGCTCGCCGGTGGCCGCCTTCCCGACGACCTGAACCAGCGTCGGTAGGGATATGTCCCCGGTGTCGACCGCCAGACCAGAGCCGGCCTGCGTGATCAGCTTGCTGAGCAGCGCCGGGTTCGTCAGCGCCCCCTGCTCGTGGATCCGGCGGAGCAGCCCGGCCGCGTACCGCTCGGCGTTCCGGTCGCGATCCAGGCTGCCGTCTTGCATGTTGAAGCGCTGCCGGAGCACGTCGACCGCAGCGGCGCCGTCGAGCTGCTGGCAGCCGGCGGGATAGGCCCGCATGGTGTGGTGCGAGCGGATCCTCGTCGGCAGGCAGACGCGTACGCCGCCGACCGCGTCGGTGAGTTGGCGTGCCGCCCGGTAGGTCAGCACCGCGCCGGCGTCGATCCGTACGCCGGTGACCTGGGAGACCACCTGCCGGGTGGCGTCGTAGCCGGCGGCCAGGTCGGTCTTCGCGGGCGTGGCACCGCCGACGAATGACTTGTTGATCTTGCCGGTCCCCTGGCCGGGGATCGGCGCCAGCAGGTCGCGCGGAATTGCGACGAGGTAGAGCCGGCTCCGGTCGGCCGGGACGTGCACCAGCAGGATGGAGTCGGCCCGCCGGGAGCCGTCCGGACCGGCCGCGTCCAGGCCGAGCATCAGCAGGTTCAGCGCGCCGGTGGGTGCCGGCGTGGCCGGCGCACCGATCAGTTGCGCGGCCTCCGGCTGCCGCGGCGCCATCGCCGTGAAGCCGACCAGGGCGGCGGCGACCAGCGCCAGCGCCGTACCGCCGAGCCGGAGCCGGAAGCGGCGACGCCGGCGGCGGACCACGGCCCGGTCGATGGCGGCGCGGAGCGGGCCGGTCGGCGGGGCGAGTTCCTCGTGCCGCGCGAAGGCCGCCCGCAGGTCGTCCTCGATCATCAGTGCACCTCCACGGTCTCGGCTCGAAGGGTGGCCAGCGCCCGCGAGATGCTGGACCGGACGGTGCCGACGGCGCAGCCGAGGATCTCGGCGATCTCCGCGTCGGGCAGGTCCTCGTAGTAGCGGAGCACCAGCGTGGCGCGCTGCCGTCGGGGCAGCCGGGACAGCCAGGACCAGATCTGGTCCCGGTCCACCGCGGACTGCGCGTGGTCGGTCGGCGCCGGCACCGCCTCGTCCGGCTCGCCGCGCAGCAGCACCCGGCGCGCCCACGAACCACGCCGCCAGTCGACGTACTGGTTGGTGAGCATGCGGCGGACGTACCGCTCCGGGGCGTCGCTACGCGCCACCCGTCGCCAGTTCAGCTGGACCCGCACCATGGTGTCCTGCACCAGGTCCTGCGCCTGGTGCGGATCGCCGGTCAGCATGACCGCGTACCGCAGCAGGGCACTCAGCCGCGTGTCGGCGAACTCCTCGTACGTCACTGCACCTCCCGGTGTCCCGCCCTGTTGACGGGTGCGGCCGGCCGGAACGTTGCGTCCGGCCCGGGGTCGACCGAACGGTCCTTTGTCGATGTCCCGGCCCGTCGGGGCAGCGGACGGGGTGGTCGCCCCCGTACGCTCCGTGAATCGCGCCCGCCAGCCCTTGGAGGAGAAGCGTGCCGTCCCCACGGACCTTCCGGCGATGGCTCGCCGGTCTCGGTGCCGCCACCGCCCTGGTCGCCGCCGTCCCCGCAGCCGCCACGGCGGCCACCGATCTCCAGCTCTACGCCAACGATGTGATAATCGCTCCGACTGGCACGATCTACACCATCACGGTCTATCCGCTGACCGACGTGCCGCTCTCGGCCGGCTCGACCCTGACGATCGACCGGAGCGAGGTGGACGGCTTCGCCGTCGTCCAGCTCCCGTTCCCCAATCGGTCCTGCACCGAATCGGGTGCGGTCATCCGCTGCGTCGTCACCAGCGCCAGAGAGGACAATCCCACGCACCTCTCCGTCAGCGCCCGGCCCGGCGCCACGGCCGGGCAGCAGGCGGCGCTGAGGCTCACCCTCGACACACCCGACCGGGGTACGACCACCGCCCGCCCGACGATCACCGTCGGGGAGGGGGTGAACCTGGTGGCCGGGCCGGGCCTGCCCATCGCCGGGCCGCCGAACGCCCTGGTCAAGGCCCCGTTGTCGGTGACGAACCAGGGCGAGAAGGCCACCCGGGGCCTGGTCCTGCTGGTCTACGGCCCCTACCCGCTGGTGCCGGGTCGCCGGTACGATAACTGCGAATACGGCTCGCGGCCGGGACTCATCCCGGACGAGACGGTCTTCGCGTGCACCTTCCCAGACGTGCTGGAGCCGGGCACGACGGCCCGGCTCGACGACAGCTTCGCCCTGCGGATCCGGCCGGACGCCTGGGCACCGAACCTCCTGCGCGGCAACGCCGAATGGGTCACCCCGGCCGAATGGGACGAGTTCCTTTCGTACAACCGGATCGACCGGCTCGGCCCGAACGGCGACGACGGGGTGCTCACCCTGGACCTCGGCACGACGGCGCGGGCGAACGAGCTGCCGCAGACCGACCTCGAGCCGTTCGACAACCTCAGCGGCCTCTTCATCCGGGTGACCGGTAACCACCGGTCGGATCTGGCGGCGGAGGGCGCGACCGCCAGGGGCCGGGTGGGTGACACCGTCGAGGTGACCGTGGGCTGGAGGAACAACGGGCCCGCGACCGTCGCGTTCGACGGCAGCGCCCCCTTCGTGACCGTGGCGATGGTGACCGTGCCGCCGGGTACCACCGCCGTCGCCGTACCCGACACCTGTCGCGACGCGTACGCGGGAGAGGACCAGGGCTGGGGTCATCCGGGTTCGGAGCTCTACGAGTGCACCTCGGCCCAGCGGCTCACCCGCGGCGACCACGCACGCATCCCGATGCGACTGCGGGTGGAACGCGCCGGCAGCCTGACCGGCCAGGTCCGCCTGCGCCACAGGTTCCGGGAGCCGGACAGCCCGGACCTGAACCCGGCGAACGACACCGCGGCCATCCGGATCAACCCGGCCACGGGCGGAGGCGGCGGTGGCGAGGACGACGGCGGATCCCTGCCGATCACCGGCGCCCCTACCGGGCTGATCGCCGGCGTCGGCGCGCTGCTGCTGGTCGCCGGCGCGGCCGGCTACGTCCTGACGCGACGTCGCCGCACCCGCTTCGTCGCCTGACCGACCCACCAGGAGGTGGGCCCCCCCCCCCCCCCCCCGCGCCCCCCCCCAAAACCCCCCCCCCCCCCCCCCCCACCCCCACACCCCCCCCCCCCCCCCCCCCCCCCCCCCCCCCCCCGCGGGC
>NZ_JBIAIL010000031.1:0-88420 GCF_042871425.1 Micromonospora sp. NPDC005806 | reverse complement strand
AGCCGCTCGAAGACCCGGGTGAGGCCGGCGACCTCGGCGTCGTCGAGGTCGTCCATCAGGTGGGTGCGCACGGAGCGCAGGTGGTGCGGCGCGGCTTCGCGCAGCGTGAGCAGGCCGGCGGCGGTGAGCACCGCCTCGCTGCCACGGCGGTCTCCCGGGCAGGCCTCCTTGGCCACCAGACCGCGCTTCTGCATGGAGGTGATCTGGTAGGTCAGCCGGCTCGGCGAGAAGACCAGCCGGCTGGCCAGCTCGCCCATCCGCAGCCGCTGCCCCGGTGCCTCGGAGAGCAGCACCAGCACGTGGTAGTCGGCGAAGCTCAGCTCGCTGTCCGCGCGCAGGTCGTCCTCGAGCTGCGTGAAGAGTCGCTGGCTCGCCTCGATGTACGCGCGCCAGGCGGCCATCCGCTCGCTGTCCAGGCTCTCCGTCATGGTTAGGAGACTAGCACTATTTAAAATTTAAACAAGCTCTTCCAGGAGGGTGTGAGCGGCGCGACAGAAGTACCTGACGGTGGTGGTTTTCAAATCTGAATCGAAGGACTGCGGGCGAGCGGGCTAGGGTCGGGGGGTGGATGATCTGGACCTGCTCGACTGGCGGGAGCGGGTGGCCCGGCTGCACCTCTCCGACCTCGACGTGACGGGGTTCCGGGCCGCCCGGGACGACCTGTTCCGCACGCACCCGTGCAGCCCGCTGCCGGCCGCCGACCGGCCCGGGTTCACCGGGCTGCGCTGGTATCCGCCCGACCCGGCCGCCGTCGTCGAGGCGCCGCTGCGGCCGGCCTCGGGCACCGAGAGCATCGACACCGGCGGGCCGGACGGGGTCGTCCGGTACCGGCGGGTGGCCGTCGCCGACACGCCCTGGGGTCCGCTCACCCTGTGGTGGATCGAGGCGTACGGGGGTGGGCTCTTCGTGCCGGTGCGCGACGCCACCTGCGGGGTCGACACCTACGGCGGCGGGCGCTACCTCACCGACACCGTCAAGGGGACCTTCGGCCGGGGCCTGACCGTGCTGCCCGGGCACCGGGTCCGGCTGGACGCCAACTACCTCTACAACCCCAGCTGTGCGTACGACGACCGCTGGGCGTGCCCGCTCGCCCCGCCGGAGAACCGCGTGGACGTGCCGATCCGGGCCGGCGAACTGGCGTACCACTGACGCGGCGACGCCCCGGTGCGACGGGCGCACCGGGGCGTCGACGGGATCGCCGAGGTCAGCGGGCGGTCGCGCCGGTCGGGGTGAGGTGCATCCGACCGAGCAGCTGCCGGGCCTGTTCGGCCACGTCAGCCTCCACCGTCACCGCGTACTGGCTGGCCCGCAGGGAACTGGCGGAGGTGAAGTCGCGCTGCCCCCCGGTCATCGCGTGGGCCACCGCGCCGAACACGGCACCCCAGATCGCACCGATCACCAGACCGGCCAGGATCACCGCGATCCAGCTGCCGGCGGTGAAGATGCCGAAGAGCAGGCCGATGAAGAGCCCGAACCAGGCGCCCGTACCGGCGCCCACCAGGGCGGCCCGGCCGTTGGTCATCCGGCCCATGACCGTCTCCACCAGGGTGAGGTTGGTCCCGACGATCGAGGTTCGTTCCACCGGGAAGCGGTTGTCGGCCAGATAGTCCACCACCCGCTGGGCGGACGGATAGTCCGGGTACGAGCCGATCGTCACGCTCGGTGGACCCGCTTGCGGCCCGTGTCCGTCCCCGCTCGGGGCGGCCGGACGACCGCCCGGACCGGACGGGAGGTTGTCGCCGCCCGGCATTCCGGGTCGCCAGGCCGCGGTCGGAGTCGAGGGTCTGGTCATGAGCATCCTCCTTCGTCAACCGCCCGGGTTCCCACCCTCGTCGGGCGGTAACGCATCCGGATGACGCCCGGCGAAAGGCCCGTGGGTCCCCCGGCGGGGACGGATTGCCGGGCGCAGTGAGTGCATGCCACCGGTGCAGCCGGGTAGCCCGTCGCGTGGACAGCGGACGGATAGCCGAGCACGGCTTCCTGGCGGACGGCCACACCGCGGCGCTGGTCGACCGGGCCGGCTCGGTGAACTGGTGGTGCCCGCCGCGCTTCGACGCGCCCTCCGTCTTCGCGCGGCTGCTCGACGATCGCGCGGGGCACTGGGCCATCCGCCCGGAGGACGATTTCACCAGCGAGCGGTCCTATCTGGACGACACTCTCGTGCTGCGTACCGTATTCACCACCGGGACCGGTTCGGTGGCGGTGACCGACGCCCTGGCGCTGGAGCCCGACGCGCGCGGCCACGAGATCGGGCTGCGCTCACCTCGCGTCCTCGCCCGGCTGGTCGAGGGGCTCACCGGCGAAGTCCCGATGCGGATGGAGTACCAGCCCCGCTTCGAGTACGGGCGGGTCAGCGCGTACCTCGTCGAATCCGACGGGCAGATCCACGGCACCGCCGGTAACTGCCGGTTGAGCCTCCGCGCCAACGTGCCGTTGGACGTCGGCGAAAGCGAGGCCACCGGACGGTTCACCGCCCGGCCCGGCACCACGCACCACTTCACGCTCGGGTACGCCGAGACCTACGGCGGCGGCCTGCCCGCCGTTCCCGACGCCGATCAGGTGGTGGCCGACGCGGTCACCGGGTGGCGTTCCTGGTCCGATCTGCATCGTGACCAGTACCAGGGCCGGTACCGGGACCAGGTGCGGCGGAGCGCGATCGTCGTGCAGGGCATGACGTACCAGCCCAGCGGGGCGATCGTGGCGGCGGCCACCACGTCACTGCCCGAGCAACTGGGCGGGGACCGCAACTACGACTACCGTTTCGTCTGGCTCCGCGACTTCAGCCTGACCCTGCAGGCGCTCTGGCTGGCGGCCTGCCCGGACGAGGCGAACCGGCAGTTCAGCTGGGTGGCCCGGGCCATGGGCCGGATCGGCGACGACCCGGTGCCCATCATGTATGGCGTGCAGGGGGAGCGGGACCTCACCGAGCACGCCCTCGACCACCTCACCGGGTACGCCGACAGCCGCCCGGTCCTCGTCGGCAACGACGCGTGGCGGCAGCGGCAGAACGACGTGCTCGGCGCGGTCCTGGACGCCGCCTGGTTGATGCGGTACTACCTCGACCCGATGTCGCCCGATGTCCGTCACCTGTTGCACGACATCGCGGACAAGGCGGCGCGGGAGTGGCGCCGGCCGGATTCCGGAATCTGGGAGGCGCGGGACACCGAGCGGCACTACCTGTCGTCGAAGGTGCAGTGCTGGAGCGCGCTGGACCGGGCGGTCCGCTTCGGATCACGGATCGGCGACACCGACGACGTGGCCCGCTGGACGGCGGCCCGGGACGAGATCCGCCGGGAGGTGCTCACCCGGGGCTGGAACGACCGGCTCGGCGCATACACGGGGGCCTTCGACTCGGACAACCTCGACGCCTCGGTGCTGATCATGCCGCTGGTCGGCTTCCTGCCGGCGGACGACCCCCGGATGCGGTCCACCATGGACGTCGTCGAACGCCGGCTCTCCCGCGACGGGCTGCTGCGACGCTGGGACGACGACCCGGCGGGCTTCGTCATCTGCTCGTTCTGGCTGGTCAGCTGCCTCGCGGAGGCCGGCGAGGTGGATCGCGCCGATCGACTCTTCGCGCAGCTCGCCGCCCGGGTGAACGACCTCGGGCTGTACGCCGAGCAGATCGACCAGACCACCGGCGAACCCGTCGGCAACTTCCCGCAGGCCTTCTCGCACATCGGCCTGATCATCGCCGCGGGCCGGCTCACCGAAGCCGCCGAGCGGCTCGCCGGCCGCGTCGAGCGCGAGCCCGTGCCGAGCAGTACGGCAACCACGGAAGGAGTACGTAGATGACCGGACGACTGGCGGGGAAGACCGCCATGATCACCGGCTCGGACTCGGGCATCGGCCAGGCCACCGCCATCGAGTTCGGCCGCGAGGGCGCCGACGTGGTGGTGCACTACCTGCACGACCACGCCGGGGCGAACCACACCAAGGCCGAGATCGAGAAGGCCGGCCGGCGGGCCGTGGTGGTGCAGGGCGACATCAGCGTGGAGCACCAGGTCAAGGCGATGTTCGAGGAGGCCCTCGCCGAGTTCGACCGGCTGGACATCCTGATGAACGACGCCGGGGTGGACGCCTCCGGCATCCCGGTGGCCGACCTGGACACCGAGACCTGGGACCGGTGCATCCGCACCAACCTCTACGGCATGTTCTTCTGCTGCCGCCGGTTCGTCCGGCACCGCCGGGACCAGGGCGGCGGCGGGCGGATCATCAACATCACCTCCATCCACCAGGAGGTGGCCCGGGCCGGCGGCGCGGACTACGACGCCAGCAAGGGCGGCATGCTGGAGCTCGCCAAGAGCCTCGCCCTGGAGGTCGCGCCGATGCACATGAACGTCAACAACATCGGTCCCGGCATGGTGCTCACCCCGTTCAACCAGCGGGCCATCGACGACCCGAAGTATCTGGAGGAGCAGGTGCAGAGCATCCCCTGGAAGCGGGCCGCGCAGCCGCAGGAGATCGCCAAGCTCGCCGTCTTCCTGGCCAGCGACGACGCCGAGTACGTGACCGGGTCGACGTACTTCATGGACGGTGGACTGATGCAGAACCAGGGCCAGGGCGCCTGACCCCGGTTAGGCGACCGCCGTACGCAGCACCTCGCCCGGCTGGGCCGGGCGCGGCTGGTCTCCACGAAGCTCACCACCCGGGTGTCGCCGGTCCGGCGTCGACCCCGGGCGGGGGAGGATCGGGAGATGGAGCTGCTCGTCGTCGCGGACACGCACGTGCCGAAGCGGGCGCGGGACCTGCCCGCGCCGCTGTGGACGGCGATCGACGCCGCCGACGTGGTGCTGCACGCGGGGGACTGGGTGGACGTGTCGCTGCTGGACGCGCTGGCGGCCCGGGCCCGCCGGCTGGTGGGGGTGTACGGCAACAACGACGGGCCGGAGCTGCGGGCCCGGCTGCCCGAGGTGGCCCGGGTCGAGCTGGCCGGGCTGCGGGTGGCGGTGGTGCACGAGACCGGGCCGAAGACCGGGCGGGAGGCCCGCTGCGCGGCGCGGTTCCCCGACTGCGACCTGCTGGTCTTCGGGCACTCCCACATCCCGTGGGACAGCGTCGCCCCGGGCGGGCTGCGCCTGCTCAACCCCGGCTCACCCACCGACCGGCGGGCCCAGCCACACGCGACCTATCTGACCACGCGGGTGGCGGCGGGGCGACTCGACCGGGTCGAGCTGCACCGCCTGCCCCCGCGCTGACTCACCGACCCCGGCCGGTCTCCGCCTGCAGGTCGTCGATCCGGCGGGACGCCTCCGCCTTGGTCAGCCCCTCGGGCACCTCCTCGCCCGCCTCCCGGGCCAGGGTGTGCAGGTACGACTCCTGGGCAGCGGTCGGCGGCTCGTCACCGGTGACCCACTCGTCCGGGTCCTTGACCGCGGCGTCCGGGTTGCCGTCGACCCGCCTGGCGTTGCTGCGCTCGGCCATGATGATCACCTCTCCTCGAACAGGTGTACCGCTACCCGGGTCTCGCGCCCCTCATGCCGGCCCGCCCATACCATCATCGGGTGACTGCGGACCGGGCGGGCGTGGTGGTGGTCGGCGCGGGCATCGCCGGCGTGGCGTGCGCCAACGAGCTGGTCCGGGCCGGCATTCCGGTGGAGGTCCGGGAACGGGCCCGGGTGACCGGCGGGCGAATGGCCAGCAAGCGCTTCGACGGGCGCCCGGCCGACCTGGGCGCGGCCTACCTCACCGTCGACGACCCTGACTTCGCGGCGGTGGTCGAGGGTTGGCGGGCCGCCGGGCTGGCCCGGGAGTGGACCGACACCTTCGTCGCGTACGGGCCGGACGGGCGGCGCGAGGCGCCAGGCCCGACCCGCTGGGCCGCCCCGAGCGGGCTGCGTTCGCTGGTCGAACACCTGGCCGGCGACCTCACCGTGGCGCACGACCGGCTGGTCATGACCGTCGAACCAGGCCCCCGGGTGGACGGCCGGGCCGCCGCGGCGGTGGTGCTGGCGATGCCGGGCCCGCAGGCCGCCCTGCTGCTCGACCCGGCGCTGGCGGTGACGACCCGGGCGGTGGCCGCGCAGCGCTGGTCGTCGGCGCTGACCGGTGTGCTGCGCTTCCCGGCCCGCCGTTGGCCGGACTTCCGCGGCGCCTTCGTCAACGGGCACCCGGTGCTCAGCCTGGTCTGCGACGACGGCGACCGGCGGGGCGACGCGGCGCCGGTGCTGGTCGCGCACACCACCGCCGAGTTCGCCGCCGCGCAGCTGCTCCAGCCCGCCGCCGCCGGCCCGGCGATCGAGCAGGCCGTCCGTGACCTGCTCGGCCTGCCCGATCCGGCCGAGCTGACGCACGTGCACCGCTGGGCGTACGCCAAGCCGGCCGCCGGCGGCGACGGGACCTACCACCTGGACGACGACGGGATCGGACTGGCCGGGGACGCGTTCGGCCGGCCGCGGGTGCAGAGCGCCTGGCGCTCCGGCCGCGACCTCGGCCGGGCGTTGGCCGCCCGGCTGGCTGCGGACCATGGCTGATCATTGCCACTGGGTGCAGGCGCGCCGTTACCGACGGGTATGGTTCGTCCCGGAGGTGTACGCGAGGTGACGGGCGCCGGCAGTCGGCCAGGTGCGGCATGACCGGGGTCGCCCGGTCGCCGTTCCCCGACGGTGGGCTGCACCACGACGCGCTCTTCTACGACCATGACACGGACCACCTCGACGCGGTCCACGAGTTCGTCGTCGCCGGCCGGTCCGCCGGGGAGCCGGTGCTGGTCGCCGTGCCCGGTCATCGGATCCCGCTGGTCCGGCGCCTGCTCGACCCGCTCGACGGGGTGGAGATCGCCGACATGGCGGTCATCGGACACAACCCGGCGACGATCATCCCGACCGCGCTGTGCGGCCTCGTCCGGCGGTTCCCCGGCCGTCGGGTCCGGGTCCTCGAAGAGTCGCTCTGGTCCGGTCGGCGGCCGGCCGTGTACCGGCACTGCGTGGAGCACGAGGCGATGATCAACCTCGGCCTGGCCGACCAGCCGCTCACCGCGCGCTGCCTGTTCGACCGGTCCCGGCTACCCGACGCGGCGCTCGCCGACGCCGAACGCACCCACCCCTGGCTCTGGAGCGGCGGAGCCGCGCGGCCCAGCGCCGGCTACCGGCCGCCCCGGGCGGTGCTGAACCAGCTGGCGCGCCCGCTGCCCCCGCCGCCCGGCGACGCGGTGACCGTGCCGATCGACGCGGCCGGCCTCGGGGCGCTGCGGGCGGCGGTGGCCGCGGCGGCGGAGGCCGCCGGGCTCGGCGGGGAGCGGGTCGACGACCTGCGGATCACCGTCACCGAGCTGGCGTCCAACGCGCTGACCCACGGCACCGGCCCGGCCACCGCCCGGTGCTGGGCCGCCGCGGGGGAGGTGGTCTGCGAAGTGAGCGGGCCCGGGGAACTCGGCGACCCGCTCGCCGGCCGGATCCCGCCTACCGTGGCGAGCATCCGGGGCCGGGGCCTGCTGCTGGTGCAGCGGCTCAGCGACCTGGTGGACGTGCGGGTCGTCGACGGGGTGACCACCGTCCGGGCCCGCCTGGAGCTGCCCGCCGGCCGGGCCGGCGGGCGCGTGCCCGCGCCCCGGTCAGCCCCGGACGCCGCCCAGGGCGGGTTCGTCCGTCCGGCCTCGCGCTGAGGGCTGGCGGGTCCGCTCGCCCTCACGATCCAACAGCTGCATCACGGGCGTGGCCGCGATGCCGTGCACCACCACCGACACGACCACCACCAGCCCGACGGTCGCCCACAGCAGCTCGGCCTGCGGGAAGTCGGTCCGGCTGGTCGCGTACGCCAGGTAGTAGAACGAGCCGACGCCGCGGATGCCGAACAGCGCGATCACCCAGTGCTCGGCCGGGCGGCCCGAGGCGCCGCGCAGCGACAGCCAGCCGGACAGCGGCCGGATCACGAAGACCAGGGCCAGCCCCACCAGGGCCGCCGGCCAGGTCAGCGGGGCGAGCAGCCCGCCGATCACCGCGCCCCCGAGTAGCAGCAGCAACAGCACGGTGAGCAGCCGTTCTACCTGTTCGGCGAAGTCGTGCAGCACCGAGTGGAACTCGTGGGTCCGTTCCGCGGCGCGGATCGCCCGGGCGGCCACGAAGACGGCCAGGAAGCCGTACCCGCCGACCACCTCCACCAGCCCGTACGCCAGGAAGGTCGCGGCCAGCGCCAGGAAGCCCTCGGCGTGCCGGGCCAGCCGCAGCTCGCTCGGCGCGCGGAAGAAGAGCTTGCCGAGCAGCCAGCCGACCAGCAGGCCGCCGCTCACGCCGACGATGAGCTTCCAGACCACGTCGACGGTGATCCAGTGGGCCAGCCAGTCCCGCGGGGCGAGGCCGGTGGTGGCGATCGCGATGGCCGCGTACACGAAGGGGAACGCCAGGCCGTCGTTCAGCCCCGCCTCAGAGGTGAGGGCGAAGCGCACCTCGTCCTCGGAGTCCTCGACGTCGGTCGGCTCGCCCACCTGCACGTCGGAGGCCAGCACCGGGTCGGTCGGGGCGAGCGCGGCACCCAGCAGCAGCGCCGCGGCCGGCACCAGACCCGCCCACCACCAGCCGAGCAACGCCACCGCCGCGATGCACACCGGCATGGCGACGGCCAGCAGCCGCCAGGTCGACGACCAGCGGGCCCAGCTGAGCGGTCGGTCGATCTTCAGCCCGGCGCCCATCAGCGCCACGATCACGCCGATTTCCGTGAGGTGGGTGGTGAGCTCCGGCCAGCGCAGCGGGTCCGGCGAGGGCAGCCCGGTGGGGAGCAGGAAGACCAGCATGCCGAGCCCGAGGAAGGCGATCGGCAGGGAGAGCGGCCGGCGTTCCAGCAGGCGCGGCAGGATCCCCGCCAGCAACGCACCGACGCCCAGCATGGCGAACGCGACATCCACCGGTTCCACGGCACCACCCTTCCCGCCGCCCGCGGCGCGGCCAGGTGGTCACCAGTGCCCCGCACTCCGGTCCGCTATGCCTGGGTGTCCGGCTTGTCCCGGGTAGGGTCGGTCACCGCGTCGCCCGCCCGTCAGCCGAGCGCCGCGATGGCGCTGTCGCCGAGACCGTCGAGCAGCGCGGCCGGGTCGTCGTAAACGGCCACCGCGCCGGCCCCGGCCAGCTCCGCCCGGCTGGTGCCGCCGCAGGCCAGGCCAATGCAGGGGATGTCCAGCTTGCCGGCCGCCGCGACGTCCCAGACCGAGTCGCCGACGAACACCACCCGCTCGGCGGTGAGGCCGGACTGGTCCAGCGCGGCGACCAGGATGTCCGGCGCCGGCTTGCTCTCCTGCGCGTCGGCCGAGGAGGTGACCGTGTCGATCACGTCGTCGGCGGCGAGCGCGGCCCGCAGGGCGGCCACCTCGTGCACGGCCGCCGAGGTCGCGAGCACCACCCGCAGCCCGCGCGCGGCGCAGGCGCGCAGCAGGTCCACCGCGCGTGGCAGCGGGGTCAGCCGCTCCCAGAACTCGGCGTAGCGGGCGTCGTGCGCGTCGCGCAGCCTGGCGTCGCCGCTCCGGTCGCGTTCTGGGCCGAGCAGGTGGTCGAGGAGCTTGTCCGAGCCCATCCCGATGGCCCGGTGGATGCGGGCCATCGACACCGGGCGGTCGTCCTGGCGCAACGCCTCCCACCAGCTGACGGTGTGCAGGTACGTGGTGTCGACCAGAGTGCCGTCCACGTCGAAGAGGACGCCGCAGCGGTTGTCGGTAGGCATGGCTCCCCTTCTACCCTGCCGCGTCGGCGCCGACGCGCGACTCAGCCGGCGGGGAGGAGGATCTCGAACCAGACCGTCGAGCCGCGCACCGTCGGGTCGGTGCCCCAGGCGTCGCTGAGCTCCTCGATCAGACCAAGGCCACGGCCCCGGCTGCTCAGGGTGTCGGTCTGCGCCCGGGTCACCTGGCCTCGGCTGCCCGAGTCGGCCACTGAGACCAGCAGCCGCTCCGCGCTCAGGTCGATCTCCACCCGGGCGGCGGTGCCGGCGTGCAGCAACGCGTTGGTGGTCAACTCACTGGTGCACAGCACGGCCGCGCCGATCACCCCCTCGGGCACCTGCCACTCGCTGAGCTGGGCGGTCATCCAGTGCCGGACCCGGCTCGGCGCGGTCGGCTCGGCTGGCACCGCCATGCTGGCCGACCGGCTCGGCCGCACCGCGTGCTCCACCGCGAGCACCGCCACGTCGTCCTCGGTCGCGCCGGGCACGGCGGCGGTGGCCACCGCGCAGAGCGCCCGGGGATCTCCGCTGCTCGCCCCGGTCACCGCCGCGCCCAGCCCGGACAGGCCGGAAGCCAGGTCCTGCCAGCGCCGCTCCACCACCCCGTCGCTGTACAGCAGCAGGGTGTCGCCCGGGCGGAACGGCACGGTGGTGGTGCGTGGCTGGCAACCGAGGCCGAGCGGCGGCCCGGGCGGCACCTCCACGTACTCCGCCGCGGGCGCGCCGTCGACCGGGGCGCGCCGGATCAGCGGGGCGGGATGGCCGGCGCTGGCCAGGGTGATCCGTTCCCGGTCGGACTCGATCACCCCGAACACCACCGTGACGAAGAGCTCCTGCGTGCCGCCCTCGACGCCGAGGCTGGCGACCAGCCGGTCCAGGCCGGCGAGCACCGCGTCCGGGCGGGGGTCGGTGAGCGCCAGCGCGCGCAGCGCGGCGCGTACCTGGCCCATCCTGGCCGCGGCCTGCACGTCGTGCCCGGCCACGTCGCCGAGGACCACGCCGAGCGCACCGGTGGGCAGCACGAACGCGTCGTAGAAGTCGCCGCCGGCCGCGTTGCCGTCCACACCGGGGTCGTACCGGGCGGCGATGCGCAGCCGGGGCAGGTCGGGCAGCTGCTCGGGAAGCATGCTGCGCTGGAGCAGCTGGGCCGTGCCGTGCTGGGTCTCGAAGCGGCGGGCCCGCTCGGCGGCCTGGCTGATCAGCTCGGCCGAGGCGGCCAGCAGCGCGCGTTCCGCCGGGGACCAGAGGTGCGGGGCCTGGTAGCCGACGGTCAGCGCGCCCTGGATCACCGTCGAGCGCAGCGGCAGGGTGGCGAGCGCCCGGACCTTCTCGTCGTGCCGGTCCGCCGCGGTGTCGCGCAGCGGTTGCCCGTCGGCCGTGAAGGAGGGCACGCCGCTGCGGGCGGTCACCACGGTCGGCACGGGCGAGTCGGGCGGCATCCGCCGCCACAGCGGCGGCAGCCGCTCGTCGGCCTCGTCCAGCAGCTCCCCGCGCACCCGCCGGGCCATCCGCCAGGCCGTCCCCTCGTCGATCGCCAAGGAGACCCGGTCGGCGTCGAATGAGTGCAGGCAGTAGCGCAGGGTGACCCGGGCGACGTCGTCCAGGGTGAGGGTGCCGGAGAGCGCGGCGGCGACGTCGCTCAGGCTCTGCAGCTGCTGGGTGACCTGGGTGGTCTGCGCGGCCACGGTGAGCACGCCGACGATCTTCCCGGCGCTGTCCCGGACCGGCGAGTAGCCCCGGGTGAACACGGCCGGCTCGGCGCCGCCCCGGTGCCGGTCGATCGGCAGCACCGCCTCCCGCTCCAGGAAGGGCTCACCCCGCCGGTACGCCCGCTGCAGCACCTCCCCGGCGCCCGGCTCGTGCCAGACGTCCGCGAACACCTCCGCCGCCGGCCGACCGAGGGCCTCCGGGTGCCGGGCGCCGATCAGCTCGGCGTACCCGTTGTTGTAGAGCAGGACCAGGTCGTCACCGTAGAGCAGGGCCATCGGCACGGGTGAGGCGAGCACCAGGTCGATCACGGCGCGCAGGGCCGCGTCCCACCCCTCGGGCGCGCCGAGCGCGGTGCCGGCCCACGGATGGGACAGCACGGCGGCGGCCCGGCCGGACGTGGCGGTTCCCGGAGTCGTGGGCCCGTCGGGGGTGGGGGCTGACGGCGTGGGAACCCGTCCGACGGTGCCTGGCATGTCCGCAGCCTATCCGGAGCGTGGCCCGAACGTTCCGATCATGTGACGGGGAGGTTCAGCCGTCCGGACCGGATCGGACGTTACGGCAGGTCAAGCCCGGTTCGGCGGGACATGTCGGGAAATTGTCGGAGGCCGGCGCGGCGTGCTGTCCGGACGACCGGGTATGCGGCCGTCGCAGTTCATGCGACAGGAGGGACATCATGCCGAAAACCCTCGCGGTCGGGCAGGCCGACATCGGTGCCGCCCTGACCGATTTCTGGAGGTCGGTGCTGCTCTTCATCCCGAGGGCCATCGCGTTCATCGCGATTCTCGTGGTGGGTTGGCTCATCGCCCGAGCCGTCCTCAAGATCGTGGATGCGGCACTGGAACGGGTGGGCTTCGACCGCGCGGTCGAGCGGGGGGGCATCAAGCGCGCGCTCGAACGCACCAAATACGACGCCAGCGACATCCTGGCCAAGTTGGCCTACTACGCCGTCCTGCTGTTCACCCTGCAGTTCGCCTTCGGGGTATGGGGGCCGAACGCCATCAGTGATCTGATCCGGGGCGTCATCTCGTGGCTGCCGCGCGCCTTCGTGGCGATCGTCATCGTGGTCATCGCCGCCGCCATCGCCAACGCGGTCCGGGACCTGGTCACCGGCGCGCTCGGCGGGCTCTCGTACGGCAGGATCCTCGGCGACCTGACGGCGGTGTTCATCCTGGCGCTCGGCATCATCGCGGCGCTGAACCAGGTCGGCATCGCCACCACGGTCACCACGCCGGTGCTGATCGCGGTGCTCGCCACGGTGGCCGGCATCCTGATCGTCGGTGTAGGCGGTGGTCTGGTGAAGCCGATGCAGCGGCGCTGGGACGGCTGGCTACACCGGATGGCGGAGGAGTCCCGCGCGATCCGGGAGCAGCGTCAGGCGCAGGGCGCCGGCCGCAGCGACTACGAGCGGCAGATGGCCGACCGGGGCGGGCAGCCCGCCCCCGCGATGCAGGAGTCGACGATGTCCGGCGCCCGGGGTCAGGGCACGTACCGGTCCGGGAACACGGGCGACCAGACCCAGCAGGTCCGCGGGCCGAACGGCTGACGCCGGAGCACGGGTCGGGAGGGTGTCCGCGGACGATCGCGGGCGCCCTCCGGCGCGTCTCAGGCCAGGTGTCGCGGGTCCAGCGAGCGCGCCAGGACGCAGACCGCGAGCAGGCGGGTGAGCAGCCAGTCCGGCTGCGACCAGTCGACCGGGGCGGCCGGCGGCCGCCAGCCGTGCTCCCGGGCCGCGGCCCGGACGCCCTCGGCGTACCCGGCGAGCGCGGCCACGGTCAGCGGGCGCCGGTCGCCGTTCAGGCTGTCCCGTACGGCGGCGGCGTGCTGATCGACCACGGCGAGCAGGCCGGGGCTGGCGGCGGCCGCGGCGAGTCCGGCGGTGCCGACGGCGGCCGTGAGCGTGGTGAGGGTGGACCGCGCGGAGGCTGCCGCGGAGGGGGTGGTGACCCGGTTGTTCGGCGCGCGCATGGTGACCGAGGCTAACCGCGCGGGCGCCGGGGCGGCCTCGGCCGACCGGCTGATGTCCGGGTCGTCCGGGCGCCGTCCGGCGTCGCCCACCGGGATTGACCCGGTCGAGAGGGGGCAAAGGGAAACGGCGCGAACGGGCGCAGCGGAACCCGCGGAGGAACGGAATGGGACAGCAGGTGCACGGGCCGGACGAGGCGCACCGCAGGCCGGCCGGCGTGGGCGACGCCACCGTCGAGGCGCTCGGCAAGCTCAGCGAGGCGCTGGAGGCCGTGGAGCGGGCGCGCGGTCACCTCTACTCGCTGCACCAGCTGATCGGCCACGCCGACCTGATGCTCGACGACGCGCTGGAGCTGTTCCGGTCCGCCGGTCACGACGACCTCGCCGAGCGGATCGACCGGGACCTGCTCGGCCGCAACGTGATCGCGGGACGCTGGACCTTCCAGATCGTCGAGGACTTCGACGACGGGTACTACGCGCTCTTCCGGGAGCTGGACCGGCAGGCCCGCGACGAACTGGTGGGCGGCCGCCGGCACCTCTACGAGGCGGAGATGAAGGAACAGCGCCGCAGCCCGGGGCGGCCGGGGCACGAGGCGCGCCCCGCGGCCGACGGGTGAGAACTAGGCCGTGTCCCGACGGACCCGCCGGGCCGGCAGCACGGAGCGGAGCGCGGCGGCCGCGCCGGAATGGTCGGAGATGTCGGTGACACAGCCGTGGCCGGTGTGGGCGAGCCAGTACCTGCCGTCGCGCTCGGCCAGGAGCGCCTCGGCCAGCGGAACGGTGTGCACGGTGCCGTCGCTGTCGACGGTGGCGACGCTGTCGGTGCCGAGGACGAGGACGTCCTTGCGACCCAGCCGCTTCAGCACCGGCGGCCGGTACATCTCACCCGAGGGCGGAATCCGGCTGGTCGGGCAGGACTGCTCGACGAGGCCGGGCAGCGTCGGCACCGCCCCACGTGGCACGACCACCAGCGCGGCGGAGAGCCAACCGGCCGTCAGGTCACGAGCCGCCGCCGGGGTGAGCCGGCGCAGCCGGTCCACCGGTGCCGGGTGATAGTAGTGGTCGGCCGTGCCGAACAACTCGAGCTGGGCCGGCTGCTCCAACGCCCCGATCCGCGCCAGCCAGTCCCGCCGCATCCCGGGGACGGCCGTGGGCGGCACCTCGGCAAAGGCGATCTCCCGGTCCAGTTCCGCCTGCTCGGGACCGTCGTGGACCAACCGCCGAAGCTCCGCCCAGAGCACCTCCGCCGCGGCTGCCGCGTCCCCGGCCTTCGACTTCTTGCCGCGCGGCCGCACGACCAGCCCGTACTCGTGCCGATCGGCGTCAACCGGCAGGGACACCCGGTCGCTCTGCGCCGCCAGGCCGGCCCGGGCCAGCTCCGCGTTGACCCGCGACCTCAGCAGCCGGACCAGCGCCACCGCCTCGACACCGGGTTCGACCCGTACGGTCAATCCGGCTCCGCGCACCTCGTCCGCATACCAGATCGGGCCGGTCCGGCGCACCGCCGACGCGGTGCGCGTGACCCGTGGGCCGGCGGGCAGGGGGAGGCGCAGGTCCGGCGGCGCGGCGGCGGTCAGGGCGAGGACCGCGTTGCCGGCGGTGAAGAACGTCCCCACGTGCCGGCGGATCTCGTCGGCGGTGAACAGCCGGTAGTCCACCGCCGGCCAGCGGGCCAGCCCGGGTCCGGCCGGGCCGTACCGGCGGGCGAGCAGCGACCCCCAGGGGTCGAGCAGCCCGTCCTCGATGTCGCCGAGGTACCGGTCCTCCGGGTCGGCTTCCGCCAGCGCGTCGGCGAGGTCGCCGGGCGGAAGCGCGGCGACGGCCGCGCAGACGGCGGTGAAGTGCTCGGCAAGCTGTTCGGAGGTGCCGGCCGCGGTGAAGGACGTGTCGACCAGCGCGGTCATCTCCGTGCACTCCTCGGCCGCGCAGGGCTCGGCCCGCAGCACCAGGCACTGCACCAGATGGGTCAGGCCGATGGTGTCGAGGTCCTCGTCCCGGGGGTCGCAGCCGAACGACAGCGACCCGACCGGCATGCCCGGCTGGTCCTCCCGGAGGACGGTCACCCCGTCGATCTCGCCTCGCATGCCGGGGATCGTAGGGAGTCCGGGCAAGCCCGCCCGGCGGTCAGTCGGAGGAGCGGGCGTCCGCCGGCCGGCGGCGCGTGGCGTCGTCGGCGATGATCACCGTCGCGATCATGAGCGCCACCACGAGGCTGAACAGCCAGGAGCTGTCGTCGACCAGCTTGGCGGCGACCGGGGCCTGGACGGCGGCGAGCAGGAAGCCGAGCCAGGCGAGGCGGCGCTGACGTGAGGTGAGGAAGCCGGAGCCGTGTTGCATCCCGAAAGTCTTACGCGGGACCAGAGCATCGCCGTCCCCCGTTCGGCCGATTCTGGATGGGCTGTCCGTTTTCCCGGCCGTCCGTATCTCACTTTTTGTCGTTTCAGGGGAGGTTGATCGCCGTGGGCGGGGGTATCGGGGCGAACTGGGCGGTGCGGCAGGATTGGGGGCTGTGTCCCGCACCTCCGTCGCGCCCCGGGCGTCCCTGCTCCTGCTGGCCTACCTGGCGTTCGTCAGCCTCGGGCTGCCCGACGGCCTGATCGGGGTCGGCTGGCCCTCGATCCGGGTGGACCTGGGGGTGCCCACCGAGGCGGTGGGCGTGGTGCTCACCGCCGGCACGGTGGCCTACCTGACCTCCAGCGTGCTGGCCGGGTTCACCCTGGGCCGGCTCGGCGTGGGCTGGCTGCTGGCCGCCAGCACGCTGCTCGCCGGCCTGGCGCTCAGCGGGTACGCGCTGACCCCCGCGCTCGCGGTGATGGTCGGCTTCGCGCTGGTGCTCGGGCTCGGCTCCGGGGCCATCGATGCCGGCCTCAACGCGTACGCGGCCAGCGCGTTCGGCCCCCGGCACATGAACTGGATGCACGCGTTCTTCGGGCTCGGGGTGGCGATCGGCCCGCTGATCATGACCGGGGTGCTCGGTGCCGGCCTGAGCTGGCGTTGGGGATACGGCGTCGTCGCCATCGCCCAGATCGCCCTGGCCGCCGCGTTCGCGCTCACCGTACGGGCCTGGCGGGACCGTGCCCCGGCTCCCGCGCCGCTCGACCCCGTGGCGCCGTCGATGGTGGCGGACAGCCGGGCCGAGTCGGCCGCCCCGCCGGTCGGGACGGCCCCCGCGCCGGACCGCCCGCCCGGCCTGGCCGGCGGTTCCGGGGAGTCGACGCCGACCTCAGGCGGCCCGGGTGAGCTGGCCGGCCCGCCCGGCGGCCTGGTCGCGCTGGTCGACGGGGCGGTGGCCGACGCCGCGTCGCCGGCCCCGAAGCCGGGGCCCACCCCGATCCGGGAGACGCTGCGGCTGCCGGCCGTCTGGCTCGGCGGGGCCGCCTTCGCCGTCTACGTGGCGATCGAGGTGACCACCGGACTCTGGGCGTTCCTGCTGCTCACCGAGGGACGGGGCGCGTCCCGGCCGGTGGCCGGGCTCTGCGTCTCCGGCTACTGGGGAAGCCTGTTCCTGGGACGGGTGGTACAGGGTGTGGTCGCGGAACGGCTGGGCACGGCCGGGGTGCTGCGAGGCAGCCTGCTCGGCCTGGTCGGGGGCGCCGCGCTGATCGCCCTGCCCGCCCCGGCCTGGGTGACGGTGGCCGGCCTGCTGGTGGTCGGCTTCGCCGCGGCCCCGGTCTTCCCGCTGCTCACCCTCACCACGGCCGAACGTGTCGGCCGGGCCCACGCGGACCGGACCATCGGCCTGCAGATCGGCGCGGCCGGGGTCGGCGCCGCGCTGGTGCCGGCCGCGGTCGGGGTGCTGCTCGCGCGTACCTCGGTCGTGGTGCTCGGGCCGACGCTGGTGGTGCTCGCGGTGGCCCTCCTCGCCCTGCACGCCGCCGGGCCGCGGCGGGTCCGGCCGGTGGCCTGACCGGCTGCGGGCACCCAGTGGCGCCCGGAGCCCGGCTCACATGTTGTCCGGGCCGGTCCGTCCGGTGGTCGACGGCCGGTACGCCCGGTCCGCGTCGGTCATCTCCCGACGCTCGGCCTCCGGGCCGGCCCCCCGGTCCACCGCTTCAGGCCCGTGGCCGAACGTGGCCTCCTCACCGGCGTCGTTGGCGGTCACGTCGTCGGCCTGCCCGTCGAGAGACGACCGGGCGATCGCCCGGTCCAGCTCGTGCAGGGAGGTCCGCTTCTCGTCGCGCCACACGTGGCTGTCGTTGTCGGTCATTCCCCAGCGGTACCCGAGCCGGATGATCGCAAACGGCCGCCGGAACGGCGATGGCCGCCGGATCACCGGCGGCCATCGGAGCTGTGTACCGGGGGGCGACCGGTCAGGGGGTGGGACGGTCGACGGTGCCGCGCCAGGCGCCGGTCTCCTGACCGCGCCGCTCGATGAACTGCTTGAACCGCGCCAGGTCGCCCTTGGCGCGACGGTCCACCACACCGAGCTTGTCGCCGGCCTGCTCGACCACGCCGTGCGGTTCGAACTCCATCTGCAGCGTGACCCGGGTGTGCCCCTCGTCGAGGCGGTGGAAGGTCACCACGCCGGCCTGCTCGGTGCCACCGGTGGACTTCCAGGCCACCCGCTCGTCCGGCAGCTGCTCGGTGATCTCGGCGTCGAACTCGCGCTTCACGCCGGCGATCTCCACCGTCCAGTGCGTCATCGTGTCGGACAGCTGTCGGACCTCCTGGACGCCCTCCATGAAGTGCGGAAACTCCTCGAACTGCGTCCACTGGTCATAGGCGGTGCGGATCGGGACGGACACGTCCACGTGTTCCATAACGCCGCTCATGGGGGTTCCTCCTGTTCCCGCCGGTGTCGTCTCGCGGATCGTGGGCCGATCCGCTCACCAGCGCGTCGTCTCGTTCTTGTGCCCGAGTGCGGCCCACACCTCGGAAATCGTCTGGTAACGGGTGCCGTCGGGCAGGCGCTCCAGGGCGTCGACGATGTCGGCCGGCGCCTGGTTCTGCCGCGCGTTGGCCACCAGCGCCTCGCGATCCCCGGGCAGGGCCGTCATGGTGATGAACCGGCCGAGGCGACTGCGCGCCTCGACATCGTCCATGCTCATCCCCTGCGGGTTGCCGCCGCGGCTCGCGCCGGCCGTCACCGTCTTCGGCTCCGGCTGGTCCTCACCCGCCGGCTCCGGCTGGCGGGACTCGTCAACGCGCGCGCCACCGGCCCCCGGCCCCTGGATGAGGCCGCTGACGTCCTGGCTCATGTTGTCGTCGACCCTGGGCGAGTGCTTGCTGTTGCCACGTTCCATGCCGACAGACATGCCCGAGGGGACCGCCGGTAAACCGGGGGCCGCCCGCCGCACAGGTCACCGGGCACGAAGGGGCCGAGGCGGGTCAGGAATCGGCCGGGGTGCGGGGCGGCAGCACCGGCTCCCCGGGGTCCTCGACCCCGCTCTGCAGCATCCGCCCGCGCTGGAGTTCGGCGTTGACCTGCACGCCCAGCATCAGCGCGCAGTTGGACAGGTAGAGCCAGACCAGGAAGGCGATGACCGCGCCGAGGCTGCCGTAGGTGACGTCGTACGAGCCGAAGTTGGCGACGTAGAGGCCGAAACCGAAGGAGGCGAGCACCCAGGCCAGCAGGGCGAGCGCGCCGCCCGGGGTGAGCCAGCGGAACCGGGGCTGCCGGACGTTCGGGGCGATCCAGAACAGCAGCGACAGCAGCGTCATCGCCACCAGGGCGAGCATCGGCCACTTCGCCACCGTCCACACCATGCGGGACAGGCCGCCGGCGTGCAGCCGGTCGCCGACCGCGTCGGTGACCGGACCGCTCACGATCAGCCCGAGGGCGACCACCGCGAGCAGCAGCAGCGACACCGCGGCCAGCCCGATCTGCAGCGGACGCAGCCGGTAGAACGGCCGCCCCTCCTCGACGCCGTAGATGGCGTTGGCCGCCCGGGTGAGCGCGCCGATGAACCCGGAGGCCGACCAGAGCGCGCCGAGCAGGCCGAAACCGAGCAGCACCTTCGTCGGGCCCTGCTGCGCCACCACACCGCGCACCACGCTGACGAAGCCGTCGTTGCCGACCACCGAGCCGGCCCCGATCTCCCGGGCCAGGTCGATCACCGTGTCGACGGTCCGCTCGCCGTCGGAGACCAGCCCCACCAGAGCGACCACCACGATGGTGGCGGGGAAGAGCGCCAGCACTCCGTAGTAGGTGAGCGCGGCGGCCCAGTCCGCGCAGTTGTCCTTGACGAAGTTGCGCCCGCTACGGACCAGCACCCCGCGCCAGGTCGCCCAGCTCAACTGGCGCATCCGGCGGGGCATCCGGGCCCGCTGGCGACCGGTGAGCACCGGTTCCGTCGTCGCCGCCATGACCGCCTCCTCCGCCGCCGAGTCTCGCGCGTGGCTCCGGCGGTACCCCGTGGTGAAAATCGACAAACCGGGTACCGGTTTGCGCTCCTGGCACGGGGGAACGGTCATAGGAACCCATCGAGACGGAGGAGGACGAGATGCCCGGGCGCGAGGTACTGCCCAGCACGCTGCGGCGCTCCCCGGACAAGGCGCAGCGGACGTGGGAGAAGACACACGACTCGGCGGTCGAGACGTACGGCGAGGGGGAGCGGGCGCACCGCACCGCCTTCGCCGCCGTCAAGAACCAGTACGAGAAGGTGGGCGACCACTGGGAGCCGAAGGGTCGCAAGGGCCCGAGCGACGAGCAGGCCGCCGGGGGCGGCCCGGCGCGGCGGGCACCCACGGCCGCCGGGGTGGACGCCAAGGCCCCGAAGGAGCACCTGATGGAGGTCGCCAAGAAGTTGGACGTGCCGGGTCGGTCCCGGATGACCAAGCCGGAACTGGTCAAGGCGATCCAGAAGGCGAACGACAAGGCGACCCGCGAGGCGCGCGGCGGCCGCTGACCGCGAGCGACCGTACGGGAGCCCGGGACCGCGCAGGTCCCGGGCTCCGTCGTACGCGCTCACCAGTGGCCGCCGCCCGGCGGCTCGATGTGCACCACCTTCACGGTGCTGAACTCGTCGAGCAGTTCCGGACCGTACCCGAAGCCGTGGCCGCTGCCCCGGCGCGGCTGTGCGGCGCCGCCCGGCGCGCCGCCGAACACCGCGTTGATCTTCACGGTGCCCACCGGCAGCTCCCGCCACGCCCGGTGGGCGTGGCTCATCGACCCGGTCAGCACCGTGGCGGCCAGCCCGTACGGCGAGTCGGCGGCACAGCGCAGCCCCTCGCTGAACGAGTCGACCACGATGACCGGGGCGACCGGCCCGAACGTCTCCTCGCGGACCAGGGCCACGTCGTGCCGGCAGTCGGTCACCACGGTGGCCGGGTAGAAGGCGCCCCGCCCCTCCGGGATCGCCCCGCCGGTCCGTAGCCGGGCCCCCTCGGCCACCGCCGCGGTGACCTGCCCGTGCACGTGGTCCCGGTGCCGCCGGTCGACCAGCGGCCCGAGCTGCGTCCCCGGCTCCCGGCCGGGGCCCATGACCAGCGCCTCGGCCTGCTCGACCAGCGCGTCGACGAAGTCCTCGGCCACGTCCCGGTGCACGTAGATCCGCTCCACCGCGACGCAGATCTGCCCAGCGTTGGCGAAGCAGCCGAGCGCGGCCTGCTCCGCCGCCCAGACCGGGTCGATGCCGCCGTCGACCACCAGCGGGTCGCTGCCGCCGTTCTCCAGCAGCACCTTCGCCCCGGTGCGCGCACCGGCGGCGGCGACCGCCCGGCCGGTGGCGGTGGAGCCCACGTGGGCCACCACGTCGACCTCCTGCTCGGCCAGCGCCGCGCCGACCTCGGCCCCGCCGGTGAGCAGCGACAGCACGCCCGCCGGCAGGGCGGCGTCCAGGGCCTTGGCCAGCAGCCAGCCGGTGGCCGGGGTGCGTTCGCTCGGCTTGTGGAGCACGACGTTGCCGGTGACCAGGGCCGCGCCGAGCAGCCCGCAGGAGACCGCCACCGGGTCGTTCCAGGGGGTGATCGCGGCGACCACGCCGCGTGGTTCGGGAGCCATGAAGTCCAGCGCCGGATGCCCGCCGTGCAGGGTCCGCCCGCCGCGTACCGGGCCCAGCTCGGCGTACTGCCGCAGGGTGCCGACGCCGGCCGCGACACCGCCGCGGGCGTCGTCCAGCGGCTTGCCCATCTCCGCCGTGGTGGCCTGCGCCAACTCCTCGGCGACCGCCTCCACCGCGTCCGCCGCCCGGTGCAGCGCCGCCGCCCGCTCCGCCGGCGCCGTCGCCGCCCACTCCGCTGCCGCGGCCCGGGCAGCCCCGACCGCCTTGGCCACCTCGTCGGCCGTCGCCACCGGCGCGGTGGTCACCCGGGAGCCGTCCGCCGGATCGTGGACGACGAGTTCGCCCCCCTCACCACCCGCGCCCCACACTCCACCTATGAGCTGCGCAACCGTGTACATGCGGCAGTGGATGCCCCGGCCCGGACGAGGCAAACGCGTTTCGCCCGGTAACCCGCCGGGTAGGCGGATCGGATGAATTCGACCGGCACGGCGGGGGCGGACGCCGTCGTCATCGGCGCCGGCCACAACGGTCTGGTGGCCGCGAATCTGCTGGCCGACGCCGGTTGGGACGTGCTGGTGCTGGAGGCCACCCAGGCCCCCGGCGGCGCGGTGCGCTCGGCCCGGGTGACCGCGCCCGGCTACCTCAGCGACCTCTACAGCTCCTTCTACCCGCTCGGCTACGCCTCCCCGGTGCTGCGCCGGCTCGGCCTGGGCCGGTACGGGCTGCGCTGGACGCACGCCCCGGACGTGCTGGCCCACCTGCTCCCCGACGGGCGGGCGGCGGTGATCAATCGGGACCTGGACGCCACCGCAGCCTCACTGGAGACCTTCGCCCCCGGCGACGGGGATCGCTGGCGGCGGGCGTACGCGGACTGGCAGGAGGTGTCCGGGCCGATGCTGGACGCCATCACCTCCCCGTTCCCGCCGGTGCGCGGCGGACTCGGCCTGCTGCGCCGGCTGCGGGTGGCGGGGGCGCTGCGGCTGGCCCGCCGGCTCGTGGTGCCGGTCCGCAAGTTCGGCGACGAACTCTTCGCCGGCGACGGTGGTCCCGCCCTGCTGGCCGGCTGCGCCCTGCACACCGACCTGTCCCCGGAGGAGGCCGGCTCCGGCGTGTACGGCTGGCTGCTCGCCATGCTCGGCCAGCAGGTCGGCTGGCCGGTGCCGGTCGGCGGCGCCCAGAAGATCACGGACGCGCTGGTCGCGCGGCTGGTCGAGCGGGGCGGCCGGATCGACTACGGCGCCCGCGTCGACCGGGTGCTCACCGCCCGGGCCCGCGCCATGGGTGTACGCACCGTGGGCGGTGCCACCTGGCAGGCCCGGAAGGCGGTCCTCGCGGACGTGCCCGCCCCGGCGCTCTACCTGGACCTGGTCGGCGCGGCGCAGTTGCCGCCCCGGCTCGTCGAGGACCTGGCCCACTTCAAGTGGGACGGCTCCACCCTCAAGGTGGACTGGGCGCTCTCCGCGCCGGTGCCGTGGAAGAACCGGGCGGTGGCCAGCGCGGGCACCGTGCACCTGGGCGGGGACCTGGACGGGCTGACCCTGTACTCGGCCGCGCTCGCCCGGGGCGAGGTGCCCCGGGACCCGTTCCTGCTGGTGGGGCAGATGTCGGTGGCCGACCCGCAGCATTCGCCGCCGGGCACCGAGTCGCTCTGGTCGTACACCCACCTGCCGTTCCGACGGCACTGGCGGAGCGAGGAGGTCGCCGCCCAGGTGGAGCGGATGGAGGAGGTGCTGGAGGAGGCGGCACCCGGTTTCCGTTCGCTCATCGTCGGGCGGCACGTGGCCGGCCCGGCCGACCTGGAGGACGCCGAGCCGAGCCTGGTCGGCGGCGCGCTCGGCGGCGGCACCGCGGCCGCGTACCAGCAGCTCTTCCTGCGCCCGATCCCCGGGCTGGGCCGCGCGGACACCCCGGTGGACCGGCTCTTCCTGGCCAGCTCCTCGGCGCATCCCGGCGGCGGGGTGCACGGCGCGCCCGGGGCGAACGCGGCCCGGGCCGCGCTGGCCCGGGACCGCGCGCTCACCGGCGGCCTGTACGCCGGCATGATCGACGCCGCCCACCGGGCGGTCTACCGCTGAACGCGACCGACCCCGGCCGCGACGGCGGCCCGGGGTCGGTGCTGTCCGGCGGGGTCAGCTCTCCAGGTTGCGGTGCTTGGCGCGCAGCTTGAACGGCATCAGCGCGCTCTCGATCTTGGTGGCGGTGGTCATCTTCGAAACACCTTCGCGGCGCTCCTCGAAGCGGATCGGCACCTCGAGGATCGTGTGGCCCAGCCGCGTCGCCAGGTAGTGCATCTCCACCTGGAAGCTGTAGCCGTTGGACTGCACCCGCTCCAGCCCGATGTCGCGCAGCGCGTCGGCCCGCCAGATCTTGAAGCCGGCGGTCAGGTCGCGGATCCGCACCCGCAGCAGGGTGTGCACGTACAGGTTGGCCCAGCCGCTGAGCGCGCGTCGGTACAGCGGCCAGTTCTCGTCCAGCTCACCACCGGGCACGTACCGTGAGCCGATGACCACGCCGGACTGCGTGGCGAGCAGCGCACCGAGCATGCCGGGCAGCGCCTCCGGCGGGTGCGACAGGTCCGCGTCCATCTGCGCGACGAAGTCGGCGCCGTCGGCGAGGGCCCGCCCGATCCCGTCCACGTACGCCCGGCCGAGCCCCTCCTTGCCCGGGCGATGCACCACCAGCACCCGCTCCGGGTGCTCGATCGCCAGCTTGTCGGCGACCTCGCCGGTCCCGTCCGGGGAGTTGTCGTCCGCGACGAGCACCTTCAACCCGGGCAGCGGCAGGGCGAGGAGCCGCTCGACCAGCACCGGGAGATTGCCCGCCTCGTTGTAGGTCGGGACGACGACGGTCAGGCGTGCGTCGCGCCACGGGGAGGGCAACTGCACGGGTTCGATCATCAGGTACATCCTCGGTCAGCCGACAGTTTTCACCTCAGAGGGTAGCTAGTCGCCCCCGCGCGGTCCGCACAGACGCCCGCCCGCAGCTCCGGAGGGCCACCGGCCGACCCGTCCCCCGCGCTCGTCACCGCTGCGACTTCCGCCGGGTGGCGATGTCCGAGAGCCGGTTCAACGTCTCCTTGTTGCGCAGGTGCAGCACCAGGTCGTTCACCATCGCCACCAGATTCCGGTACCCCCGCCCGGTCCGCCGCTAACGACCGCCGGGTTAGCTTCTCGGGGGCGGCGGGTATCGCCGGACCGGGCCGGTGGAGCGCGGTACGGACCGGCCGGCGGACACCGGCGGAGGCGGGCTCCGCCGAAGTTGATGTTTACTCCTCGGGGGGTCGGGAACCCGCCGCCCGTGCGACGGGACCACGAGCGGGATCAGTGCAGGTCAGCCCGGGTTTACCCGGGTGCTGGCCGGATCCCGTCAGGCCTGTACGACGCGGTCCTGCTCGATCGGGACGGCACGCTGATCGAGGACGTGCCCTACAACGGCGACCCGGAGAAGGTCCGGCCGGTGCCCGGCGCGCGGGAGGCCCTGGACCGGTTGCGCGCGGCCGGCCTGCGCCTGGCCGTGGTGAGCAACCAGTCCGGCCTGGCCCGGGGCTGCTTCACCGCCGACGACCTGCGCCGGGTCAACGCCCGGGTGGAGGAGCTGCTCGGGCCGTTCGACAGCTGGCAGGTGTGCCCGCACGGCGAACCGGACGGCTGCGCCTGCCGCAAGCCCGCCCCGGGCCTGCTGCACGCCGCCGCCCGGGCGCTCGGCACCACCGCGGCCCGCTGTGTCATGGTCGGCGATATCGGCGCCGACATGACCGCCGCCGCCGCGGCGGGCGCGGCCGCGGTCATGGTCCCCACTCCGGCCACCCGGTCGGCGGAGGTGATCGCGGCGCCGACCGTCGCGGCGGACCTGCCGGACGCGGTGACCGAGATCCTGCGCCGGACGCGGCTGGTGGCCGCCCCGGCGTCCCCGCCCCGCCGGGGCACCGTCCTGGTGGCGCGCAGTGACGCCGCCGGGGACGTGCTGGTCACCGGCCCTGGTATCCGGGCGGTGGCGGCCGGGGCGCAACGGGTGGTGCTGCTCTGCGGGCCACGCGGCCGGGCGGCCGCCGAACTGCTGCCCGGCGTGGACGAGATCGTCGAGTGGCCGCTGCCGTGGATCGACGCCCCGGCGCCGCGGGTCGACCCGGCCGAGCTGCGTGACCTCACCGACCGGCTCGCCGCCCTGAACGCGGACGAGGCGGTCGTCTTCACCTCGTTCCACCAGTCGGCGCTGCCGCTGGCGCTGCTGCTGCGGATGGCCGGCATCGCCCGGATCAGCGCGATCAGCGACGACTACCCGGGCGCCCTGCTGGACGTGCGGCACCGGGTGCCCGTCGGGGTGCCCGAGCCGGAGCGGGCGCTCTCCCTCGCCGCGGCGGCCGGGTTCGCCCTACCCCCCGACGACGAGCCGGGGTTGCGGCTGCGTACCGACCGGCTGCCCGCCGTGCCGGTCGAGGCCGGGGCGGCGGGCTATGTCGTGCTGCACCCGGGCTCCTCGGTGGAGACCCGGGCCTGCCCGCCCGAGCTGGCCACCCGGATCGTCCGGGTGCTCGCCGCCGCGGGCCACCGGGTGGTGGTGACCGGCGGCCGGGACGAGCGGGAGCTGACCGCCCGGGTGGCCGCCGCCGGCGGCATCGACCTGGGTGGCCGCACCGGCCTCGACGAGCTCGCGGCGGTCATCGCGCGGGCCGGCGCGCTGGTGGTCGGCAACACCGGACCGGCGCACCTGGCCGCCGCGCTGGGCGTGCCGGTGGTCAGCCTCTTCGCCCCGACCGTCCCGTTCGGACAGTGGGGGCCGTACCGGGTGCCGACCGTGCGGCTCGGTGACGCCGGGGCCGCCTGCCGGGACACCCGGGCCACCCGCTGTCCGGTCCCCGGCCACCCCTGCCTCGCCGCGGTGGAGCCGGGTCGGGTGCTGGAGGCGTTGCGGCTGCTGGGCGTCCCCGCCGACGCGCCGGAACCGGTCGGCGCGGTCCCGGTGCCCGGTGGGGTGATGCGATGAACGTCCTGGTCTGGCACGTGCACGGGTCGTGGACCACGTCGTTCGTGCACGGCAAGCACCGGTATCTGGTGCCGGTCACCCCGGACCGGGGTCCGTACGGCCTCGGCCGGGCGCGGACCTACCCGTGGCCGGAGCACGCCGTCGAGGTGACGCCGCAGGAGCTGCGCCGCGCCGACGTGGACGTGGTGCTGCTCCAGCGCCCCGAGGAGTTCGACCTGGCCTGCGAGTGGCTGGGCCGCCGGGTGGGCCGGGACCTGCCGGCGATCTACGTCGAGCACAACACCCCGAAGGGCGACGTGCCGAACACCCGCCACCCGATGGCCGACCGGGACGACCTGCTGCTCACCCACGTCACCCACTTCAACGAGCTGTTCTGGGACAACGGCGGCTCCCGCACCGCCGTGGTCGAGCACGGGGTGGTCGCCCCGACCGTCGAGTGGACCGGCGAACTGGACCGGCTGGCCGTCGTCATCAACGAGCCGGTGCGCCGCTGGCGGGTCACCGGCACCGACCTGCTGACCCGCTTCGCCGAGATCGCCCCGCTGGACGTCTACGGCATGGGAGTGGCCGGGCTGGCCGACCGGCTCGGACTGCCCCCGGAGCGGCTGACCAGCCACGACGACGTGCCGCAGCACGCCATGCACGCCGAGCTGGCCCGGCGGCGGGCGTACCTGCACCTGTGCCGGTGGACCTCCCTCGGGCTGAGCCTGATCGAGGCGATGACCATCGGCATGCCCGTGGTGGCGCTGGCCACCACCGAGGCCGTGGAAGCGGTGCCGCCGTCCGCCGGCGCCCTCTCCACCCGGGTCGACGTGCTGGTCGAGGCGGCCCGGGCCTTCGTCGACGATCCGTCGGCCGCCCGCCGGGCGGGCGCCCAGGCCAGGGCCGCCGCACGGAACCGCTACGGCCTGGAGCGTTTCCTCGCCGACTGGGACCGGCTGCTGGAGGAGGAAGTATGCGCATCGCGATGATCTCGGAGCACGCCAGCCCCCTCGCCGTCCTCGGCGGGGAGGACGCCGGTGGCCAGAACACGCATGTCGCGGAGCTCTCCGCCGCGCTCGCGGCCGCCGGTCACGACGTCCGGGTCTACACCCGCCTCGACGCCGTCGATCTGCCCGCGACGGTCCGCGCCCCGGACGGGTACGACGTGGTGCACGTGCCCGCCGGGCCGGCCGAGCCGGTCGCCAAGGACGCCCTGCTGCCGTACATGCCGGCGTTCGGGGAGTGGCTGGCCGAGCGGTGGCGCGCCGGCGACTGGCAGCCCGAGGTGGTCCACGCGCACTTCTGGATGAGCGGGCTCGCCGGGCTCGCCGCCGGGCGGCGCACCGGGGTGCCGGTGGTGCAGACGTACCACGCGCTCGGCACGGTGAAGCGGCGCCACCAGGGCGCGCAGGACACCAGCCCGCCGGGCCGGGTAGGGCACGAGCGGGAGCTGGGCCGCTCGGTCGACCGGGTGGTCGCCCAGTGCCAGGACGAGGTCGCCGAGCTGGTCCGGATGGGGGTGCCCCGGTCCCGGATGACCGTCGTCCCGTCCGGGGTGAACCTGTCCACGTTCGCCCCGCTCGGCCCGGTCGCCGAGCGGGACGGCACCCGGCCGCGCATTCTCACCGTCGGCCGGCTGGTGGAACGTAAGGGCTATCAGGACGTCATCCGGGCCATCGCGTTGGTTCCCGACGCGGAGTGCGTGGTGGTCGGCGGCCCACCGGCCGGGCTGCTGGAGACCGACCCGTACGCGCTGCGGCTGCGGGCGCTCGCCGAGTCGTGCGGTGTCGCCGACCGGGTCAAGCTGATCGGCGCGGTGCCCCGGGAGGAGATGGGTCGCTGGTACCGGTCGGCGGACGTGCTGGCCGCCGCCCCCTGGTACGAGCCGTTCGGGCTCACCCCGCTGGAGGCGATGGCGTGCGGCGTACCGGTGATCGGCACCGCCGTCGGCGGCCTGATCGACACGGTGGTGCCGGGGCGGACCGGGGACCTGGTGCCGGCCCGGGACCCGGAGGCGCTCGGCGCGGCGATCCGCCGGCTCCTCGGCGACCGGATCCGCCGCTTCGCGTACGCCACCGCGGCCGTGGAGCGGGCCCGGACCCACTACTCGTGGTCGGGCACGGCGGAGCGGCTGGCGGAGCTCTACGGCGAGGTGGCCACCGTACGCCGGCCCACCCGGGTGGTCGCCTGATGGCGGCGACCGGGCCGGCCGTCGGCGGCACGGTGCTGGAGGACCACCTGACCCAGCTGGCCGCCGCGCTGCTGCCGTTTCGCCAGTCGGAGCTGCTGCTGGCCCGCTGGGGCGGGGAGCTGGCGCACCGGCTGGCCACCGGCGGGCGGCTGCTGGTGGCCGGCAACGGCGGCAGCGCCGCCGAGGCCCAGCACCTCACCGCCGAACTGGTCGGCAAGCTCCGCGAGGACCGCGAACCACTGTCCGCGATCGCCCTGCACGCGGAAACCTCCGCGCTGACCGCGATCGGCAACGACTACGGCTACCAGGAGATCTTCGCCCGCCAGGTCCGCGCCCACGGCCGACCCGACGACATCCTCCTGCTGATGTCCACCAGCGGCACCAGCCACAACCTGCTCACCGCCGCCCACGCCGGACGCGACACCGGACTACGCTGCTGGGCCTTCACCGGCCCGGCACCCAACCCCCTCGCCGAACTCTGCCACGACGTGCTCGCCGTCGAGTCCCCGGACAACCAGGTGGTGCAGGAACTGCACCTGGTCGCCACCCACGTGCTCTGCGAGTACGTCGACCGGACCCTGCCCAAGGCGCTTGCCGCCCGGCCGGCCGCCGGACCGGTAAGCACCGGCGTCGAGGTGGTGCTCGGGGACGCCCCCGACCCGGAGGTGCAGGCCCGATGAGGAGGTCGAGCGTGACGGGACCCGTGGTGGTGATCGGTGACACCCTGCTGGACCGGGACGTCGAGGGAACGGTGAACCGGCTCTGTCCGGACTCCCCGGTGCCGGTCCTCGACGAGACCACCTACGTCGACCGGCCCGGGGGCGCCGGCCTCGCCGCGGTGTTCGCGGCCGAGGGCGCGGAGGTCGCGCTGATCACCGCGATCGCCGACGACGCCGGCGGGGCCCGGATCGGCACCCTGCTCGCCGCGACCGGGGTGCAGCTGTACGGGCTCCGGCTGCCCGGCGCCACCCCGGAGAAGATCCGGCTGCACGCCCGGGGTCGGGTGCTGCTGCGGCACGACCGGGGCGGCCCGGCCGGCGAGCCGGGCGAGCCGAGCGAGGCGATGCTGCGCCTGCTCGCCACCGCCTCCGCCGTGCTGGTCAGCGACTACGGCCGGGGGGTCGCCCGGCATCCGGCGCTGCGGGCCGCGCTCGCCGCCACCCGCGCCCCGGTGGTCTGGGACCCGCACCCGCGTGGCCCGGCGGCGGTGCCCGGGGTGCACCTGGTCACCCCGAACGAGTCCGAGGCGCGGGAGCTGGCGAAGCTGCCGCCCGGCGCGTCGCGGCTGGTCACCGCGTCCCGGGGGGCCCAGACGCTGCGGCAGCGCTGGCGAGCCGGCGCGGTGGCGGTGACCCTGGGCGGGGACGGCGCGCTGCTCTGCCACGCCGGTTCCACCCCGCTGGTGGTGCCCGCCCCGGCCGCGGACGGGGACACCTGCGGGGCGGGGGACCGGTTCGCCGCGGCGGCCACCCTCGCGCTGGCCGGGGGCGCGCTGGTCTCCGAGGCGGTGCAGGAGGCGGTCGCCGAGGCGTCCGCGTACGTGGCCGGTGGGGGAGTGGCCGCCGCGCTGCCGGCTCCGGTGCGGACCGCCGCTCCGGTGGTGGTCACCGGCGGCGGGGACCGGATCGGCGCGACCGCCGCCGGCGCGGTCGTCGCCCGGGTACGGGCGGACGGCGGCACGGTCGTCGCCACCGGCGGCTGTTTCGACCTGCTGCACGCCGGCCACGTGGCCACCCTCCAGGCGGCCCGGCAGCTCGGCGACTGCCTGGTCGTCTGCCTCAACTCCGACGCCAGCGTGGCCGGCCTGAAGGGACCGGAACGCCCGGTCATGCCGCAGGGCGACCGCAGCCGGCTGCTCGCCGCGCTGAGCTGCGTGGACGCCGTGATGATCTTCGACGAGCCCACCCCGCACGCCGCGTTGTCCTGGCTGCGCCCGGACATCTGGGTCAAGGGCGGTGACTACGCCACCGGCGGCGGCGAGGAGACCCTGCCCGAGGCGGAGATCCTGGCCCGCTGGGGCGGGCACACGGTGGTGGTGCCGTACCTGGACGGCCGGTCCACCACCGACATGATCGCGGCGGCCCGCGCCGTGGAGGGAGCACGATGAGCGAGCGCAGCGAGCGAATCATCCGGCTCAGCGCGGCCGAGCCTCCTGCCGTCGCCGACCGGAGGGAGGCGGCGGCATGAGGAGCAGTCCGCCCGGGGCCGGCCCCACCGTCCTGGTTACCGGCGGTTCGAGCGGGCTGGGCGCGGCGGTGGTCACCGCGGTCGCCCGGGCCGGCGGCCGCCCCCTCGTGCTGGACCGGCACCGACCCGCCGACGGGGTGCCGTGGGTCGAGTGCGACCTGGCCGACACCCGGGCCGCCGAGGCGGCCACCCGAAACCTGGCGGAACGCTCCGGCGGCCTTAACGCCGTGGTCACCGCGGCGGGCATGGACGTGCCCGGCAAGCTGATCGACGTCCCGGCCGAGACCTGGGAGCGGATCGTCGCGGTGGACCTGCTCGCCACGGCGGCGGTGATCCGGGCCGCGCTGCCCTACCTGGAGGCGTCCCGGGGCAGCATCGTCACCGTCGCCTCCACGCTCGGCGTCAAGGCGGTCAGCGACGCCACCGCGTACTGTGCGGCGAAGTTCGGGGTGGTCGGCTTCACCCGGGCGCTCGCCGCCGAGCTGGCCGGCGCCGTCGGGGTCACCCTGCTCATCCCGGGCGGCATGCGCACCGCCTTCTTCGACGAGCGGGACGCGCAGTACCGTCCCGGGCCGGACGCCGCGCTCAACGAGCCGGCTGACACCGCCGCCGCGATCATGTTCGCCCTCTCCCAGCCGGCCGGCTGCGCCGTCCGGGAGATGGTGGTCTGCGCCGAGCAGGAGTCGTCGTACCCGTGATCCTGGTCCTCCGGGCGCTCGGGGTAGGCGACCTGGCGACGGCCGTGCCGGCGCTGCGCGGCCTGCGGTCCGCCTTCCCGGACCGGGAGCTGGTGCTGGCCGCGCCGGCCTGGCTGGCGCCGCTGGCCGACCTGGTCGGCGCGGTCGACCGGGTGCTGCCCACCGACGGCCTGGGCCGCCTCGCGTGGTCCCGGCCGCCGCCGGAGATGGCCGTCAACCTGCACGGCCGCGGCCCGCAGTCGCACCGGATGCTGGCCGCCGCCCGGCCGCACCGCCTGCTGGCCTTTGCCAACGCCGCGGCCGGGCACGCCGACGGCCCCGTCTGGGACGACGACGAGCACGAGGTCCGCCGCTGGTGCCGGCTGCTGCACGGGTACGACCTGCCGGCCGACCCGGCGGACCTGGCGCTGCGCCGCCCGCCCGCCGTCGGGGCCCCGACCGGCGCCACCGTGCTGCACCCGGGTAGCAAGATCCCGGCGAAGCGCTGGCCGGCGGAGCGCTTCGCGGCGGTGGCCCGGGCCCTGGCCGGCCGGGGACACCGGGTGGTGTTCACCGGCTCCGAGGAGGAACAGGAGCTGGCCGACCGGGTTGCCCGGGACGCCGGGCTGCCGCCGGAGACGGTGCTCGCCGGCCGGACCGGCCTGACCGAGCTGGCCGCGCTGGTGGCCGACGCCCGGCTGGTGATCAGCGGCGACACCGGCGTGGCCCACCTGGCCACCGGGTACGGCACCGCCTCGGTGGTGCTCTTCGGCCCGGTGCCGCCGGCGCACTGGGGGCCGCCGCCGGACCGGCCCCGGCACCGCGTGCTCGGGGTCCCGCACCGCGCGAGGATCGACCGGGACCGGTCCGGTTCCGGTGGGGTGGGAACGCACCCGACGTTGGCGGCCATCCCGGTCGATGAGGTGCTGGCGGCGGTGGACGAGGCGGAACGAGCGGTGCGGGTCTCCGGTGCGATTGCGGCGTAGTGATCCGGGCCGGCCGGGATACGGACGGCGGCGGCGCGGCGAGGGCTGGCTCTTCGTCGATCCGAAGGGCGAGCCGGTGCGCGACCCCGACGAGCTGGTCCGGCTGCGCGACCTCGTCATCCCGCCCGCCTGGCGGGACGTCTGGATCTCGCCGTACCCGAACGGGCACATCCAGGCCACCGGGATCGACGCGGCCGGCCGCAAGCAGTACCTCTACCACCCGGCGTGGCGGCAGAAGCGCGACGAGGCCAAGTTCGACCACGTGCTGGAGGTGGCATACCGGCTGCCGATGCTGCGCGAGCGGGTCGACCACGACCTGACGCTGCGTGGGTTGCGCCGGGAGCGGGTCCTCGCCACCGTCACCCGGCTGTTGGACATGGGCATGTTCCGGGTCGGCAGTGACCAGTACGCCACCGGCGACGACCCCACCTTCGGCGTCGCCACGCTGCGCCCCGAGCACGCCCGTTCCCGGGGCGGCTGCGTGGTCCTCGAGTTCCCGGCCAAGGGTGGCATCGAGCAGGTACGCCGGATCGAGGACCCGGAGCTGTGCCAGGTGCTGACCAACCTGCGCCGTCGGCGGCGGGCCGAGGAGCGGCTCTTCGGCTACTGGGACGGCCGGGCCTGGCGGGACGTCCGCAGCGACGAGGTCAACGACTACCTGCGCGACGCCAGCGGCGGGGAGATGACGGCCAAGGACTTCCGTACCTGGCACGCCACCGTGCTGGCCGCCACCGAGCTGGCCACGGCCGGTGCGCAGCGGTCGGCGAGGGCGCGCAAGCAGGCGCTCGCGGCGGTGATGCGCGCGGTCGCCGAGCTGCTCGGCAACACCCCCACCGTGGCGCGCACGTCCTACGTGGACCCCCGGGTGGTGGACCTGTACCACGACGGGGTGCTGGCTCCGGTGGAGCCGGAAATGCCCCGGGAGGCGGTGGAGAAGAGCGTGCTCGCGCTGCTCGCGGAGGCCTGACCGGCCCCGTCCCTCAGTCCTGGGGGGAAGCGCGACGGGGCCGGAGTTCGGTGCGACGGCCGGTGGCCGGGGCGCAGGGGCCGCCGCTCGCGTCGTCCGGCGGCGGTGTCGGCACCGGGCGGCCGCCCGCGACGGTCCGTCGCGGGCGCCTCGCCACGGCCCCCCGATACCAGTGGGCCGCGCCGGTCTCCCGGCGGTCGGCCCGCAATCAGTATGTGCGCTGCGAGTTGACCGCGGACGCCGGAGTGTTGACGATCCGTGCCTGTTCCAGGTGACGGGCCCGGTACGCCATCGGGGTCTCCTGCAGGGCGGCCCGGAACACCCGGCTGAAGTGGGCCTTGTCCCGGAATCCCCAACGGCCGGCGATGACCTGGACGGGTTGGTCCCGCAGCGCGGGGTCGGCGAGGTCGCGGCGGCACCGCTCCAGCCGCTGGTCCCGGACGTACGCGGCCACGGTCGTCTCCTCGGCCTCGAAGAGCCGGTGCAGCGACCGGACCGAGATGTGGTGCGCGTCGGCGATGACCTGCGGGCTGAGCGTGGACTCGCCGAGATGCTGGCGGATGTGGGACTGGATCTGGGCCAGCAGGGCGCGTCGGCGTACCTCGGTGGGCACCGTGTCCTCGGCGACCAGGTGCCGGCCGAGCATGGTCGAGGCCAGGTCCAGCCCGATGCCGGCGAGTCGCTCCGCGTCCGCCACCCGGTACTGCTCCGGGTGGGCGCTGAGCCGCACGAGGTAGTCGGCGAGCAGTGCCCCGATCCCCTCGGTGCCGGGCATCCGGCCGGCGAACAGCGCGGCGAGCCGGCCCTGCGGCAGCGGCAGGGCGTCGTACGGGATGAAGGCCACGACGGAGCTGGCGTGCTCGCGTCCGTGGGCAAGCCCGTGGTGGCTGACCTCGTGCGGGCGGGAGCAGTCGTAGAAGGTGAACTCGCCGGGCCGGCAGGTGCTCTGCTGCCCCTCCTGCTCGGCGACGCCGGTGCCGGAGAGGGTCAGGGCCAGGCAGTAGTAGTCGGGGTCGGAACGCTGGATCAGCTTCCGGGTCCGGACGCAGTCCACGGCGGGGTAGTGGTAGCGGACCAGGCGCAACGCGCCCAGCTCGACGAACTCCGCGCGGGCGACGAAGTCGTCGGCGTGTGCGGTCCGCACCCGCAGCGGCGCGGGCGAGTCGGCGATCATGTCCAGCCACAGCCCGAACCGGTCGGGCGCCGGGACCTGCGTCGTGTCGAAGATGTGTCGGCTCAGCTTCGCGTCCATCGCAACGACCCTCCGGTGGTCCGTCGCCCTCCATCATCGAGGACGCCCCATCCTCCGTCGCTGAGCGACCGAGATGGGGCGTCCGACATCCGTCGTCGACGGCAACGATCCCGTCGGTGGCGCGACCACCGGCAGGCGGGGCGGGTCAGTCGTTGAGCACCTGGGCGAGCCGGTCCCGGAAGCGCCGCTCCGAGTCGCTCACCACGTCGCCGCCGAGGCCCAGGAGGCCGCCGGTCGAAGCGGCGCTCACCACCTGCTCGGCGATCTCCACCAGCCAGTGCCGGTACGCACCGGCCTCCCCCTCGTCCACCTTGGCGGCCAGCAGGTCGGACGCCTGGCCGGCCCGGGCCAGCACGTCGCCGATCATCGCCTGCGGGTCGGCCGGCTCGATGACCGGCAGCTCCGCGCCGGTCTCCGGGTCGCCCACCCGGGCGACGACCTCGCCGGCGACGGCGGCCACCAGCGGGCTGGCCGACTCCCGCCCCGCGGAGATGGTCTCCAGGCCGGCGGCGCTCTCGGCCATGGTGCGCTTGGTGCCGTCGGACTCGGCCGCGCTCGCCGCGGTGAGGACCGCCTGTGGCAGCCCGACCAGCAGGCCCCACTCCTCGTCGGAGAAACCGAACCCGGTGTACGCCGGCTGCTCGATCACGATCAAGCCCCTTTCGCCGTGGTCGTCGTTGTCGACGGGCACCCCGCGGTGCCCGAGTCAGGCTAGTCGAGCGTCAGCAGGCCCTGTTCGGACACCACGCGCACGGACAGCGTCTTGTAGCCCACCTCGTCGAAGAGCACCGTCATCCGGTCCTCCTCGTAGCTGAGCACCAGGCCGGCGCCCCACTCCGGATGCCGGACCTGGCTGTGCACCGGGAACGGCCCGACCGCCCGGTCGTCGGCGACGCTGGTGCCGGAGTGGCAGTTGTCGCAGTGCCCGCAGACCTGGTGCATCTGCTCGCCGAAGTACGCCAGCAGCGCCTGCCCGCGGCAGCCGGTGGTCTCGGCGAAGGCGCGCATCATGTCGGTCCGCGACCGGGTGACGGCCTGCTGCCGTTCCGCCTCGGCGAGCGCCGCCCGGCCGGACTCGGCGGCGGTCGGGGCGTACCGGGGGGCGCCGATGCGCTGACGGGAGCGCGGCTCCGCGGCGCCGATCTGCTCGAGCAGGGAGAGGTACTGCCCGAGCTTGCGCGGACCGAGGCCGGTCAGCTCGCGCAGCTCCTTCCTGGTCCGCGCCTGCTTGCGCAGCAGCGCGGCGAGTTCGCACAGCTCCTTCTCGTCGGGCAGGCCGCCGGTGAAGTACCGCTGCAGGCCGATGTCCTCGGCGCGCCAGAGCAGCAGCACCCGGGCCGGATCGCCGTCCCGGCCGGCGCGGCCGATCTCCTGGAAGTAGCTGTCCGGGGAGTCCGGCAGCGCCATGTGCACCACCCAGGCGATGTTCGGCTTGTCGATGCCCATGCCGAACGCGGACGTCGCCACCATGATGGGTACCTGGTCGGCGAGGAACGCCTCGTGCAGCTCGTGGCGGTCGTTGGTCGGCATGCCGCCGTGGTAGTACCGCGCCGGGAAGCCCGCGTCGGTCAGGCGCTGCGCCAGCTCCTCGGCCGCCCGCCGGGTCGGCACGTAGCTGATGCCGGGCCGCTCGTCGTCGCGAAGCAGGGCGACCAGCCGCCGCCACCGGTAGTCGTCGGTCGGGCAGTGCGCCACCTCGAGGAAGAGGTTCGGCCGGTCCAGCCCGGAGACCACCACCTCGGGGTCGCGCAGCCCCAGCCGGGCGACGATGTCGTCGCGGACCGGCGGGGAGGCGGTGGCGGTGAGGGCCACCACCGGCGGCCGGCCGATGCCCTCGATCAGGTGCCCGAGCGCCAGGTAGTCCGGGCGGAAGTCGTGTCCCCAGGCGGAGATGCAGTGCGCCTCGTCGATCGCCACCAGGGCCGGTTTCAGCGCGCGGACCTCGGCCATCCGGTCCGGGTTGTTCAACGCCTCCGGGGTGATGAACAGGAACTCGGCCCGGCCCTGGCGGACCTCCTCGATCGCCGCGGCCCGCTGGGCCGCGTTCTCGTCGGAGCTGATCCGGACCGCCCGCAGCTCGGGCCGCTGCCGTTCGTTGAGCGCCGCGATCTGGTCCTGCTGGAGCGCGAGCAGCGGGGAGATGACCACGGTGGGGCCGGGGATCAGGCTGGCCGGGATCTGGTAGATCGCCGATTTGCCGGCGCCGGTGGGCAGGACCACCAGGGCGTCGCGTCGCTTCATCACCGCCCGCATGGCGGCCAGTTGGTTGGGCCGGAGTGCGGTCCAGCCGAAGAGGCTCCGGGCCGCGTGGCGCAACGTCGTCGAGTGCGTGGTCAGTCTCATCAGTGGCCGCAGATACCCCCGTCGATCACCGGCGAAACGGACCGGTTCTCCCTGGGGTGTTGACGCCGCCTCGCCGAACACCCATGATGAACAGACGTTCATGAACGTACGTTCATAAGGAGGTCGGCGTGGGGACGGTCCTGAACGAGCACCAGGAGCAGGCCTGGAACGGCTACGAGGGGCGGCACTGGGCCGAGCACCAGGCCCGCTACGACGCCATCAACAGCGGTTACAACGAGGCGCTGCTCGCCGGGGTCCGCCCCGGGGACCGGGTGCTCGACATCGGCTGCGGCAACGGGCAGCTCACCCGCCTCGCCGCCCGGAGCTCCGGCACCGGCCGGGCGGTCGGCGTCGACCTGTCCGCGCCGATGCTGGACCGGGCCCGCGCCTCGGCGGCCGCCGAGGGCGTCGACAACGTCGAGTTCGTCCGGGCCGACGCTCAGATCCATCCGTTCCCGGACGCCGGGTTCGACCTCGCGCTGAGCCGGTTCGGGGTGATGTTCTTCGCCGATCCGGTCGCCGCGTTCGCCAACGTGCGCCGGGCGCTGCGCCCCGATGGGCGGCTCGCCTTCGTCTGCCTCGACGACGTCCGCCGGGGCGACCTCGGCGCGGTGCTCGCACCGCTGGCCGCGCACCTGCCGCCGGCCGGCACCGACGGCACCGCCGCCGGCGAGCCGCTCTCCTTCGCCGACCCGGCCTACGTCCGGAGCGTGCTCGCCGACGCCGGCTTCGTCGACGTGGCCTGCGACGCGCGGCAGGCGACGGGGGTCTGGGGACGGGACGCGACGGACGCCGGACGGTTCCTCGCCGACTGGGGGCCGATCCGGCACCGGCTCGCACCCCTCGGCCCGGCCGTCACCGAGGGGGTCCGGGCCACGCTGGTCGACGCCATGCGCCCGTACGAGGGACTCGACGGCGTGCGCCTGCGCAACGCGGCCTGGCTGGTGACCGCGCGGCGGCCCGACTGACCGCCGGCCGTCGGCCCGACCGGCCATAGGATGCGCAGGTGATGGCACCACGACGAGCGGCGGCGCTGCGCGGCGGCGAGCAGAGCCTGCGGGAGCACCTGATCGGGGCCGCCGGCCGGCTCGTCGCCCGGCGCGGCGTCACCGGCCTGACCGTCCGCGACATCGCCCGCGAGGCCGGGGTCGCCGACGGAGTGCTCTACAACCACTTCGCCGACAAGGACGAGCTGCTAGCGTACGCGCTGCACGCGCACGTGCGGGCGGTCGAGGCGGAGCAGGAGGGGTCGGCCCCGCGACCGGGAGAAGTGACCGTCGAGGCGAACCTGCGCGCGTACCTCGTGCGGGCGCTGGCGTTGCACGCGGCGATCCTGCCGGCCTTCGCCGGGCTGACCACCCAGCCCAAGCTGGTGGCCCGCCTCGGCGCCCTGCCCACCCCACTCGGCGGTGGGCCCGGCCTGCGCACGGAACTCGCCGGGTACGTCCGGGAGGAGCAGCGGCTCGGCCGGGTGGCCCCGGGCGCCAGCCCGGAGGCGGTCGCCACGCTCGTCGTCGGGGTCTGCCACGACCTGGTCCTCGGCCGGCTGCTCGACCCGTCCGGCCCGCCCCCGCAGCCCTCGGCTGAACTGGTGGACGCCCTGGTCGGCACGCTGCTGCACGGCGTTGTCGCGCCCGGGCGCGGCTGAGCGGGTCAGCTCATCCGGAACACCGGGCCGCGCGGCGTGAACGGCAGCCGGGCGGCGCGCGGCACCAGGAACGCGTGGTCACGGCGGATCCGCAGCACGTCGCAATCGCCGTCGGTGATCACGAGGATCGGGCCGTCCGGCGGGAAGTCGTCGGCAGTCTCCAGCACGCGTACGCCGGGTTGCAGCACCGTGCCGCCGCGGCCGCGTACCCGCACCCGCCCGGCGATCTCCTCCACCGGCAGGTAGCCGGCGTCGTACGCCACCGCGTCGCAGAACACCACCCGGGCGGCGGGCACGTCCCGGGCCGTCGCGTACCCGGCGACCGCGCCGAGCGCCCGCCCCATCAGCCGGACGCTCATCGACCCCGAGGTGTCCAGCAGCACCCCGAAGGTCGGCCGGCGCTCCTCGATCTCGGGCCGATGCCAGCCGGGCCGCGGGATGCCGGGGGTGGCCGCCTGCCGGCGCGACGGCCGGGCGTACGAGCGCAGCCGCTCCCGCGCCGGGAACCGCTCGTCGAACCAGCGGGCCAGCTGCACGTCCCACGGCGGCGGGGGCTCGTCGAGCACCCGGATCTCCGCGACCAGCCCGGCCGGGAGCAGTCCCCGCCTGGACGACTCGTGGTACGCCAGCCCACTGATCAGCGCCCGGCGGTAGTACTCGTCCAGGTCGACCCCGCGCCCGGCCTCGCCCGGCCCGGGGACGCCGTGGCCGAGCATGTCGCCGCGCCCCGGGCCGCGCAGGGTGGCCAGCTTGCGGTGCCGGCGCAGGTCGGTGGCGAGCCGGTCGTAGACCGCCTCGCTGGACAGGCCGCGCAGCTGCGGGTCGTACAGCAGGCCGTCGGGCATTTCGCCGACCGCCATCTCCACCAGCCAACCGTTGATGACGTAGTCGGTGGCCACGTTCCACAGCCACGGATCCCGGTGCGCCACCCGGTCGCCGTGCCGCAGCGCCGCGTGCAGCATCTCGTGCGCCAGCACGAAGCGGCACTGCGCCTCCGGCAGCACCCGCAGCGGGTTGACGTAGATCTCCCCGGCGTGCGCGTCGACGGCGGCGACCGCGATGTCCCAGGAGCGGGCCAGCTCCACGTCAGCGACGATCCGGAACCCCGCCGCGAGGGCCCCGAGCAGCGGGTACGACGAGACGAACCAGCTCCGCGCCCGCTCCCAGGGGTTGTCCCGGGCCACCCCGCCCGGCCCCGGCTTCGGCGCGCCCGCCGCCTCCACGGCCGCGCTGGCCGCCGCCGCCAGGCCCACCGCGAACCGCTCCGGCCAGGTCTGCCAGGGGGTGCCGGCCGGGCTCGCCGCGGCCCACCGCTGGCCCGGCGCGACCCGGTGGACCAGGTCCCCGCCGGGTCCGCCGACACCACAGTCCAGGTACTCCGGCGGGACCCCGCGGTGCCGCCAGCCGGTCGCCAGCCGCTCCTCCGCCGTGCCGGGCAGCGGGGCGGGCAGCATGCGGGGCGGCCGGCCGAGCTTGGCGTCGAGCTGGAAGCGGGCCACCGCCACGCAGGCCGCGACCGCGGCGGCCTGGTCCGCCCGGGCGGCGCGGTCCGGGTCGAGGTGGCCGAAGCCGAGATGCAGCAGGCAGTGGGCGACCACCCACCACCACTCCTCGGTGTCGGCGCGCCGCCGCCGGTCGACCACGATCTCCCCGTCGCCGGCCACCCGGGCCCAGCCCTGCCCGTTCGCCAGGTCCTCGTCGTCGGTCCAGCGGAACCGGGCGCGGGGGTACCCGTCGGCGAGCAGCGGCCGGAACATCGGATGCCGGTAGGCGCGCTTCTCGGCCTGGCTGAACGCCTCTGCGTTCGGGTCCGGCCGGCGACCGGCGCGGCGTCGGGTCGCCACGGGTCAGGCCCGGGCCGCGACCAGGCGGGGCAGGTCCCGGGTCACCTCGACCAGGAACCAGGCCGGCAGCACCGGCATCCCGTCGTCGTCGGTGGCGACGACGAGCTGGGCGCACTCCAGGGAGATCTCGGCCAGCTCGACCAGCAGCCCCTTGGCGCGCATCGAGAAGTCCCGCACCGCGGGGGAGGCGTGCTCCCGGGAGGCCGGCAGTTCCTTGACCAGTCGGGCCCGGAACGCCTCGGCGAAGAAGTAGAGCAGGTCGCGGTCGTGCGCGGCGCGCGGCCAGCCGGCGTCGCCGCGCACGATGGCGTCCAGGCCGTAGCGGTGGCGCACGGTCTTGACGTACGCGGCGAAACCGGCCGCGTGCTGCCCGGTGAGCGTGCCGCCGGCCAGCAGCCGCACCGTCGCCTCGTCGACGTCCGGGCCGCACGAGTGCAGCGCGTCGGAGAGCATGTGCCAGCTGCGCGGGGTGGAGAAGGGTTCCTCGGTCTTGGGCGGGGCGACCCAGAGGTGATCGGGGCGCTCGGTCAGGTAGTCCAGCACCCACGCGTGCACCCCGGCGTCGGCCGCCCAGGCCAGCCAGCCCGTGGCGGAGGCGCGCAGGTGGACGTGCACCAGCCGGTTGACCAGCGCCGACGCCATCGGCCGGGCGAGCGCGTTGTCGGTGGCCCGGTTGCCCGCGCCGATCACGATCGAGCCGGCCGGCAGCTCGTACGAGCCGATGCGGCGGTCGAGGATGAGCGAGTAGAAGGCCTTCTGCACTTCGGGACTGGAGGAGTTGAGCTCGTCCAGGAAGAGGCAGTACGGCTCGTCGCGGGCGATCGACTCCGGTGGCGCGAACCGGCTGCGTCCGTCGTGCAGCTCCGGCACCCCGATCAGGTCCTCCGCGGCGAGTTGGGTGCCGACCAGGGTCACGCAGGGCAGCCCGAGCGAGTCGGCGAAGGCCCGGACCAGGGAACTCTTGCCGATCCCCGGCGGCCCCCAGACGAAGACGGGCCGGACCACGGCGACCTGCAGCAGCAGCGTCGGCAGTTCGGCCGGGGTCACCGTGAGGGCGGAGTGCACGCCCACCATGATCGGGACGGGAGCCTCCGTCCGCATCCCGATTTCGGCGCCCCTTGACCGGGCGCGCCATCATGCGCTCATGTCCTCGTCGACCGCCCCGGCTCCGTCCCCTGTGCACGTGTCGCGCGAGGCCCGCGTCGCCCGCCTGGCCGTCCTGGCGGCGTTGCTTTTCCTGTTCGTCAGGGCGGTGATCCTGCTGGCCGGCGGCCTGCCCTCGCGGGATTGGGACTACGCGCTGGCGACGGCGCCGTTCCTGCTGGCCATGCTGGCGTTCGGGTGGGTCCTGTTCCGGCAGCGGGGCGCCTGGCGGCGGCCGGCCCGGCTGGTCGAAGCGGGTCCGGGCCGGCGGCGGGTGCCGGCCACCCCGGCCTTCGGCTGGTTCGTCGCCGGGCAGGTGCTGGGCGGCGCCGGGTTCCTCACGTCCGTGGGGTTCGCCCTGTTCTGGGATCCCGAGGCGCCGCCGGCGATGCGTTACCTGGTGCCCGCCGTCATGGTGTTGCTCGTGGGGACCTACCTGCTGCTGGTGGCGAGATTCGTACTGGCGTTCCGCCGCGGCCACCCGCGGGTGGACCTCACCCCGGCCGGGGTCGAGATCCGGGAGCCGCTCGGGCGGCGGACCGTCCCGTGGGAAGCCATGGCGCCCGGCACGCCGCTGCGGCAGCAGTCCGCCAACACGCTGCAGATACGGGTGATTCGCCCGGAACTGGTCGAGCGCCGAGGCCTGGTGCTGAGCCCGCCGCGCGCGCCCAAGGTGGCGCTCGGCTGGCTGGCAGTGCACCCGTGGTTCCTGGCCGACGTGCTGCGCTTCTACGTCGACCAACCAGCGGAGCGGGCCGCCCTCGGCACCCCGGCCGGGGACGAGCGGCTCCGCCGGGCGCTCGGCGTCGGCTGAGCCGGCTCAGCGCAGCCGGGGCAGCACCTCGCGCTGATAGAGGTCGAACAGACCCGGCCAGTTCGGGCCGGTGTTGGCGACGTAGACCTCGTCGAAGCCGGCCTTGGCGTACTTGTCGATCATCTCGAGATGCGCGTCGACGCTGTTGCCGCAGACGAACGACTCCTTCATCATCTCCGGCTTGACCAGCTGCGCGGCCTGCTCGAAGTGGCGCGGCGAGGGGAGCACCTGGGACAGTTCGCCGGGCACACCGGCGTTCGGCCACTTCTCGTACGCGATCCGCATGCCCTCGTCCGCGCTGTCGGCGTACGCCGCCTTGAAGCCGCCCTGACACGGCTTGTCCCCGCCACCGTTGTCCCGGAACCGGCGGACCATGTCGGCGTCGGGCATGGCGCTGATGTAACCGTCGCCGATCCGGGCGGCCAGTCCGATCGACTTCGGGCCGAAGCCGGAGACGTAGATCGGCGGGGGCGGGTCGGGCAACGTGTAGATCCGGGCGTGTTCGACGGTGTAGTGCTTCCCGTGGTGGTTGACGAATTCGCCGCGCCACAGCGCGCGGATCACCTCGACCGCCTCCGCCAGCATCTCCAGCCGGACGTCCGTCTGCGGCCAGGCGGCGCCGAGGATGTGCTCGTTCAGCGCCTCGCCGCTGCCCACCCCGAGCACGAACCGGCCCTCGTGCAGCACCGCGCTGGTGGCCGCGGCCTGGGCGATCACGGCCGGATGGAGGCGCATCGTGGGGCAGGTGACCGCGGTGGTAACCGGCAGCCGGCAGACCTGGCTGAGCGCGCCGATGGTGGACCAGACGAAGGGGCTCTGGCCCTGCGCGTCGACCCAGGGGTGGTAGTGGTCGGAGATCCACAGTGCCTCGAAGCCGGCCCGCTCCGCGCCGCGGGCCTGGTCGAGCAGCTCCGCCGGGGTGTACTCCTCGCTGGACAGGAAGTAGCCGATCCTCATCCGTCCCCCTCACCGCGTCCGGGTGCCGGGCGCTCGCCCGGACAACGACAGCGGTACCCGCGAGGGACGTGGCCGAACGCCCGCTCAGCGGCGGAACATCGCCCGGATCGCGATCAGCAGGAAGAGGCCGCCCACCACCAGGCCGAGCAGGCGTACGCCGGGGATGTCCGCGGCGGTGGTGACGTCGCCGAGCAGCGCGGGGTGCATGGTCGCACTCTCCCACGGGGCATCCGGGTCCGCCAGCAGCTAACAGTAAGGATTGTTGACTATTTAGGGACGCGAGTGTGACCATGTCAGCACCGCCGGGCGGCGGGGCGTGGGGAGACGGGGGTACGACAGCGCATGAGCGAGCGGATCGTGGGAGCGACCGGAGACGTGGCGGGCCTCGCCGCCGCCGTCCTGCAACCCGGGTTCGTCGGCACCACCCCGCCGCCGTGGGTCTGCCGGTGGCTCGGTCAGGGGCTCGGCTCGGTGGTCCTCTTCGCCCGCAACATCGTCGACCACGACCAGGTCGCCGCGCTCACCGCGACGCTGCGGGCCGAGCGGCCCGACGTGATCGTCGCGATCGACGAGGAGGCGGGGGACGTCACCCGGATCGAGTCGTCCCGGGGCAGCTCCCGCCCCGGCAACTTCGCCCTCGGCGCGGTCGACGACCCGGCGCTGACCGAGGAGGTGGCCCGCGACCTCGGCGCCGAGCTGGCCGCCGTGGGCGTCACCCTGGACTACGCCCCGGACGCCGACGTCAACTCCAACCCGGCCAACCCGGTGATCGGGGTCCGCTCGTTCGGCGCCGACCCGGCCCTGGTGGCCCGGCACACCGCCGCCTGGGTCCGCGGGCTCCAGTCCGGCGGCGTCGCGGCCTGCGCCAAGCACTTCCCCGGCCACGGGGACACCCGGGTCGACTCCCACCACGACCTGCCCCGCATCGGCGGCGACCGGGCCCGGCTGGACGCGGTCGAGCTGGCCCCGTTCCGGGCCGCGGTGGCCGCCGGGGCGCAGGCGGTGATGACCGGGCACCTGCTGGTGCCGGCGCTCGACCCGGAGCTGCCGGCCACGCTCAGCCCACGCATCCTCGGCGGGCTGCTCCGGGACGAGCTGGGCTTCCAGGGGGTGGTGGTGACCGACGCGGTGGAGATGCGGGCGGTCGCCGACCGGTACGGCTTCGCCGGGGCGGCCGTCCGCGCCCTGGCTGCCGGGGCGGACGCGATCTGCGTGGGCGGCGAGCGGGCCACCGAGGCGGACGCGGTGGAGCTGCGGGACGCCATCGTGGCCGCGGTGGTCGCCGGGGAACTGCCCGAGGAGCGGCTGGCCGAGGCGGCGAAGCGGGTCGGCCAACTCGCCGCCTGGACCGTCGCGGCCCGCGCCGGCCGGCCGGCCGCACCCCGTGGCGGCGACGGCTCGGCGATCGGCCTCGCCGCCGCCCGCCGGGCGCTGCGGGTGGTCACCGGCCCGGCCGGGCTGCTGCCGCTGGCCGGCCCGCCGCACGTGGTGGAGTTCGCCCCGCTCCGCAACATCGCCATCGGCGAGGAGACCCCGTGGGGGATCGGCGCGCCGCTGGCCGACCTCGTGCCCGGCACCACGATCGCCCGCTACGCCGACGGCGAGGTCCCGGTCGACCCGGCGGCCGGGTCGGCCGGGCGCCCCCTGGTGCTGGTCGTGCGCGACCTGCACCGGCACGACTGGATGCGGGACGCGGTGGACCGGGCCCTCGCGGCCCGTCCGGACGCGGTGGTGGTCGAGTTGGGCGTGCCCGTGCTGGTCACCGGCGCGGTCCACCTGGCCACCCACGGCGCCACCCGGGCCGCCGCGTACGCGGCCGCCGAACTGCTCACCGGGGGCCGCTGACCCCGGCCGCGATCAGGGCTCGGGGACCACCAGGTCGGCGTACTCGGGATGCCGCTCGATGAACGCGGCCATGAACGAGCACTTCGGCACCACCCGGTCGCCGCGCTCGCGGATCTGGTCCAGGGTGCCGCGGATCAGCGCCGAACCCACGCCCATGTTCTGGAACCGGTCCTCCACCTCGGCGTGCGTGAAGACCAGCACCGCACCCCGCGGCGGGAGGTACGCGATGAACCCGGCCAGCGCGTCATCGACCAGGATCTCGAAGCGGTGCTTGGCGGGGTCGTCCTCGACCAGGAAGCTCACCCGGCCATTCTCTCCCCGGGGCCGGCCAGCCGGTCCAGTTCGGCCAGCAACCGGTCAACCTCGTCGACCGTGTTGTAGTGGTAGACGCTGGCCCGGACCGCGCCGCCGCTGTCCCGCAGCCCCAGCGCCTGGAAGTACTCGTAGGCGTAGTAGTCGCCGGAGGAGAGGCAGAAGCCAGCCGCGCCAAGCGCCGCCGCCGTCTCCGCCGGGGTCCACCCGGCCACCCGGAATGACACGGTCGGGCAGCGCCGGACGGGGGAGCCGTACACGGTGACGGCCGGCCGGGCGGCCAGCCCGACGAGCAGCCGCTCGAAGACGGCCTCCTCGTGCGCCTGGGCGGCGGCCAGGCCGGCCCGGACCCGGTCCCGGCGGCTGCCGGTCGCGTCCGGGTCCAGAGTGGCCAGGTGGTCCACCGCGGCGGCCACCCCGGCCAGCAGCGGGAAGCTCGGCGTGCCGTACTCGAACCGGTCCGGGACCGCGTCGGAGGAGGGGAGCAGCTTCGCCGGGCGCAGCTCCGCCCACCGGGCCGGGTCGGCGACCATCGCCGCCAGGTGCGGCCCGGATCACTTGTACGCGCTGGTGAGCAGGAAGTCCGCGCCGAGCGAGGCCAGGTCGGTGGGGCCGTGCGGCACGGCGTGCACCCCGTCCGCACAGACCAACGCGCCGGCCGCGTGCGCGGTCTTGGCGATCGCCGCCACGTCCGGCGCCGTGCCGATCGCGTTGCTGCCGGCGGTCACCGCCACCAGCCGGGTGCGCTCCCCGACCAGGTCCTCGTACTGGCCGGCGGGCAGCTCACCGGTCGCCCGGTCGAACTCGGCCCACCGCACGGTCGCGCCGGCGGCCTCGGCCGCCTGCACCCACGGCCGGACGTTGGCGTCGTGGTCCAGCCGGGAGACCACCACCTCGTCGCCCGGCCGCCAGGTCGCGCCGAGCGTCCGGGCCAGGGTGTACGCCAGTGCCGTGGCGCTCGGCCCGAGCACCACGCCCTCGGCTTCCGCGCCGACCAGGTCGGCTACCGCCGACCGGGCGGCCGCGACCAGGTCCAGCGACCGCCGGCCGGGCACGAAGGCGCTGCTCCGGTTGCCGATCGCGGTGCCCATGGCGGCGGCGACCGCGTCGATCACCGGTCGGGCGGTCTGGGTGCCCCCGGCGCCGTCGAAGTGGACGAAACCCTCGGCCAGGGCGGGGTAGGCGGCCCGGGTGCGGGCGATGTCGAACGGCATGCCGGGACCCTAACCTGCCCGGTGGCGATCACCGGCCGGCGGCCTGGCCCGCGTCTCGTACCCTGGACCAGGTGACGAATCGACCCGTTTCCCCCTCGCTGACCCCCGTCCGTCGCGCCGCCGGTCTGCTGGCCGGCCTCGCCCTCGGCGCCGCGCTGCTGGCCGGTTGCAGCTCGGAGGGCGCCTCCACAGACTGCGGCCTGGACGCCTGCACGGTCACCTTCGACCGGGGCGTCGACGCCAGCGCCACCATCCTCGGCGTCGAGGCGAAGCTGATCGGCGCCCAGGGCGACCAGGTCACCGTCGAGGTCGCCGGCGAGCAACTCTCGCTCACCGTCGGCCAGCAGGCCACCGAGGCCGGCGGCTTCCAGGTGAGCCTGGACAGCGTCACCGACCAGCAGGTCGTCATCCGGGTGGCGCGCAACCCCAACGGCTGACCCGCGGGTCCGGGCGGCGGCGGCCGACGTTTGGAAATCTTCGCATCGGGAGATTGTGGCGCCATGTCACTCACCCGGAACGCCGGAGCCACCGCCGCCCAGGCCGCGAACAGCAGGTGGCTCGAACTGTTGACCCGGGCCGGATTCATCGGCTACGGGATCGTGCACCTTCTCTTCGCCTGGCTCGCGCTCCAGATCGCCTTCGGCCGCTCCGGGGAGGAGGGCAACCAGAACGGCGCCCTGCGTACCCTGGGCGCTCAGCCGCTCGGCAAGTTCCTGCTGGTCGCGGTCGCCGTCGGGCTGTTCGCCATGGCGATCTGGCAGGCGTTCGAGGCCGTGATCGGCCACCGCTTCCTGCGCGGCAAGGAGAAGCTCTTCGAGCGGACCGCCTCCGTCGTGCGCACCATCGTCTTCGTCTGGCTGGGCTGGACCGCGATCAAGGTGTTCCAGGACGCCAGCGCCAACGCCTCCCAGCAGCAGCAACAGCTGTCCGAGAGGCTGATGGCCTCCACCGGCGGCCGGTGGCTGGTCGGGCTGGCCGGCCTGGTGCTCGCCGCCGTCGGCATCGGCATGGTCGTCTACGGCCTGAAGAAGAAGTTCGAGAAGAACCTCAAGACCGGGGAGATGAGCCCGAAGACGCACACCCTGGCCCGCCGCCTCGGCATGGCCGGGTACGCCGCCCGGGGCGCTGTCTTCGCCATCGCCGGCCTGCTGATCGTGGTCGCCGCGGTCAAGTACGACCCGGAGAAGGCCCGCGGCCTGGACGCCGCCCTGCGGACCCTGCGTGACCAGTCGTACGGGCCGGTGCTGCTGACGCTGATGGCGCTCGGCATCGCCGCCTTCGGGATCTACTGCTTCCTCCAGTCCCGGTACCGCCGGGTCTGATCCTGGTCGATATCCGGGACCGCCGGGCACCATTGGGCCTTTGCCCGCTTCCGCCCGGAGGGAGACAGATTCGTGCAGAGCTACCTCGTGACGGCCGTCGCCGCGCTCGCCGCGGCGACGGTCGCCCTGTTGCTGGTCGGGGTGGTGCACCGGGTCATCCGCCGGCTCGGCCGGCGGTCGCTGCTGATGACCGAGCTCACCGACCACTCGCACCGCCCGTTCCAGGTGGCGGCAACCGTGCTCGCCGTGCAGCTCGCCGTCCGGTTCAGCACCCGCTACGCGGTCGGCAGCCCGTGGCGGCAGGTCCTCCTGCACGCCCTGGTGCTCACCATGATCGCGGCGACGGCCTGGCTGGTCGCCTCGCTGCTGGTGGTGGTCGAGGACACCGCGTTGGCCCGGTTCCGGGTGGACGTGCCGAACAACCGGCACGCCCGGCGGGTGCGCACCCAGGTGGTGCTGCTGCGCCGGCTCACCATCGCGGTGATCGTGGTGCTCGCCCTCGGCGTGATGCTGATGACCTTCCCCGAGGTACGCGGTATCGGGGCCGGCGTGCTGACCTCCGCCGGTGTGGTGGCCGCGGTCGCCGCCCTCGCCGCGCAGAGCCTGCTGGGCAACGTCTTCGCCGGCCTCCAGCTCGCCTTCAGCGACGCGGTACGCCTGGACGACGTGGTCGTGGTGGAGGGGGAGTGGGGCCGGATCGAGGAGCTGACCCTCAGCTACGTGGTGGTGCAGAGCTGGGACGACCGCCGGCTGATCCTGCCCACCTCGTACTTCACCAAGACCCCGTTCCAGAACTGGACCCGGACCGAGGCGGCGGTGCTCGGCACGGCCGAGTTCGATGTCGACTGGGCCGTCCCCGTGCAGGCGATGCGGGAGGAGCTGCGCCGCCAGGTCGAGTCCAGCGAGCTGTGGGACGGCCGGGTCTGCGTGCTCCAGGTGACCGACGCCACGGGCGGCGTGATCAAGGTGCGGGCCCTGGTCAGCGCCGCCGACGCGGGCAGCCTGTGGGACCTGCGCTGCCTGGTCCGCGAGCACCTGGTGGCCTGGGTCCGCGATCACCAGCCGACCGCTCTGCCCCGGACGCGCGCCGAGGTCGGTGACGCCTCCGGTGCGCTGCCCTGGCAGGCGGTGCGGTCGCGCCGGCCGGTCCGGCGGCTGCCCGACACCGAGATGCCGGACGATGCGCGCCTCTTCGGCGGCAGCGAGGACGGCGAGGCCCGCAGCGAGGCCTTCGTCGGCCGGGAGGAGCCGGCCGACTCCCGGCGCTGAGGCCCTCCCACCCCGAAGCCCCCGGACGCCCCCGCGGCGCCGGGGGCTCCGCGCGTCCGCCGTCGTGACCTCGCCGTGGGCCTGCCCGTTGCACCTGCCGGACGGGGTCGGCGCTCGTATCGGGGGAGATTCGCGCCCGCTGCGTTTGTTCCGCCCGTTCCGGGGGACCTGCTGGCACACCCCGGTTTCGGCCCGCCCTGGCGAGCGGACGACCGGTGGTGCGTGGCCGGGTCCACCGGCCGCTCCGCGCAGGATTGACGGGCGGCGACTCCGGGCATACAGCGCGGTGATGATGAAAGGAGGACAGCATGGCTGACGTCGCGAGTCGCAGCGCGTCGCGGACCGGGAGCGAGCCGTCCACCGCCGAACTGGTGCAGCGGGCCACCGAGCAGGTCTCCCGCCTGGTGCGGGACGAGCTGGCGTTGGCCCGGGCGGAACTGACCCAGAAGGGCAAGCACGCGGGCATCGGGATCGGTCTGTTCGGCGGCGGCGGGGTGATGGCCCTCTACGGCACCGGCGCGCTGGTCGCCACCGTGATCCTGCTGCTGGCGCTGGTGATGCCCGCGTGGCTGGCCGCCCTGATCGTGGCGGTGGCGCTCTTCCTGCTCGCCGGGATCTTCGCGCTGGTCGGCAAGAGCCAGGTCAGCCGTGCCGTCCCGCCGGTGCCGGAGGCGACCGTCCGCAGCGTCCGGGCGGACGTGGACACCGTCACCGCCGCGGTGAAGGACGGGAGGCGGTCATGACCGGCAACGGGACCGGGGACGTGGCGGCGCTCCGCGAGGAGATCCGCCGGACCCGGGTGGAGCTGGGTGAGACGATGGAGCTGTTGGCCGCCAGGGCCGACGTCAAGGCCCTGCTCCGGCAGTCCGCCGAGCAGGCGAAGTCGCGGATGCGTGAGCAGGCGGCGCTGACCATGGCCCGGATGCGCGGGCGGGCGGCGCAGAAGGCCCGGCTGGTCCGGGCGCAGAGTGGGGCGGTCGGGCGTGGCCCGCTGCCGTGGGCGGCCGTGGCGGTCGGCGCCGTGGCCACCGCGGTGGTGCTGGTGATCGTCCGAGGGAGGCGCAGGTGAGCAACAGGATCGGCAAGGCCGCGTACAAGCCCGTCGGGGTGCTCCTCGGGCTGGCCGCCGGTACGGTCGCCGGGGTCATCTTCCGGCAGGTCTGGAAGGTCACTGCCGGCGACGGCGATGCGCCCGGCGCCACCGACGAGGACCGTGGCTGGGGCGAGATCCTGGCCGCGGCGGCGCTGCAGGGCGCGATCTTCGCGGTCGTGCGGGCCGCGGTGGACCGGGGTGGGGCGGTGGGCGTACGTCGGCTCACCGGCCACTGGCCCAACTGATCCGCGAACGCGTCGGCCCCTTTCCCACCACCGTGGGCAAGGGGCCTTTCGCATGGCTCGCCCGGTCCGGCCAGTGGATCTGCCGCAACCGTCAGGTCACATGTCGGAGAATTTCGTCGGGTAGGCTGTGCGAAGTTTTTGCGTACGTGGTTTGCTGTCTCACGCTGTTGAGAGACGCGTGGGTTGAGAGAAGTCTCCTTCTTGGGGGGCCGCCTCAGGCGCCGCTGCTCGAAAACGGCCAATCGGCCGCACGGCGTGCTCGGCCGCCAGTTTTAGAAGGAGATACACATGGCGCAGGGAACCGTGAAGTGGTTCAACGCTGACAAGGGCTTCGGCTTCATCACCGTCGACGGCGGGGGTGCTGACGTGTTCGTCCACTTCTCGGCCATCCAGACCAGCGGCTACCGCACGCTGGAGGAGAACCAGCGGGTGGAGTTCGAGATCGCCCAGGGTCAGAAGGGTCCGCAGGCCGAGCAGGTCCGCCCCATCTGAGCTATCGAACCGGCCACGCCGGTCGGCATGAAGCCCCGCGTCCCGCTCAGGGATGCGGGGCTTTCCCATTCGTGGGCCATCTCTCGCACTCAGCCGCGCCGGCGTCGGGCCCGCATGCCGTACCACAGCGTGACGAGTCCGATCAGGACGACGACCGGCCCGACCACGGCCCACTCTCGCCGGTCGGTCAGCACACTGCCGCTCACGTAGCCCAGCCCCTGCACGGTCCAGAGCGCGCCGAGCACGATGGCCAGCAGCCCCACGGTGAGCCGGAACCAGCCCCTCATCGTTCCCCCTCCGACGACGCCCGTCCGACTCCAGCATGCCCGCCGGCACCGGCCCCCGGCGACGCCGCGCCGACGGGTCGGTGGGCCGGGGTCACCACCGGTCGTGCACCTGCGGCCGGATCAGCTCGTCGTAGGTGGCGCGCACGGCGGCCAGCTCCACCTCGTTCAGCGGCGGCAGTTCGGCCGCGGCGGCGTTGCGCCGGGCCTGCCCGGCGTTGCGGGCGCCGGGGATGACCACGGTGACGCCGGGCTGGTCGAGGATCCAGCGGAGCGCGAACTGGGCCATGGTGCGTCGTCGCCGACCAGCGGCGCGAGCCGGCGCACGGCGGCCAGGCCGAGGTCGTAGTCGACGCCGGAGAAGGTCTCGCCGACGTCGAAGGACTCGCCGTGCCGGTTGAAGTTCCGGTGGTCGTCGGCCGGGAAGGTGGTGTGCTCGTCGTAGCGGCCGGAGAGCAGGCTGGCCAGGGGCACCCGGGCGATGATGCCGACCCGGGCCGCCGAGGCGGCGGGCAGCACCCGCTCGAGGGGCTTGTGCCGGACCGCGTTGAGGATGATCTGCACGCTGGCCACGCCAGGGCGGGCGATGGCGGTGAGCGCCTGGTCGCAGGTCTCCACGCTGACTCCGTACCCGGCGACGCGCTTGTCGGCGACCAGGGTGTCCAGGGCGTCGAAGACCCGGTCGTCGGCGACGACCGCGCTGGGCGGGCAGTGCAGCTGTACCAGGTCGAGGGTGTCCACGCCGAGGTTGGCCCGGGAGCGGTCGGTCCAGGCGCGGAAGTTGTCCAGCGTGTACGCCTCGGGCGTCTGCGGCACCCGCCGGCCCATCTTGGTGGCGACGGTCAGCCCGTGCCCGGGGTGCTCGCGGAGAAACCGACCGATGAGCTGCTCGCTGCGGCCGTCGCCGTACACGTCGGCGGTGTCGAGGAAGGTGACGCCGGCGTCCACGGCGGCGGCCAGGACGTCGAGGGCCTCGCTCTCGCCGACCTCACCCCAGTCGGCGCCCAGCTGCCAGGCGCCGAGTCCGACGCTGCCGACGTGCCGGCCGAGCCGGTCGAAGCTGCGCTGTTCCACGCGACCGAGCCTAGTGACCGGCTTGCCCGATCGCTCGTCGGGCCGTACGGTTTAACAAGACGTACGTACGGTTTGGAGGCTGCCATGTGGGACCCGACCACCTACCTGCGCTACGGCGACGAGCGCTCCCGGCCCTTCCACGACCTGGTCGCCCGGGTCCCGGCCGAGCAGCCCCGCGCCGTGGTCGACCTCGGCTGCGGCCCCGGCACCCTCACCGCCACGCTCGCCGGACGGTGGCCGGGAGCCCGGGTGGGCGGGATCGACTCCTCCCCGGAGATGATCGGCCGGGCGGCCGGCCTGGACACCCCGGCCACCTTCGCCGTCGGCGACGTGCGGTCCTGGCGCCCGGAGCCGGACGTCGACGTGGTGGTCTGCAACGCGGTGCTCCAGTGGGTGCCCGGCCACCAGGACCTGCTCACCCGCTGGGCCGCCGAGCTGCCGCGGGGGGCGTGGCTGGCGTTCCAGGTCCCGGGCAACTTCGCCGCCCCGTCGCACCGGGCGCTGCGCGAGGTGGCCGGGCGGAATCGGTGGCGGGACACGCTCGCCCCGCTGCTGCGCGAGGCGCCCGTCGACGACCCGGTCGACTACGCCGCGCGGCTGGTCGGTGCCGGCTGCGCGGTGGACGCCTGGGAGACTACCTACGTGCACCTGTTCCCGGCCGCCGCCGACGCGGACCACCCGGTGCTGACCTGGATGGAGGGGACGGCGCTGCGCCCGGTCCGGGCCGCGCTCGACGCCGCCGGCTGGGCCGACTTCCGCGCCGAGCTGGGGGTACGACTCGCCGAGGCGTACCCGGTGCGGCAGGGTCAGGTGTACTTCCCGTTCCGCCGGATCTTCGTGGTGGCCCGTAGCGGCGCCCGCGCAGAGGAGAACTTGTGACCGACCTGCCCACCTTCATCGCCGGACTGCCCAAGGTGGAGCTGCACGTGCACCACGTCGGCTCCGCCTCGCCCCGGATCGTCGCCGAGCTGGCCGCCCGGCACGAGGGGCGCAGCCCGGTCCCGGCCGATCCGGAGGCGCTCGCCGACTACTTCGCGTTCCGCGACTTCGCCCACTTCATCGAGGTCTACCTCAGCGTCGTGGACCTGATCCGCGACCCCGAGGATGTCTGGATCCTCACCCACGAAGTGGCCCGGGAGCTGGCCCGGCAGCAGGTCCGGTACGCCGAGCTGACCGTCACGCCGTACTCGCACGTGCGCCGGGGCATCCCCGCGCCGGCGTTCTGCGAGGCGATCGAGGACGCCCGCAAGCGGGCCGAGGCGGACTTCGGCATCGCGCTGCGCTGGTGCTTCGACATCCCGGGTGAGGCGGGGCTGCCGGCCGCCGAGGAGACGCTGCGGATCGCGCTGGAGGAGCGGCCGGACGGGCTGATCAGCTTCGGGCTGGGCGGCCCCGAGGTCGGGGTGCCGCGGCCGCAGTTCAAGCCGTACTTCGACCAGGCCCGGGCGGCCGGGCTGCGCTCGGTGCCGCACGCCGGGGAGACCACCGGCCCGGAGACGATCTGGGACGCGCTGCGCGAGTTGGGCGCGGAACGGATCGGCCACGGGATCTCCGCCGCGCTCGACCCGGAGCTGCTCAGCTACCTGGCCGAGCGGCAGATCGCGCTGGAGGTCTGCCCCACCTCCAACGTCCGTACCCGCGCCGTGGCGACCATCGAGGAGCATCCGCTGCGGCAGCTCGTCGAGGCCGGGCTGCTGGTCACCGTCAACTCCGACGACCCGCCGATGTTCGGCACCACGCTGAACGACGAGTACGCGGTCGCGGCCCGGCTGCTCGACGTCGGCCCGGAGGGCCTGGCCGGGCTGGCCCGCAACGCGGTCACCGCGTCGTTCCTGGAGCCGGCGGAGAAGGCCCGGATCAGCAGTGAGATCGACGCCTTCGTGGCGGCCGCGACGCGCTGACCGCAGCGTGGCCGTTCGACGGGGGAGTGGCGCGCGACGGGAGTGAGGTGTGGGGGGACCGAACTCCCGCCGCGCGCACGGCTCCGTCGTCCGGGGGTGTTACGGGGCTTCCCGGTCGACGGAACTGATGGGTTCGGTCCTGATCCTGTCAGTCGGGTATGGCGGGACGGCCGTCGTTAACCCTTATCTAAGGAAGACTTGTGCCGGCCCACAGTCAGCGCCGCGCGACGGGTCACCGCGCGCGGGGCCAGCGGCGGCCGCCGGCCTTCGGCTCCCGGGCGTCCCGCGCCATCCGGCCGACCAGCCCGAACCGGTTGACCTGTCGGGGCGTCGCCTCCGGATCGGCCAGCAGCATCACCACGCTCGCCCCGCCCAGGCGCGCCCGGTCGATGCTGACCGATCCGTTGGCCTGCAACGCGACCCGTTTGGCGATGTCCAGACCCAGCCCGGTGGAGCCCTGGTCGCTGGCCCCCCGGCGCAGCGCCCGATCCGGGTTGCTGATGCCCGGGCCGGCGTCGTCGATCCGGATCGCCACCCACCCGTCCCGGCGGCTGACCGCCACCTCGAACGCGGTGCCCTGCGGGGTGTAGCGGAAGACGTTGCCGATCACCGCGTCGAGTGCGGCGGCCAGCTCGGCCCGGGGCACCGGCGCCGGGATCCGCAGCTGGGCGCCGATCACCTGGTGCGCGCGGTTCTGGTCGCCGGCGAGGGCCGACCAGAACACCATCCGGTCCCGGACCACCTCGCTGACGTCGCACGTCGCCGGAGCGGCCTCCTGACTGACCGCCTTGCGGGTGGTCTTGATCAGCTGGTCGACCTCGCCCTCCAGCGTCACGATGGCCTGGCGGATCCGTCGGATGCCGCGCCGGCGGTCCAGCTCCGCCGCGCTGAACGTGCCGATGCTGGTGTCGTCGGACTCCAGCGCCTCGGCGTCCAGCCGCAGCGCGGTCAGCGGGGTGCGCAGCCGGTGGGAGAGGTCCGCCACCAGTTCCCGTTCGTCGGCGCGGAGCGCGACCAGCCGCTCCGCCATCCGGTTGAAGGCGTGCCCGGCCTCGGCCAGCTCCCGCGGGCCGGTCGGCTCGACGCGTACGCCGAGGTCGCCGTCGCCGATCGCGGTGGCCGCCTTGACCAGTTCGCCGGTCGAGTCCACGGCCCGGGCGGCGACCCGGTCGACCACGATCACCGCGGCCCCGACCAGCGCCACCGCCACCGTGAGCAGCAGCAGCCACCGTCCGCTGGCGCCCTCGTCGAGCACCCGGTCGGGGACGAAGACCTCCACCACGGCGACCTTGTCGCCGAGCACCACCGGGTCCAGCCGGAGCACGCCGCCGGGCACCTCCGTGACCAGGGAGCGCCGTTCGCTGCCGGCCCGCTCCAGCGCCGCCGCGTCGGCGCGGCCGCCGGACTCGTCGGCCCCGATGCCGTGTACGACGGGCCGCAGCGCCGGGTCGTCCCCGCTGGCCGCCACCGCCCGCCGGACCACGGCCGGGTCGGTGCTGACCGCGAGCGCGCCGGTGACCAGGGCGCTGCGCCGCGCCGCATCGGCCAGCTTCTCGTCGCGCGTCTGCTCGCGCAGGGTGACGCCGAGTGGGATGAGGAAGGCGAGCGCGAGGAGGCTGCACATGCCGGCCGTGAGCCAGGCCAGCGCCGGCCTCAGTCCGGCGCCACCAGTCGGAAGCCGACCCCCCGCACGGTGCGCAGGTAGCGCGGCTTCGCCGCGGACTCGCCCATTTTGCGACGCAGCCAGTACAGATGAACGTCGATTGTCTGGTCCTCGCCGACCGATGGCTGCCGCCATACCTCCTCCAAGAGTTCCCGCCGGGACACTACCCGGCCGGGACGTGCGGCGAGATACGCCAGCAGGTCGAATTCCTTGCGGGTCAGCGCCAGCGGCTCCCCGTCCAGCACCGCGCTGCGCTCGCCGACGTCCACCCGCAGGCCGCCCACCGTGTGCACCGCCGGCTGCACGGTCCGGCTGGCCCGGCCCGCCCGGCGCAGCACGGTGGTGATCCGGGCGTCCAGGTGCGCGCCGGTGAACGGCTTCACCATGTAGTCGTCGGCGCCCGCCCGCAGCAGCCGGACCACCGACTGCTCGTCGTCGCGCGCGGTGGCGATGATGATCGGTACGTCGGTGATCCCGCGCAGCATCCGCAGCGCGTCGGAGCCGTCCAGGTCGGGCAGGCCGAGGTCGAGCACGACCAGGTCGGGCGTCTCGGCGGCCACCCGGCGCAGCGCGTCCAGCGCCGTACCGACGGCGTGCACGGCGTGCCCCCGGTCGGTGAGGGACCGCAGCATCGCGCCGCGTACGACGTGATCGTCTTCGACCAGGAGCACGGTGGCCACGTCAGCACGGTACCCGGGGTGGCAAGTTGATCGCGTTGCGGCGTTCCTGGGAACCGGGCAAGCTGGGACGACGATGACGTTCACTCTCTTCCCCGACACCCGCCTCACGCTCGCCCGCGACGCGCTCGCCGGCCTGTCGGTCGGCGACGCCCTCGGTGCCCAGTTCTTCATCCCCGGCAGGTCGGCGGCGTCCTGGCGCGATGACCTTCCTCCCGGCCCGTGGGCGTGGAGCGACGACACCGAGATGGCTTGCTCGGTCGTGACCGTCCTGGCCCATTCCGGGGAGATCGATCGAGACGCCCTGGCAACCGCCTTCGCCGACCGCTACGATCCCGCCCGTCGCTACGGCGCGGGTGCGGTCGAGATCCTGGAGCTGATCCGCGTTGGCACGCCGTGGCCGGTGGCCGCCGCGTCCGCGTTCGACGGGCAGGGCTCCTGCGGCAACGGCGCGGCCATGCGGGTCGCCCCGCTCGGCGCCTGGTACGCCGATTCGATCCGGCGCGCCGCCGACCAGGCCCGTGCCTCGGCGGAGGTGACCCACGCCCACCCGGAGGGGATCGCCGGGGCGGTCGCGGTGGCGGTGGCCGCGTCGCTCGCCGCCCGGGCCCGGCTCGACGGCGACCGGCCCGCTCCGGCCCGGCTGCTCGGCGCGGTGGCCGCCGCCCTCGACCCGGCGGGCGAGGTGCACCGGGGCGTACGCCGGGCGGTCGCGTTGCTCGGCCACCCGGCCGGCGAGGTCGTCGCCGCGCTCGGCAACGGCTCCCGGGTCACCGCGCAGGACACCGTGCCGTTCACCCTCTGGGTCGCCGCCACCCACCTCGACGACTACCTGGCCGCGATCCGGGTCTGCGTCGAGGCGGGCGGGGACGTGGACACCACCGCGGCGATCGTCGGCGGGGTGGTCGCCGCGTACACCGGGGTGGGGCTGCCGGGCGGCGTGCCGGAAGGCTGGCTCGCCGCCCGCGAGCCGCTCCCCAGCTGGCTTCCCACCCCCGCCTGAGCGTCCGCGGGGAGCGCCAGCGCGCCGGGGCGGCGGCGGCTGAGCAGCCAGCCGAGCGCCGCGCCGCCGGCCAGCCCGGCGAGCAGGCCGCCACCGAGCAGCAGGTCGGCGCTCGGGCCGCTGGTGTCGGCCGGAGCCGCCGCCGGCACGGCATCCGCCGGCCCGGCCGGTTCCTCGGCGACGGTCCCGCCGTGCCCGGCGTGAAACCCCGAGCCGGGCAGGGGCGGCAGCAGGGCCACGGTCGGCGCCGGGTGCGCCCCGCCCGGTGGGTCCGCCCAGCGGACCACGGTGCCGTCGGCGTACGTCTGGACGACCTGGAAGGTGAGGCGGTCGGCGACGGGCATCGGGCCCATGCCGAGCGACAGCCGGGCCGGCCCCTTCGTGCCGGGCATCCGGATCCAGGTCACCGCCTCGGTCACCTGGTCCAGTTCGGGAGCGTGGATGCCGGCGACCGGCTGGTCGAGGCGGCGGGTGGTGATGGTCGGCGCCCAGTCGGGCACGGACAGCGGGTAGACCTCGCCGATCGGCGCGTCCGCCGGCATCCGCAGCTCGATCCGGGTGGTCCGGCTGCCGGCCCGCTCCTCGGGCAGCACGACGGCCAGTTCGATCGCGTCGCCTTGGTGCACCAGGGCCGGGGAGGTCGTCACGGTCACCTCGGCGGCGCTCGCCGCGCCCGGCCAGCCCAGCGTCCCGGCCACCACCGCGGCCAGCAGCGCGGCCGCCCGCAGTCGGCCCCGACGGGTCATCCTCATGATCGTCCCCATCCGTCTCGACGTGGCCGGTTTTCGGCTTCCGACCACACCTGGTAGTTCGGGCGGGGGAGCGGAAAGGTTCACCGGGCAGCCCAACCCGTCCGGGGCCACCCGTCGGGACAGCGCCGCGTCGCCGACGGTGCGGAACGGGCGACCGATAGCATCGCAAGGGCGCCGGTAGCCGGCACCTTTCGAACCCATCGACGACAGGAGTCATCGTGTCCGCACCCCGTACCCCCGTCGTGGCCGACCCCGTCGTCGTCGCCGCCGGGACGACGGCGGCCGACGCGGTGGCCGCGGCCGGACTGCCGATGACCGGCCCGAAGGCCGTCGTGGTGGTCCGCGACCCGCAGGGCCAGCTGCGCGACCTGGACTGGAAGCCGGCCGAGGAGACCAGCGTCGAGCCGGTCGCCCTCGACTCCCCGGACGGGCTCAACGTGCTGCGCCACTCGACCGCGCACGTGCTCGCCCAGGCCGTGCAGGACGTCTTCCCCGAGGCCAAGCTCGGCATCGGCCCGCCGATCGAGAATGGCTTCTACTACGACTTCGCCGTCGACAAGCCGTTCCAGCCGGACGACCTGACGAAGCTCGAGAAGCGGATGCAGGAGATCATCAAGTCCGGCCAGCGGTTCCGCCGGCGTCGCTTCGGCAGCCTCGACGAGGCCCGGTCCGAGCTGGCCGCCGAGCCGTTCAAGCTGGAGCTGATCGAGGTCAAGGGGGAGGGGCTGGATTCCTCCCAGGTCATGGAGGTGGGCGGCGGCGAGCTGACCATCTACGACAACCTGGCCGCGAACGAGGACAAGGTCTGCTGGTCGGACCTGTGCCGGGGTCCGCACCTGCCGAACACCCGGCTGATCGGCGCGTTCAAGCTGATGCGCTCGGCCGCCGCGTACTGGCGGGGCTCGGAGAAGAACCCGCAGCTGCAGCGGGTCTACGGCACCGCCTGGCCGACCCGGGACGAGCTCAAGGCGTACCTGAAGCTGCTGGAGGAGGCCGCCCGGCGCGACCACCGCAAGCTCGGCGCGGACCTCGACCTGTTCAGCTTCCCCGACGAGATCGGCTCGGGCCTGGTGGTCTTCCACCCCAAGGGCGGCGTGATCAAGCGGGTGATGGAGGACTACGTCCGCGCCCGCCACATCGAGGAGGGCTTCCAGTACGTCGGGACCCCGCACATCTCGAAGGAAGGCCTCTTCCACACCTCCGGCCACCTGCCGTACTACGCCGACGGGATGTACCCGCCCATGGAGCTCGAGGGCGCGGACTACTACCTCAAGGCGATGAACTGCCCGATGCACAACCTGATCTACCGGTCGCGCGGGCGCTCCTACCGCGAGCTGCCGATGCGGCTCTTCGAGTTCGGCTCGGTCTACCGCTACGAGAAGTCCGGTGTGGTGCACGGGCTGACCCGGGTCCGCGGCCTGACCCAGGACGACTCGCACTCGTACTGCACCCGGGAGCAGGCGCCGGCCGAGATCAAGCACCTGCTCGGCTTCGTGCTCAGCCTGCTGAAGGACTTCGGCATCGACGACTTCTACCTGGAGCTGTCGACCCGGGACGAGGCCAAGCTCGACAAGTTCGTCGGCTCGGACGAGGACTGGGCGACCGCGACCGCGGTGCTCGAGCAGTGCGCCCGGGAGACCGGGCTCGACCTGGTGCCGGATCCGGGCGGCGCGGCCTTCTACGGCCCGAAGATCTCGGTGCAGGCCAAGGACGCGATCGGCCGCACCTGGCAGCTGTCGACCATCCAGTACGACTTCAACCAGCCCAAGGGCTTCGGGCTGGAGTACCAGGCGGCCGACGGCACCCGGCAGCAGCCCGTCATGATCCACTGCGCCAAGTTCGGGTCGATCGAGCGGTTCATCGGCGTGCTCACCGAGCACTACGCCGGCGCGTTCCCGGCGTGGCTCGCCCCCGTGCAGGTGGTGGGCATCCCGATCCGCGAGGACCACACCGACTACCTCCAGGACTTCGTCACCACGCTGCACAAGCAGGGGATCCGGGCCGAGGTCGACATGGGCGACGACCGGATGCAGAAGAAGATCCGCAACGCCCAGCAGCAGAAGATCCCGTTCATGGTGATCGCCGGCGACGACGACGTGGCGGCCGGCACGGTGTCCTTCCGCTACCGGGACGGGTCGCAGCGCAACGGCGTGCCGATCGCCGAGGCGGTCGCGCACGTGCGCGACGTGGTCACCTCGCGGACCAACTCGGGGCCGTCGGCGGAGGGCTGACCGTCCGCGGCAGTGTCGTGAACGGCGGTGTCCCGACCCGGGGCGCCGCCGTTCGGCGTATCGCCGTCCGGACCGGACATCCTGGCGGGACGCCCGCTCCGCCGAGTGCGCCCGGCGTGCCTGGCCCGGCCGGTGCGGACGGTCGGGGCCCGCTGCGGTGACCGTAGGATCGGCGGTGTGACTGGGGCGGATCGGCACTTCGAGGACGGCACCGACAACGGTCTGGCGGACGGGCTGGAGCGGCTCTGGACGCCGCACCGGATGACCTACATCTCCGGCGAGGACCGGCCCGAGGGCGGCTACGAGAAGCCCACCGGCTGCCCGTTCTGCCGCGCCCCCGGCCTGCCGCCGGACGAGAGCCTGATCGTCGCCCGGGGCGAGCACGTCTTCGCGGTGCTGAACCTCTACCCGTACAACCCGGGGCACCTGCTGGTCTGCCCGTACCGGCACGTGGCCGACTACACCGACCTCGACGCCCCCGAGACCGCCGAGTTGGCCGCCTTCACCAAGGACGCCATGCGGGTGGTCCGGCGGGTCTCCAACGCGCACGGCTTCAACCTGGGCCTGAACCAGGGCGGCGTGGCCGGCGCCGGCATCGCCGCCCACCTGCACCAGCACGTGGTGCCGCGCTGGGGCGGGGACGCCAACTTCATGCCGGTGATCGGGCGGACGAAGGTGCTGCCGCAGTTGCTCGCCGACACCCGCGACCTGTTCGCCAAGGCCTGGCCGGCCTGACCTCGCCCGGCGGTTCCCTCGGCGGGCACGACGGGTCGGCGCGGGCGTCAATGCAGCCGGCTGCGGACGCGGGACAGCCGGCGGCGGGCGCTGGTGGCGGTCCGCTCGGCCGCCTCGGCCCGGTCGGCGGCGAGTTCGGCGCGGACGGCGAGCTGGCGCAGCCGCCGCTCGACCATCCGGTCGCCGTGCCGGGCGATCCAGACGCAGACCGCGGCCAGCGGCAGCTCGACCAGCGCGGCCAGCACCACCGACAGCACCAGGTCCGGCCCGGCCGGGGTGGTGATGACGTCGAACCAGCCGTCCACCACCAGCATGGTCGCGGTGGCGCTGGCCGCCAGCACCACCTGCCGGTGCCCCCGGTACGCCTGCACGGCGGTCAACCCCAGCATCGCCACCAGCCCGAGGTCGAAGCCCACCCAGGCGGCCCGGTAGTGCACGGTGACGGCGTGCCGGGGCAGCGTCAGCGCCAGGTAGCCGATCCAGGGCAGGGTGAGCAGCGCCAGCACCGCGAAGACGGGTGCCACCCAGCGGGGCGCCGGCCGTACCTCCGTCGCCCGTTGGATCTGTTTCGCCGCCATGCCCATCGTTCCTCCAGGCCGCGGTAGTGCCTCGTCGCCCGGGTCGGCAAACCCCGGACGCCCACTTCGACGGTACGATCTTGCGCATGGCTCTGCTGCACCGCGCGGAACTGCGCCCGTCGAAGCTCGACCTGCTCGCCACCTGGCTGCCCGGCCGCGACTGGTTCGCCGGGACGGCGGGCGCCGACGTCACCCGGGTGGGGACGTACCGCTTCGACGACCCGGCCGGCGAGGTAGGGATCGAGACCATGCTCGTCCGGGTCGGGGACGGGCCGGTCCTGCAGGTGCCGCTCACCTACCGAGGTGCGCCGCTGGCCGGCGCCGACCGCTGGCTGGTCGGCACCACCGAGCACTCCGTGCTGGGCCCGCGCTGGGTGTACGACGCCTGCGGCGATCCGGTCTACCCGCCCGCCCTGGCGGCCGCCCTGGCCGGCGCCGGGCAGGCGGAGGAGTACTTCGAGGTGGACGGGCGGCGGGAGGTCCGCCCGCCCACCATGACCGTCACGGTCGGCCGCGCCGACGGGGTCGAGCCGCCGGTCGTCGGCGCGATCCGGGAGGTGGTCGACGGCGACCGGATCCTGATCCGGACCGACCCGGTCGAACTTGTCGTCCTGCGGCGCCCGACGCCCACTGATGCCCTGTCCGGCGCCGGCCTGACCGGCAGCTGGCCGGGGCAGGAGACCCCGCTGATGCTGGCGTACGCCGTGCCCCGCTGACCGTCCACTGCGGTCGCCCGGCACCCCGGGTGACGGTCGCGCCCACAGTCGCGCGGAAGGTGGCAGGATGCGGCGGTGGCAGTCAGCAGGCGGACGTTGGGCCGCAGCGGCATCGAGGTCAGCGCGCTCGGCATGGGGTGCTGGGCGATCGGCGGTCCGTGGGCCGAGGGGACCCGGCCGCTCGGCTGGGGCGCGGTCGACGACGAGGAGTCGGTCCGGGCCGTCCGCCGGGCGCTCGACCTCGGGGTGACGCTCTTCGACACCGCCGACACGTACGGGGCGGGGCACGGCGAGCGGATCCTCGGCCGGGCCCTCGCCGCCCGCCGCGACGAGGCCGTCATCGCCACCAAGTGGGGCTACACCTTCGACGAGCGGTCCCGGCAGGCCACCGGGGAGGACGCGTCCCCCGCGTACCTGCGGCGGGCGGTCGTCGACTCGCTGCGCCGGCTGGACACCGACCGGATCGACCTCTACCAGCTCCACCTCGGGGATCTGCCGGTGCCGCGTGCCGAGGCGCTGATCGGCACCCTGGAGGAACTGGTCGCCGACGGCCTCGTCCGGGCGTACGGCTGGAGCACCGACCGGGCCGATCGGGCCGCCGCCTTCGCCCAGGTCGCCCCGGGTGCCGCCGCCGTGCAGCACGGCCTGTCGGTGCTCCGCGACGCCCCGGCCATGCTGGCGGCCTGCGACAAGCACGACCTGGCCAGCGTCGCCCGGGGCCCGCTCGGGATGGGGCTGCTGACCGGCAAGTACACCCCGGAGTCCACGCTGCCCCGCGACGACGTCCGGGGCACCGCGCCGAACTGGCTGGAGTGGTTCCGCAGCGGCCGGCCCGCCCCGGAGTGGCTGCGCCGGGTGGCCGCCGTGCGAGGCGCGCTGACCGCCGACGGCCGGACCCTGGCCCAGGGGGCGCTCGGCTGGATCTGGGCGCGCAGCGGCCGTACCGTCCCGATCCCCGGGGCCCGCACGGTCGCTCAGGTCGAGGAGAACGCCGCCGCCCTGCGCCGGGGCCCGCTCGCCCCCGACCACTTCGCCGAGGTGGAACGCCAGCTGGCTGCGCTCCGCAGCGCCGCCCTGCGGGACGCCGATCGCCCCCACTGGCCGATGCCCCCGGTCCCCGCCGCGCGCCCCTGACGCGTCGCCGCCGGCCCGCCCCCTCAAGATCCGCGCCGATTCACGGAACGAGTGGCCTTCCGAGCCGCCGAGGCCACGCTTCCCGTGAATCAGGGCGCTACCGGCCGGTCCGGGAGGCACGGGCGGGGGAGGTCAGGTGCGGGTGGCGGCTTCCTTGCGGACCTGGTCGGCGAGGTGGGCGGGCATCGGCTCGTAGCGGGCGAACTCTCGTCGGAAGGTGCCCGTGCCGGCGGTCATCGAGCGCAGCTCGACCGCGTACCGGAGCAGCTCGGTGGCGGGCACCTCGGCGCGGACCCGGGTGCGCCCCTCGGCCTCCGGGTCCGGCTCGGTGCCGAGCACCCGGCCACGCCGGCCGGAGAGGTCGCCCATCACCGCGCCGACCGACGAGTCGGGCACCCGGACGGTCACCTCGTCAACCGGCTCCAGCAGCGTCGGCTGCCCCTTCTCGGCGGCGTCCCGCAGGGCCAGGGCGCCCGCGGTCTGGAACGCCGCGTCGGAGGAGTCGACGCTGTGCGCCTTGCCGTCGAAGAGGGTCACCCGCAGGTCCATCACCGGGCAGCCGGCGACCAGGCCGCGTTCCATCTGCGCCCGGACGCCCTTCTCCACCGACGGGATGTAGTTGTGCGGGACCGCCCCGCCGACCACCTTGTCGACGAACTCGAAGCCGGCGCCGCGCGGCAGCGGCTGCACCTCGATGTCGCAGACCGCGTACTGGCCGTGGCCACCGGACTGCTTGACGTGCCGGCCGTGCCCCTTGGCGGCGGCGGTGAACGTCTCCCGCAGCGCCACCCGGACCGGCTCGGTCTCCAGCTCGACGCCGCCGGCGCGCAGCCGGTCGAGCACCACGTCGGCGTGCGCCTCGCCCATGCACCAGAGCACCAGCTGGTGGGTCTCCGGGTTGCGCTCCAGCCGCAGCGTCGGGTCGCCGGCCACCAGCCGGGCCAGGTTGCGCGCGAGGGCGTCCTCGTCGGCTCGGCTCTTCGCCACGATCGCCACCGGCAGCAGCGGCTCCGGCATCTCCCAGGGGGCAATGAGCAGCGGCTCCTCCTTGGCGGAGATGGTGTCGCCGGTCTCCGCGCTGCCCGACTTGGTGATCGCGCAGAGGTCGCCCGCGACGCAGGCCGGCACCTCGCGCAGCGTCGCGCCGAGCGGGCTGTAGATGTGGCCGACCCGCTCGTCGGCGTCGTGGTCGGGGTGGCCGCGCTCGGCCATGCCGTGCCCGGACACGTGGATCACCTGGTCGGGGCGGAGCGTGCCGGAGAAGACCCGGACCAGGGAGACCCGCCCGACGTGCCGGTCGACGGTCGTCTTGACCACCTCGGCGACCAGCGGGCCGTCCGGGTCGCAGGCCAGCGGCGGCCGGGGGGAGCCGTCCACCCCGGTGATCGCCGGCAGCTCGTGCTCCAGCGGCGACGGAAACGCCGACACCAGGCCGTCGAGCAGCACGTCCAAGCCCACCCCGGTCTCCGCGCAGACCGGCACCACCGGGTAGAAGTGGCCGCGGGCCACCGCCTTCTCCAGGTCGGTGATCAGCACCTCGGTGTCGATCTCCTCGCCGCCGAGGTAGCGGTCCATCAGGGTCTCGTCCTCGCTCTCCGCGATGGTCCCCTCGATCAGCTCGTTGCGGGCCTCCTGGATGGCCGGCAGGTGCTCCGGGTCCGGCTGCCGCACCGTCGCCGGCAACCCGGTCGAGTAGTCGAAGACCCGCCGGGTGATCAGGCCCATCAGGCCGACCACCGACACCCCGTCGTCGCCGAGCATCGGCAGGTAGAGCGGTAGGACGTTGTCGCCGAAGACCCGCTGGCAGAGCGCGACCGCCTCGTCGAAATCGGCGCGCGGGTGGTCCAGCCGGGACACCGCCACGGCGCGCGGCATGTCCACCGCGGCGCACTCCTCCCAGAGGGCGGCGGTGGCGGCGTCCATCCCGTCGACGGCGGAGACCACGAACAGCGCCGCGTCGGCGGCGCGCAGGCCGGCGCGCAGCTCGCCGACGAAGTCGCCGTAGCCGGGGGTGTCCAGGAGGTTGACCTTGACGTCGCGGTGCAGCAGCGGAGCGCACGCCAGACTCACCGAGCGCTGCTGGCGTACGGCGGCGGGATCGTGGTCGCAGACCGTGGTGCCGTCGGTGACGGTGCCGGCCCGGCCGATCGTGCCGCTGGCCGCGAGCAGGGACTCGACCAGGGTGGTCTTGCCCGCACCGGAGTGCCCGACGAGCACCACGTTGCGAACCCTGCCGGGTTCGGTCACCACCGGCGCGCCGCCGGTGACACCCTTCTCCTGATTTTTCTGCGCCATCGCGGCGCACCTCCCTCAGCCGGTGGTGGTGGCGACCGCCGCGCGCGACGGGGAAGCGGCCCTGGGCGGGTCCCGCGGCGATATCTTCCGGTTCTCTCCTGGACGACGGGACTCGGACGGGTGATCCGGTGAACTGGCTCACCCTCCACGCTCGATCTCACACCCGTAACCGGGCCGACACAAGAGCGCCTCGCGGGTCGGTACGACCGGCTGTGTCCTTGGCCGCTGCCGGCAGTTATCGTGGGACCGCCATGGCGAAGATCTTCCAAGTGACGGCCCGGGCGGGCATGACCCGCATCGTGGAGCCGGTTGCGCGCGGTCTGCTCCGCGCGGGTGTGTCCCCCAACGCGGTCACCGTGACCGGCACCGTCGGTGTGCTGGTCGGCGCGCTCGGCTTCGGCGCGCGCGGTCACCTGGTCATCGGCGCGCTGATCGTCACGGTCTTCGCGCTCACCGATCTGCTCGACGGCACGATGGCCCGGATGAGCGGCGGCTCGACCAGGTTCGGTGCCTTCCTCGACTCGAGCATGGACCGGATCGCCGACAGCGCCGTCTTCGGCGCGGTCGCGTACTGGCTGGCCACCCAGCACCACTACTCGGGCGTGGCGGCCGCGCTGCTCTGCCTGGCCGCCGGCGGCCTGGTCTCGTACGTCAAGGCCCGCGCCGAGGGGCTGGGCATGACCGCGAACGTGGGCGTCGCGGAGCGCACCGAGCGGCTGCTGATCGTCGGAGTGGGCGGCCTGCTCACCGGCCTCGGCGTCGACCTCGCCCTGCCGATCGCGCTCTGGCTGCTCGCCGCCGTCTCGATCTTCACGGTCGGGCAGCGCATGGCCCACGTGTACCGGCAGGCGCAGCAGGCCGGCCAGGAGTGAACCTCACCGAGGCGGGCTTCGTCGCCGGCTGGCGCCTGGTCCGCGCGCTGCCCGGGCGCGTGGTCGCCGCCGCCTTCCGGGCGGGCGCCGACCGCGCCCACCGCAAGGGCGGCCGGAGTACGGCCCGACTGCGCGCCAACCTGCGCCGGGTGGTCGGCCCGCAGGTGTCCGACGCGGAGCTGGACGCCCTGGTGAAGCAGGGCCTGCGGTCGTACGCCCGGTACTGGATGGAGGCCTTCCGGCTGCCCGCGCTGAGCCGCCGGGAGATCCTGGCCGGGTTCCGCCTCGACGGCCAGGAGAAGCTCGCCGCCGACGTGGCGGCCGGCCGGGGCGCGGTGGTCGCGCTGCCGCACGCGGGCAACTGGGACGCGGCCGGTGCCTGGGTGGCCGCCACCGGCTGGCCGATCACCACCGTCGCCGAGCGGCTCAAGCCGGAGGGCGTCTACGAGCGCTTCCTGGCCTTCCGGCAGGGGCTGGGCATGGAGATCCTGCCCACCCACGGCGGTGACCGGCCCGCGTTCGACGTGCTGCTGGACCGGCTGCGGACGGGCGCGGTGGTGCCGTTGCTGGCCGACCGGGACCTCTCCGCGCGCGGCGTGGAGGTGGAGTTCTTCGGCGGCCGGACCCGGATGCCGGCCGGCCCGGCCCTGCTGGCGATCCGGACCGGCGCCCCGCTCTACGTGGCCTCGATGTGGTACGAGCCGGACGCCGCGTGCGCCACGCTCGAGGGTCCGCTGGAGCTGCCCGACCCGGACAGCGGCCCACTGGACGAGCGGGTCCGGGTGCTGACCCAGCGAATTGCCGACAGTCTGGCGGCGGGCATCGCCCGGCATCCGGAAGACTGGCACATGTTGCAGCGGATGTGGCTGGACCAGGGCACGACGAACGGCGGCGACGCGGACGCCTCGGCGCAGCCGCCGGCCACCACCGGGACGATCTGAGGGAGGGCGCCGCGGTGAGCGCGAGGAGTGCAGCGCAGCGGAGCCCCGCAGTCGCGAACGAAGGGCACTGACGTGCGGATCGGCATCGTGTGCCCGTACTCCTTCGACGTCCCCGGCGGGGTGCAGAACCACGTCATGGACCTGGCCGAGGCGCTGATCGGGCTGGGGCACGAGGTGAGCGTCCTGGCCCCGGCGGACGAGGACTCAGCGCTGCCGGCGTACGTGGTGCCGGCCGGGCGGGCGGTGCCGCTGCCGTACAACGGCTCGGTGGCCCGGATCGCCTTCGGCCCGGTCTCCACCGCGCGGGTGCGGCGCTGGATCACCCGGGGCGACTTCGACGTGCTGCACGTGCACGAGCCGCTCACCCCGAGCCTGTCGATGCTGGCCGTGCTCTGCGCGCGAGGCCCGGTGGTGGCCACCTTCCACACCGCGATGACCCGCTCCCGGGTGCTCTCCGCCGCGCAGGGGGTGCTCCAGATCCTGCTGGAGCGGATCACCGCCCGGATCGCGGTGAGCGCCCTGGCCCGCAAGGTGCAGGTCGAGCACATGGACGGCGGCGCGGTGGAGATCCCGAACGGGGTCGCGGTGGCGAAGTTCGCCGGGGTGGACCCGCTGCCCGGCTGGCCGGGGGAGTGCGCGCCGGGCACCGGCGGGACGCTCGGCTTCCTGGGCCGGTTCACCGAGCCGCGCAAGGGCTTCCCGATCCTGCGTGACGCCTTCGTCGCGCTCGCCCCGGACCGCCCGGGGCTGCGCCTGCTGGTGGCCGGCCCGGGGGAAGCGGACGACCTGTACGGGCAGTTCCCGGCCGAGCTGCGGGAGCGGGTCACCTTCCTCGGCATGGTGTCCGAGTCGGACAAACCTCGCATGCTGCGCAGCTTGCATCTGTACGTGGCACCGAACACCGGCGGGGAGTCGTTCGGGATGATCCTCACCGAGGCGCTCGCCGCCGGCGCCACCGTGGTCGCTAGCGACCTGGACGCCTTCCGCCGGGTCCTCGACGGCGGGCGGGCCGGGCGGCTCTTCCCGACCGGCGACGCGGTGGCCCTGCGGACCGCCCTGGCCGAGCTGCTCGACGACGCGGACCGGCGGGCGGAGCTCACCGCCTGCGGCGACCAGGTGGTGGCGAATTTCGACTGGCCCGTGGTTGCCCGCCGGGTTCTGGAGGTATACGCAGCGGCGATCGAGGCAACCGACGGCCGGGTCATGGACCAGGAGTGGGCCGAACTGGGCTGACTCCCGTGCCCGGTGGGGCCGGTGTGACGAGGGCGTCGGCCAGGGGCCGCGTGAGCCGGGCGGGAGGAGGAGCAGCACTACGATGCCGGGCATGTGGTGGGTGGTGGGCACAGCCCTGGTCGCCGGGCTCGTCGCGGCGTACCTGATCTGGACGGCCGGCCGGGTCCAACGGCTGCAGACCCGGGCGGAGTCGGCGGCCCGGGCCCTCGACGCCCACCTGCTGCGCCGCGCGGCGGCCGCCGCGGTGCTGGCTGAGCGGCGGTACGGCGTGGAGTTGTACGCGGCGGCGCGGATCGCCCTCGACGCTGTCCCCGAGGAACAGGAGGCCGCCGAGAACGACCTCACCCGCCAACTGCGCACGGTCGCGCTGGACCCGGCCGACCCGGCCTGCGAGGCGGTGGTCGCCGCCAGCCGGCGGCTGGCCCTGGCCCGGCAGGTGCACACCGACCTGGTCCGGGACGCCCGGGCGGCGCGCAGCCGCCCCCTGGTACGCCTGTTCCGGATGGGCCGCGGGCGCGAGTGGCCCCGCTACTTCGACATCGACGACCCGACGCTCGTCGTTCCGGCGGACGTCCCCACCGGCTGACCCCCGCCGCCCCGTGCTCGGCCCCTGGTCACGCGTGACGCCGACCACAGAGCAGTCCACCGTGGGTCTGATTGGCTGTCGGCCCGGCGTTGACCCGGGCATAGCATTTTTCCTAGCCACCCCCTGAGCACGTCCAAGGAGCGATGACCCGTGCCCGAATCCACCTCCCCGAACACCAACGCCACCCCGGTCGTCGGCACCGCCCGCGTCAAGCGGGGCATGGCCGAGATGCTCAAGGGCGGCGTGATCATGGACGTGGTCACGCCCGAGCAGGCCAAGATCGCCGAGGACGCCGGCGCGGTCGCCGTCATGGCGCTGGAGCGGGTCCCTGCGGACATCCGCGCGCAGGGCGGCGTGTCCCGGATGAGCGACCCGGACATGATCGACGGCATCATCAACGCCGTCTCGATCCCGGTGATGGCCAAGGCCCGGATCGGCCACTTCGTCGAGGCGCAGGTCCTCCAGTCCCTCGGCGTCGACTACATCGACGAGTCCGAGGTGCTGACCCCGGCCGACTACGAGAACCACATCGACAAGTGGGCGTTCACCGTCCCCTTCGTCTGCGGCGCGACCAACCTGGGCGAGGCGCTGCGCCGGATCACCGAGGGCGCGGCCATGATCCGCTCGAAGGGCGAGGCCGGCACCGGTGACGTCTCCAACGCCACCACCCACATGCGCAAGATCCGCAAGGAGATCCGCCGGCTCCAGTCGCTGCCCGAGGACGAGCTGTTCGTCGCCGCCAAGGAGCTCCAGGCGCCGTACGAGCTGGTCAAGGAGATCGCCGAGACCGGCAAGCTGCCGGTGGTGCTGTTCACCGCGGGCGGCATCGCCACCCCGGCCGACGCCGCCATGATGATGCAGCTCGGCGCCGAGGGGGTCTTCGTCGGCTCGGGCATCTTCAAGTCGGGCAACCCGGCTCAGCGTGCCGCCGCGATCGTGAAGGCCACCACCTTCCATGACGACCCGGACGTGCTGGCCAAGGTCTCCCGGGGCCTGGGCGAGGCGATGGTCGGCATCAACGTCGACGAGATCCCGCAGCCGCACCGGCTGGCCGAGCGCGGCTGGTGACGGGAAAGGAGGGGCCCCTTGTTGACGCTTCGCGTAGCGCAGGGGCCCCTTCTTGACAAGCGAAAGGAGCGAACGTGACGGCAGCGATCATCGGTGTCCTCGCGCTCCAAGGGGACGTGCGCGAGCACGTCGCCGCCCTGGCCGGCGCCGGTGCGGACGCCCGCCCGGTGCGCCGCCCGGCCGAGCTGGACGCGGTCGACGGGCTGGTCATCCCCGGCGGCGAGTCCACCACCATGAGCAAGCTCGCCGACATCTTCGAGATGCGCGAGCCGATCGACAAGCGGATCGCCGGCGGCATGCCGGTCTACGGCTCCTGCGCCGGAATGATCATGCTGGCGTCAGAGGTGCTCGACGGCCGTCCCGACCAGCGGGGCTTCCAGGGCATCGAGATGACCGTGCGGCGCAACGCGTTCGGCCGGCAGGTCGACTCGTTCGAGGCGCCGGTGGAGATCGCCGGGGTCGAGGGCGAGCCGTTCCACGCCATCTTCATCCGCGCCCCCTGGGTCGAGCGGGTCGGCGACGGTGTCGAGGTGCTCGGCCGGGTCACCGACGGCCCGGCCGCCGACCGGATCGTCGCGGTCCGGCAGGGCAACCTGCTGGCCACCTCGTTCCACCCCGAGCTCACCGGCGACCTGCGGCTGCACCGCTACTTCGTGGACCTCGTCCGGGCCGCCTGAGCACGTGCCCAGCGGCCCCCTTCCCGTCGGGCAGGGGGCCGTGCCACGCCCCGGTCGGTGCCGGGTGTGACACCGGCGGGCGTGACCTCGATAGGATTGCCGCGGTTCGGCAGGGCTCACCGCCCGCCGCCGCCCCCCATCCGACCGCACGTCGGTCCCGGCGTGGCGCGGGCGCGGACAGTCGACGCAGGCGTGAGTCAACAGACGGAGGTATGAGATGTCCGGCCACTCAAAGTGGGCGACCACCAAGCACAAGAAGGCCGTCATCGACGCCAAGCGCGGCAAGATGTTCGCCAAGCTGATCAAGAACGTCGAGGTGGCGGCCCGGACCGGCGGCGGCGACCCGGCCGGCAACCCGACCCTCTTCGACGCCATCCAGAAGGCGAAGAAGAACTCCGTTCCGAATGACAACATCGACCGCGCGGTCAAGCGCGGCTCCGGCCTGGAGGCCGGCGGCGCGGACTACCAGACGATCATGTACGAGGGCTACGGCCCGAACGGCGTCGCGCTGCTCATCGAGTGCCTCACCGACAACCGGAACCGGGCGGCCACCGAGGTGCGCACCGCGCTGACCCGCAACGGCGGCTCGTTCGCCGACGCCGGCTCGGTGTCGTACATGTTCTCCCGCAAGGGCGTGGTGATCGTCCCGAAGGCGGACACCACCGAGGACGACGTGATGATGGCGGTCCTCGACGCCGGCGCGGAGGAGGTCAACGACCTCGGTGAGGCGTACGAGGTGGTCTCCGAGCCGGGCGACCTGATCGCGGTGCGCACGGCGCTGCAGGACGCCGGCCTCGAGTACGAGTCGGCGGAGTCCTCGCTCATCCCCAGCGTCAACGTGCCGCTGGACGAGGACGGCGCCCGCAAGATCTTCAAGCTGATCGACGTCCTCGAGGACTGCGACGACGTGCAGAACGTGTACGCGAACTTCGACGTCTCCGACGAGGTGATGGCCGCCGTCGACTGACGGCGGCGCTGAGGCGGGACACCGGGTCGGTGCCCTCACCGGCCCGGCGTTTCGTCGCGCCGACCGGCCGGTCAGTCGGTTGCCCCGCGGCCGTACGCTGCCGGGCATGGCGGCCCCCACGATTCTCGCGGATGGTCTGCTTGCGGCCGCCGGTGCCTTCATCGGGAAGGCGTTCTGCTCCATCTGCTCCCTCCGAGCGCGGACCGGAGTGGTGACGGCGAAACCCGGCTGACCCGCCGCGCGGCGCTCCCGTACCCTGCCGGAATGCTCGTCCCCGACCTGCCGCTGCGGACCGACCGTCTGCTGCTGCGCGCCTTCACCCCCGACGATCTGGCCGTCCTGCACGACTACCGCGGCCGGCCGGAGGTCACCCGGTTCCTCTACCACGAGCCGTACGACGACGCCGCCGCCCGAGCGGCGCTGGAGCGGATGCTGCGGCGCACCGCGGTGCGCGCGCCGGGCGACGTGCTCAACCTGGCGATGGTGCTGCCGGAGACCGGCGAGCTGGTCGGCGACGTGCTGCTCAGCTGGACCAGCGCCGAGCACCGCCAGGGCGAGATCGGGTATGTGCTGCACCCCGACCACACCGGCCACGGGTACGTCACCGAGGCGGCCCGGGAGATGCTGCGGCTCGGCTTCGACGTTCTCGGGCTGCACCGGATCGTCGGCCGCCTCGACGGCCGCAACGACGCGTCGGCACGGGTGCTGGCACGGCTCGGCATGCGGCGCGAGGCGCACCTGCGGGAGAACGAGTTCGTCAAGGGGGAGTGGACCGACGAGGTCGTCTACGCCCTGCTGGACCGGGAGTGGCGGGCCGCAACGGCCGACGCCTGATCCCGGCCCGGCGCCAGCTGGCGGCCGGGCCGGGAACGCAACGGGTCAGGTGGCCTGCCGCCGGGCCTTGACCGCGCTGTCGATGACCTCCCAGATGACGACGGCGGCGGTGACCGCGACGGCGATCCGGGCCACGTCCTGCGCGCCGCCCTCGCGCAGCCATTCGAACCGGTCCACCAGCGCCGGGTTGAGCAGCCGGTCGGTGAGCAGCAGCCAGGCCACCGGGACGGCGAACGCGAGGTCGAGCACGGTTTTGACCGCGACCAGCGGCCACGTCCACCGGCCGGCCCGGTATTTGGCGACCTCCAGGCCGATGCTGACGACCAGCACCGCGATCAGCGCCGGCAGCCAGAAGCTCCACAGCGCGGGGTCGAGCATGGGCAGGCGGGAACCGTCGCCCGAGACCCAGGGCTGGAAGTGCTGGAAGGGGAGGAACGCGATGGCGCAGAGCAGGAACACGATCGAGGCGCAGCTGTCAACCAGGGTCACCTGCCGTTCCGTCGTCGACTCGGGGAGCTGGTCGACGTTCCACTCGGGCAGGTTCAGCGGCGTGTCGGTGCGTTCCAGGACGGCGAAGGCGAGGGTGACCCAGAAGGCGATCTGCACCCCGGTCTCCAGGGCGACGGCGATCCCGGCGCCGACCGCCGCGCCGGGCTCACCACCGACCGTGGCCTTGACCACGCCGGTCACCACGCCCACGGTGGCCGGGACGAAGGTGAGCAGCACCCGGAGCACCCGCCACCAGACCAGGAAGTAGCGCGGTCCGATGAGCTGCAACCGGCGGTCGGTGTAGCGGGCGGCGAGCTGGTCGGGGTTGCCGAGTTCGGTGAGCACCTCCCGCTCGGCGGTGACGTGGTCCTGCCCGCCGGCGGTCCGGTCGTCGATCATGTCCGCGATGGAGGCGCGCAGCTCGGTGGCGAGCTCGGCGCGTCGGGGTGCCGGCACGGCCCGCAGGGTGGCGGCGAGATAGCGGTCGGTCAGAGAGCTCATCGCTCGACTCCTTCGATCAGCCCGGCGACGGAGGTCTGCACCGCGGTCAGGTCGTCGAGCAGGCGGCGCAGCACCGCCTCGCCCTCCTCACTGGTGCGGTAGAACTTGCGCGGCCGGCTCTCCTCGGTGTTCCACTCGCTGGTCAGCAGCCCCTGCTCCTCCAGTCGGCGGAGCAGGGGGTAGAGCGTGTTCGCGTCCACGGGGAACCCGTGCGCGCCCAGTCGTTGCAGCAGCGCGTACCCGTAGTCGGACCGGCGCAGGGCGACCAGGCTGGCCACCACCACCGTGCCGCGTCGCAACTCCTGGAGATGGGTCCGCAGGATCTCGTCGCTCACCATGTCTCACACTATACCGTGTGGCACACACTATTGTGTGCCCCGCATGGAACGGAATCGCTGGCGTTGCATCCGCCTGTGAAGATGTGCTTGCCGGTCATGAGATGATCTTCGATCCGTCGGCCGGCTCCACAGTCACAAGATCCACGGGGGATGACCAGATGCTCACGAACAGATCCACCGCTCTCCGGCTCGCCGTCGCCTGCACTGCTGCGCTGCTTCCGCTTGCCAACGCCGGCGCGGTCCTCGCGGCACCCCGCGCCGTCACCGCCGACCGTCCGTCCCCGCCCACCGCCTGGTGGGACCTGGAGACCTACCCGGGAAGCACCCAGGCGCAGGCCCTGGCCGACCGCCAGCCGGCCCTCGGCGGGGACACCCCGCTCACCGGATCGGGCATCACCTGGCAGGACGACGCCCACCTGCTCGGCGACCAGTCGGTCGCGTTCGACGGCGCCTCGTCGTACCTGACGGCCTCGCCGACGGCGCTGAACACCGCCGACACCTTCTCGCTCGCCGCCTGGGTGCGGCTCACCGACACCTCGGTCAGCCGGGTCTTCGCCAGCAAGGCCGGCTCCGGCCAGGCCACGCTCTCGGTCGGCTACGACCGCACCACCAACCGCTGGGAGGTGCGGATGCCCTCGAAGACCGGCAAGGGCGGCAAATGGTCGATCGCCCGGTCCGTCTCGGCGCCGCAGCCGGGCCTCTGGACCCATCTCGCCGTCGTGCACGACGTCACCGCCCGCACCGTCACCCTCTGGGTGAACGGCGTGGACGAGGCGACGGTCGCCAAAGTCACCGCGGTGAACGACCCGACCGGGGAGGTGCGCGTCGGCCGCGGCGACACCGCGTGGTGGCAGGGCAACCTGGCCGACCTGCGGGTGTACGAGCGGGCCCTGGTGACCCAGGACTTCACCGGCTGGTCGGCCGACGACCCGGCCTCCGGCGGCTTCGACGAGCCCGGCCTGCTTCGGCCGGTGCAGGTGGGGATGTGGCAATTCGAGGCCGCCACCCCCTGCTACGACGTGACGATCGACGACCCCACCCTCTGCGCCGCCCAGGACGGCACCGGGTTCAATCGTCGGCTCGCCCTGACCCAGGGCGCCGACATCGTCGCCGGACACCGGGGCAACGCGCTCGCGCTCGACGACACCCACTGGATCGACGACCCGTCGGACCCGCACTACGGCGAGGCCACCCGGGAGTACGCCCGGACCCAGTCCAAGGTCGCCGATCCGCAGAACCCGGTCTGGCAGGACGCCCCGGTACTCCGTACCGACCAGTCGTTCAGCGTGGCCACCTGGGTCCGGCTCGACCCGGCGCGGGGCGCCCAGACCGTGCTGTCCCAGGACGCCGCCGGCGGCAGCGCCTTCCGCGTGGCCTGGGAGCCGGTCGACGGCGGCCGCTGGGTGTTCGGGGTGCCGGCCGACCCGGCCGCCCCGAACGACGCCACCTCCACGTCCGCGACCGCCCCGGCGACCGGTGCGGACCAGTGGCACCAGCTGGTGGCGGTGCTCGACGCGACGCACCGGCAGGTGCGGCTGCACGTCGACGGGGTGCTGGTCGGCACGGCCGACCTGAACGCCGCCTGGCAGCCGCGCCAGTCGGCCGGCTCGCTGCTGGTCGGCCGGACCACCACCCCGGCCGGCCCGGCCGAGTGGCTGTACGGGCAGGTCGACGACCTCGGTGCGTACCAGGGAGCGCTCAGCGCGGCCGACGTGCAGGGCCTCTTCGCCGACCAGCGGGTCTGACGGCGGGGGAGCGGCGTGGGGTGGCTCCCACGCCGTTCCCGGCGTTGTGCCGAGCGGCCCGGGGCGGCCGCCGAACGAGACGGAGGCCACCCGCGGCGCGCACGGTGGAGCCCGTCAGATCACCTCGGTAGGGTAGGTCCGGGTCGACTCCGACCATCAAGATCCACAACGCCGGGGGGCGCCACGCATGGCCGATTCGTTCGCGCACCTGCACGTGCACACCGAGTACTCGATGCTCGACGGAGCGGCCCGGCTCAAGGACCTCTTCGCCGAGGCCGCGCGGCTCGGCATGCCGGCGGTGGCGATCACCGACCACGGCAACATGCACGGCGCGAACGACTTCTACCGGCAGGCGACGGCCGCCGGGGTCAAGCCCATCCTCGGCGTCGAGGCGTACGTGGCGCCGGAGTCGCGCTTCCACAAGCAGCGGGTCAAGTGGGGTCGCCCGGAGCAGAAGAGCGACGACGTCTCCGGTAACGGCGCGATCACCCACATGACCATGTGGGCGGCGAACAAGGACGGCCTGCAGAACCTGTTCAAGCTCAACTCGCGCGCCTCGATGGAGGGTCACTACGTCAAGTGGCCCCGGATGGACATGGAGCTGATCGCCGAGCACGCCGAGGGGATCATGGCGACGACCGGCTGCCCGTCCGGCGCGGTGCAGACCCGGCTGCGGCTCGGCCAGTTCGACGAGGCGCTCAAGGTCGCCGCCGCCTACCAGGACATCTTCGGCAAGGAGAACTACTTCCTGGAGATCATGGACCACGGCCTCGACATCGAGCGCCGGGTCCGCGACGGGCTGACCGAGATCGCCCGCAAGCTCGACATCCCGCCGGTGGTCACCAACGACTCGCACTACACGCACGAGGCCCAGGCCGAGGCGCACGACGTGCTGCTCTGCGTGCAGACCGGCAGCAACGTCGCCGACCCGAACCGGTTCCGCTTCGAGGGCGGCGGCTACTTCGTCAAGTCCGCCGAGCAGATGCGCGCGGTCGACTCGTCCGAGCTGTGGCAGCAGGGCTGCCGCAACACCCTGCTGGTCGCCGAGAAGGTCGACCCGACCGGGATGTTCGAGTTCCACAACATGATGCCGCGGTTCCCGATCCCGGCGGGGGAGACCGAGGAGTCCTGGTTCCGCAAGGAGACGTTCGAGGGCCTGGCCCGTCGTTTCCCGAACGGCATCCCGGAGGGGCACGTCGCCCAGGCGGAGTACGAGCTGGGCGTCATCGTGCAGATGGGCTTCCCGTCGTACTTCCTCGTGGTCGCCGACTTCATCCAGTGGGCGAAGAGCCAGGGCATCGCGGTCGGTCCGGGCCGTGGCTCGGCCGCCGGCTCGCTGGTCGCGTACGCGCTGGGCATCACCGACCTGGACCCGATCCCGCACGGCCTGATCTTCGAGCGGTTCCTCAACCCCGAGCGCGTCTCGATGCCGGATGTCGACATCGACTTCGACGAGCGTCGGCGCGGTGAGGTGATCAGGTACGTCACCGACAAGTGGGGCGAGGACAAGGTCGCGCAGATCGCCACCTTCGGCACGATCAAGGCGAAGGCCGCGATCAAGGACTCGGCCCGGGTGCTCGGCTACCCGTACGCGGTGGGCGACCGGATCACCAAGGCGATGCCTCCGGCGGTGATGGGCAAGGACATCCCGCTGTCGGGCATCTTCGACCCGAAGCACCCGCGCTACGCGGAGGCCGGCGAGATCCGCGGCCTCTACGAGTCCGACCCGGACGTCAAGAAGGTCATCGAGACCGCGAAGGGCATCGAGGGGCTGATCCGGCAGACCGGCGTGCACGCCGCCGGCGTCATCATGTCCGCCGAGCCGATCATCGAGCACATCCCGCTGATGCGGCGGGACGCCGACGGGGCCATCATCACCCAGTTCGACTACCCGACGTGCGAGTCGCTCGGGCTGTTGAAGATGGACTTCCTCGGCCTGCGCAACCTCACGATCATCGACGACGCGGTCAAGAACATCCAGCTCAACCACGGCAGGGAGCTGGATCTGCTGGGCCTCCCGCTGGACGACAAGGCCGCCTACGAGCTGCTCGCCCGGGGTGACACCCTCGGCGTGTTCCAGCTCGACGGCGGGCCGATGCGCTCGCTGCTGCGCCTGATGAAGCCGGACAACTTCGAGGACATCTCCGCCGTGCTGGCGCTCTACCGGCCCGGCCCGATGGGCGTGGATTCGCACACCAACTACGCGCTGCGCAAGAACAACCTCCAGGAGATCACGCCGATCCACCCGGAGCTGGCGGAGCCGCTGCGGGAGATCCTCGCCCCCACCTACGGCCTGATCGTCTACCAGGAGCAGGTGCAGCGCGCCGCGCAGATCCTCGCCGGCTACAGCCTCGGCCAGGCCGACCTGCTGCGCCGGGCGATGGGTAAGAAGAAGAAGGAGATCCTCGACAAGGAGTTCGTCCCCTTCCGGGACGGCTGCCGCGAGCGCGGCTACTCCGACGAGGCGATCCAGGCGGTGTGGGACGTCCTCGTCCCGTTCGCCGGCTACGCCTTCAACAAGGCGCACTCGGCCGCGTACGGCCTGGTGTCGTACTGGACGGCGTACCTCAAGGCGCACTACCCGGCCGAGTACATGGCGGCGCTGCTGACCTCCGTCGGCGACGACAAGGACAAGATGGCGCTCTATCTCTCCGAGTGCCGCCGGATGCGCATCCAGGTCCTCCCGCCGGACGTGAACACCTCGGCCGGGCCGTTCACCCCGGTCGGCAAGGACATCCGGTTCGGCCTGGCGGCCGTGCGCAACGTCGGCGCGAACGTGGTGGCGGCGATCATGCGGTGCCGGGAGGAGAAGGGCGAGTACGCCGACTTCTACGACTTCCTGTCGAAGGTGGACGCGGTGGTCTGCAACAAGAAGACCATCGAATCGCTGATCAAGGCCGGGGCGTACGACTCGCTGGGCCACCCGCGCAAGGGCCTGCTCGCCGTGCACGCCGACGCCATCGACGCGTACGCCGACGTCAAGCGCAAGGAGGCCGTCGGCCAGTACGACCTCTTCGGCGCCGGCTTCGGCGACGTGGACAGCGGCGGCAGCACCACGGTCATGCCGACCATCGGCGAGGGGGAGTGGGACAAGCGGGACAAGCTCGCCTTCGAGCGGGAGATGCTCGGCCTGTACGTCTCCGACCACCCGCTCTTCGGCCTGGAGCACGTGCTGGGCGCGGCGGCCGACTGCACCATCGCCTCGCTCTCCGAGGAAGGGACCGTCCCCGACGGCGCCGTGGTCACCCTGGCCGGCATCCTCTCCGGCGTGCAGCGGCGGGTGACCAAGCAGGGCCGCGCCTGGGCCTCCGCCACCCTGGAGGACCTGGCCGGTGGCGTCGAGACGCTGTTCTTCCCGAACACCTACGAGGTGATCGGCCAGTACATCGCCGAGGACGCGATCGTGGTGGTCAAGGGACGGGTGGACCGGCGCGACGACACCCCGCGGATCATGGCGATGGACATGTCCATGCCGGACATCAGCAGCAATCCGGCGAACAAGCCGGTCACCCTCACCATCCCGGTGCACCGCTGCACGCCGCCGCTGGTCGAGAAGCTCAAGGAGACCCTGGTGCTGCACCCCGGCGACACCGAGGTGCACGTCAAGCTGCTCAACGGCGGCAAGGTCACCACGCTGCGCCTCGGGCCGTTCCGGGTGGCGCCGACCACCGCGCTGATGGGCGACCTGAAGAGCGTCCTCGGTCCGGCCAACGTGAGCTGAGCCGGGCGTCGCCCCGATCGCGAGAGCGGTCCGGTTGGTTAGCATTTGTCCGTTACCGTGGGCGAATGTCCCGTAGTCGGTTGCTGGCCGTCGTGCCGGTCCTGTTCCTGTCGGCTGGGCTCCTGGCCTGCACCGATCGGGTACCCGCCAGGGAGGCGTTGACCAGCCCGTCCGTGGGTGCCTCGGCGGGTCGGTCGTTCGGGCCGCTGGTGGCGGGCATGCCGAGTTACCCGGCGGCCGGGAACGTGTACGCCGCTGCCGGCCCCGGCCAGGTGGCCGCGTCGGTGCGCGGTGACCGGCCGCTGGTGTACGTGCCGAACACCAAGAGCAACGACGTGTGGGTGATCGACCCGGCGACCTACAAGGTGGTGGACAAGTTCCCGGGCGGGCCGGAGCCGCAGCACGTGGTGCCGTCCTACGATCTGCGCACGCTGTATGTGGCGTCCAGCCAGATCCCCAACGGTGGTCTGGTCCCGATCGACGCCAGGACCGGCACGCCGGGCCCGTTCCGGAAACTCGACGACGTGTACAACCTCTACTTCACCCCCGACGGCACGCAGGCGATCGTGGTCGCCGAGGCGTACCAGCGGCTGGACTTCTACGACGTGAAGACCTGGCAGCGGGTGCGGTCGGTCCGGTTTCCCGAGTGTGGCGGCATCAACCACATGGACTACTCCGCCGACGGGAAGACCATGCTGTTCAGTTGCGAGTTCGCCAACCGGATGCTGGTGCTGGACACCGTCAGCCTGCGCAAGCTGCGCGAGTTCCGGCTCACCGAGACGGCCGACGGCATGCCCCAGGACACCCGGCTCACCCCCGACGGGCAGCACTTCCTGGTCGCGGACATGCGCGCCCACGGGGTGTACGTCTTCGACGGCCAGGCCACCCGGCAGACCGGTTTCATCCGCACCGGCCGGGGCGCCCACGGCATCTACTTCAACCGCGAAGCCACGCTCGCCTACGTCACCAACCGGGACGAGGGCAGCGTGACCGTCCTGGACCTGGCCGACCTGAAACCCAGAACGACCTGGCGCATCCCCGGCGGCGGCAGCCCGGACATGGGCGGCCTCTCCGCCGACGGCAAGCAGCTCTGGCTTTCCGGGCGCTACCACGACGAGGTGTACGTGCTGAGCACGCAGACCGGCAAGCTACTGGCCCGCATCCCGGTCGGCCGGGGCCCGCACGGCCTGACCGTCTGGCCGCAGCCCGGCCGCTACTCCCTCGGCCACACCGGGAACATCCGATAAGACGCGGCCGGGTCGGCCGGGCCGGCCGCGGCAGCCGCTCACACCGGCCGGTACTCGACCTCCGGTCGGCCAGGCGTGCCGTAGCGGGGCGCGCGGACCGCGCGATCGGCGGAGACCAGGTATTCCAGGTAGCGGCGGGCGGTCACCCGAGAGATCCCGGTCCGCCGGCTGACCTCGGTCGCGGAGAGCCCGCCGTCGCCGAGCGCGGCCAGCACGGTGTTCAGCGTCTGCTCGTCGAGGCCCTTCGGCAGGGTGTGTCGGGCCGCGCCGCGCAGCGTGGCGAACATCCGGTCCACCTCGTGCTGGGCGACCACTTCGCCCTCGGCGAGCGCCTGCCGGCGGTACTCGGCGTACCGCTCCAGCTTGTCACGGAACGCGGCGAAGGTGAACGGCTTGAGCAGGTAGTGGGTGACCCCCAGGGAGACCGCGGTGCGGACCACCGCCAGGTCCCGCGCCGAGGTCACCGCCAGCACGTCGATGTCGCTGCCGGCGGCCCGCAGCGCCCGGCAGACGTCCAGCCCGGGCAGGTCGGGCAGGCGGAAGTCGAGCAGCACCAGGTCGACGTCCGCGCCGCCGCGCTGCCGCAGCACCGCCATCGCCTCCCGCGCGGTGTGCGCCACCCCGACCACCACGAAGCCCGGCACCCGCTCGGTGTACGCCTTGTGCGCCTCCGCCAGCAGCGGCTCGTCCTCCACCACCAGCACCCGGATGTCGCTCATGCCGGGACTCCGCTCCGCTCCGTGCCGTCATGAGGCACCAAAGCACTGCGCCTGATGATTCGCTCGCTGCGCTCGCTCATCGGGGCTCCCGCGGGACCGGCAGCCGGACGATGAACACCGTCTCCCCGTCGTCGGTGCGCCCGACCTCGGACGTGCCGTCGTGCCGGCGGATCACCTGCCCCACCAGCGCCAGGCCGAGGCCCCGGCCGGCGCTCTTGGTGGACCAGCCGCGGCGGAACGCGTCGGCCACCCGCTCCGGGTCCAGGCCGGGGCCGTTGTCGGCGACCCGGACCACGAGCCGGTCGTCCACCGTGCCGACCAGGACGCGTACCCGGCGGGGCGGGGCGGCGCCGGCGACCGCCTCCAGCGCGTTGTCGACCAGGTTGCCGACGACGGTGAGCAGGTCGGTCGTGGGCAGCGGGCTGTCGTCGAGGCGGCAGTCCGGGTCGACGACCAGGTCCACGCCGCGCTCGGCGGCCTGCGCGGACTTGCCGAGCAGCAGCGCCGCCAGCGCCGGCTCGGTCACCGCCCCGACCACCCGGTCGGTGAGCTGCTGCGCGAGGTCCAGGTCCCGGGTGGCGAGCCGCACCGCCTCGTCGGCGCGGCCCAGCTCCACCAGGGTGAGCACGGTGTGCATCCGGTTGGCCGACTCGTGGGTCTGCGCCTGCAACGCCTCGGTGAGCGCGCGTACCGAGTCCAGCTCGCTGGCCAGGTTGCGCAGGTCGGTCTGGTCGCGCAGGGTCAGCACGGTGCCGAGTACCGCGCCCTCGAAGCGGGTGGTCCGCTGGTTGGCCACCAGCACCCGGTCGCCGGCGAGGATCGGCTCGTCGTGCGCGTCCCGCCCGGAGCTGAGCAGCTCCGCCACCGCCGGCGGGAGGTCGATCGCGGTCACCGGCCGGTCGGTCACCGCCGCTTCGTCGTCGAGCCCGAGCAGGCGGCGGCCCTCGTCGTTGATCAGCGCCACCCGCCGGTCGCGGGTCAGCACCACCAGCCCCTCGCGCACGGAGTGCAGCACCGCGTCGTAGTACTCGTACATCCGGGTCATCTGGGCCGGCCCGAGGCCGTGGGTCTGCCGCCGCAGCCGGCGGCTGAGCAGCCAGGAGCCGGTGGCCGCCAACGCCAGGGCGGGTACGGCGGCGTAGAGCAGCACCGGCACCTGGGCGAGCAGCTTCCGGTTGATCACCTTGGTGGTGATGCCCACCGAGACCAGGCCGACGATCCGGTGGTCGTCGGCGTACACCGGGACGACCGCACGCACCGACTCGCCGAGGGTGCCGACGTTGGTGGTGGTGAACGCATCGCCGGCCAGCGCGGGGCCGATGTCGCCGATGAACGGCTGCCCGATCAGCTTCGGGTTGGGGTGCGAGTAGCGGGTCCGGTCCGGGGCCATCACCACCACGAAGTCCGTCTTCGTGGCCCTCCGGATCGACTCGGCATAGGGCTGGAGGGTGGCCGAGGGGTCGGGGGCGGCCAGGGCGGTGCGGACCTCGGGGGAGTGCGCCGCGGTCTGCGCCACGCCGAGCACCTGTTCCCGCGCCGCCTGCTGGGAGTCACTGCGGGCGAGCACCACCGCGCCGGCGGCGCCCGCCAGCACGAGCAGCGTCACTACCACGGCCTGGAGGGCGAAGAGCTGCCCCGCGATGCTCCACTGTCGTCGGGCCACTTCCCCTCCTTCCGCCGTCGGTCGCCCGCAAGTCTGGCGCACCCGGCCTGCGCCGTTTCGGCCGTGCTTCGCATGGGTGAACAGAATGAACGCAAGCGTGCCATGTGTTGAGACGCGATTCACATTGTGGGCATGGACACCACCACACCCACCCCCGCGACCGCCCGGCCCGCCCGCCGGGACCGGACCCGGTACCTCTACCTGGCGGTCATCGTCGCCGTCCTCGCCGGCATCGTGGTCGGCTTCGTCGCCCCCGAGGTCGGCAAGGAGCTGAAGCCGCTCGGCACCGGCTTCGTAAACCTGATCAAGATGATGATCAGCCCGGTCATCTTCTGCACGATCGTCCTCGGCGTCGGTTCCGTGCGGCAGGCGGCCCGGGTCGGCAAGGTCGGCGGCCTCGCCCTCGGCTACTTCCTGGTCATGTCGACGGTGGCGCTGGCCATCGGCCTGGTGGTCGGCAACATCATCCACCCGGGCTCCGGCCTTAACCTCGGCGCGGACCTGGCCGGCGCCGGCCAGAAGGCGGCCGGCGGCGAGACCGGTGACACCGTCGACTTCCTGCTCGGCGTCATCCCGACCTCGCTCTTCTCGGCGCTGACCGAGGGCTCGGTGCTCCAGACGCTGCTGGTCGCCCTGCTGTTCGGCTTCGCCGTCCAGGCCATGGGCACCCGGGGCGAGCCGGTGCTGCGGGCGGTCGGCGTGCTCCAGCGCCTGGTCTTCAAGGTGCTCGCGATGATCATGTGGGTCGCCCCGATCGGCGCGTTCGGCGCGATGGCCGCCGTGGTCGGCGCGACCGGCATGGACGCGCTGAAGAGCCTGGCCCAGATCATGCTCGGCTTCTACGCCACCTGCCTGATCTTCGTGCTGGTGGTGCTCGGCGCGCTGCTGTGGTTCGTCGCCCGGATCTCGATCTTCCAGCTGCTGCGCTACCTGGGTCGGGAGTTCCTGCTGATCCTGTCCACCTCGTCGTCCGAGTCGGCGCTGCCCCGCCTGATCGCCAAGATGGAGCACTTCGGCGTCGGCAAGCCGGTCGTGGGCATCACCGTGCCGACCGGCTACTCCTTCAACCTCGACGGCACCGCCATCTACCTGACCATGGCCTCGCTGTTCATCGCCGACGCGCTGGGCAAGCCGATGGCGATCGGCGAGCAGATCGGCCTGCTGGCCTTCATGGTCATCGCGTCCAAGGGCGCCGCCGGGGTCACCGGCGCCGGCCTGGCCACGCTGGCCGGCGGCCTCCAGTCGCACCGGCCGGACCTGGTCGACGGCGTCGGGCTGATCGTCGGCATCGACCGGTTCATGTCCGAGGCCCGGGCGCTGACCAACTTCGCCGGCAACGCCGTGGCCACCGTCCTGGTCGGCACCTGGACCGGCGAGTTCGACCAGGAGCAGGCCCGCGCGGTGCTGGCGGGGGAGCGGCCGTTCGACGAGACCACCATGCTCGACGAGGACGAGCCGGCCGACCAGTCGTCGGTCCCGGCGCAGCGTCCCGCCTCGCTGGCCGACGCGCCGGCCTGAGCCGGCCACCAGCCCAGCGACCCGCCACCCGGGCCGCGCCGGACCCTCCGGTGCGGCCCGGGCCGGCGCATCCTTCCGGCCGACCGCGGCCGGTCGGCGCCGGGGATCAGGAGCGCCGGCCGAGCAGCACGTCGCCCGCCGCCTCGGACGTCTCCAGCACGACGGTGTGGTAGCTCTCGATCCGGGACAGGATCGCCTCGCGTGGCCCGTCCCGCCACGCGTCGCTGCCGTAGAACGCCTCCTCCTGCTCGTCGCGGACCGCCAGCGAGGGGAAGGCCCGGATGAGGTACGCCTCCTCGTGGCCGTCCTCGCGGACCAGCGACGCGCCGGCGGCCACCACCTGGATGCCGAAGCGCGCCAGCAACGGCGCGGCCTCCTGTCGCATCACCCGCACGAACTCCTCGCTCGTGCCGGGCCTCAGGCGGTAGGTGCGGATCTCGAGGATCATCGTCGACCTCCAGGGACGGGCGGCTCGGCCGACGGTACCGCCGTCCCGCCACCGCCGCAGACCTCCTCGCCCGTCCGGCGCGGACCACGACGCCCGGATTGGCTGTGCCCCGCGGAGAGCGGCGCCGCTAGCGTCGCCGGCATGGATCTGGAGCAGGCGCAGAAGCTGTGGCAGCCGGAGCCCGGGTGGCTGAACACCGCCACCTACGGGTTGCCGCCCGACCCGACCTGGACGGCGGTGCAGGACGTGCTCGCCGACTGGCGGGCCGGGCGGGTCTCCTTCGAGGGCTGGTCCGAGTCGGTCGGCCGGTCCCGGACCGCCTTCGCCGGCCTGGTCGGCGTAGCCGCCGCGGACGTGGCGGTGGGCAGCACCGCGTCCCAACTGCTGGCCCCGGTCGCGGCCGCGCTGCCGCCGGGGGCGACCGTGGTGGTCCCCGAGGTCGAGTTCACCTCGATCCTGTTTCCCTGGCTGGTGCAGGAGGAGCGGGGGGTGCGGGTGCGGACGGTTCCGCTGGCCGGCCTGGTCGACGCGATCGACGCGGACACCGACCTGGTCGCGTTCAGCCTGGTGCAGTCCTCGGACGGCACGGTCGCCCCGCACGAGGAGATCGTCGCGGCGGCCCGGGCGCACGGCGCGCTCGTCGCGGTGGACGCCACCCAGGCCTGCGGCTGGCTGCCCTTCGACGCCGGGCTGGCGGACGCGGTGGTGGTCGCCGCGTACAAGTGGTTGATGGCGCCGCGCGGAGCGGCCTTCGGCTATCTGGCCCCCGCCCTGCGCGACCGGATGCGTCCCGACGCCGCGGGCTGGTACGCGGGCGCGGACCCGCACTCCTCCTACTACGGCCCGCCGCTGCGGCTCGCCGACGACGCCCGGCGCTTCGACATCTCCCCGGCCTGGTTCAGTTACGTCGGGGCGGCGCCCGCCCTGGAACTGCTGGCCGAGGTCGGTCTCCCGGCCATCCGGGAGCACGACGTGGCGCTGGCCAACCGGTTCCTGGCCGGGTTGGGCCGGCCGCCGGGGGACAGCGCGATCGTGTCGGTGGAGGTGCCGGACGCGCAGGAGAAGCTGGCCCGGGCCGGGGTGCGCGCGGCGGTTCGGGCCGGCCGGGTCCGGGCGTCGTTCCACCTCTACACCACCGAGGCGGACGTCGACCGGGCCCTGGACGCGCTGACCAGTTGACGAGCTGAGCGGGTGCTCCCGCCCCGGCACCGGGCGGGAGCACTCAGGCCAGGTGGCCGCCGATCTTCGTGTAGCCACGCAGCAGGTCGCGGGAGATGATCAGCCGCTGCATCTCGTCGGTGCCCTCGAAGATCCGGTAGAGGCGGACCTGCCGGTACCAGCGCTCGATCGGCAGCTCGCGGGTGTAGCCCATGCCGCCGTGGATCTGGAGCACCCGGTCGACCACCCGGTTGACCATGCCGGCACCGTAGAGCTTGCCCATCGACGAGGCGTGCCGGGGGTCCATGCCCTGGTCGACGGTCCACGCCGACTTCAGCACCAGCCAGCGGGCCGCCTCCAGTTCGGTCTCCGAGTCGGCGATCATCCACTGGATCGCCTGGTTGGTGCCGATCTTCGCGCCGAAGGTCTCTCGGGTGTTGGCGTACTCGATCGCCATCTGCAGCGCTCGCTCGGCGATGCCGATGGCGTGCGACGGGATGGTGTAACGGCCCTTGCCGATCCACTCCATGCCGAGCGTGAAGCCCTGGCCGATCTCGCCGAGGACGTTGCGGTGCGGCACCCGTACGCCGTCGAAGATCAGCGACGCCGGGCCGCCCTCGCCCATGGTCTGGATGAACTCCGACCGCCAGCCCATCGCCCGGTCCACCAGGAACGCGGTCGCGCCGCCGTTGCGGGCGCCCTGCTCCGGGTCGGTCACCGCCACCACGATGGCGAAGTCGGCGTCGTTGCCGTTGGTGATGAAGGTCTTCTCGCCGTCGAGGACCCAGTCGTCGCCGTCGCGCCGGGCGCGCAGCCGGATGTTCGCCGCGTCCGAGCCGGCGCCCGGCTCGGTGATCGCGAAACAGGAGATCCGTTCCCCTTCGATGGTGGGGACGAGGAACTCGCGCTTCTGCTCCTCGGTGGCGTGGAAGAGGATGTTGTCCGCCTCGCCGCCGAACCGGAACGGCACGAAGGTACGCCCCAGCTCGGTCCAGATCAGCGACTGCAGGACCGCCGGCAGGTCCATCCCGCCGTACTCCTCCGCGGTGGCCAGCCCCCAGAAGCCGAACTTCTTCGCCTTGAGCTGCAGTTCACGCAGCTCGGAGCGGTCCAGGCCGGGCCGGTGGGCGCGCTCGCGGCGCAGCACCTCCTGCTCCAGCGGCATGACCTCGCGGGCGATGAAGGAGCGCACGGTCTCCCGGACCGCGCGTTCCTCGTCGGACAGTGCGAAATCCACGGTGCTCCCCTTCGGCGGCGGCGCAGCGGCAGGCCGCCCCAAACTAGCGGTGCAAGTTTTCATCCGTCCAGCCCCGTCCTTCCATCGTCGAGGTGAGGCCCGGCCGCCCCGCGCTGGCTAGTGCGGTGTCCACTGAGGTTCGCTGGGTTGGCCGCCGCCGGAAATCGTCGTAGGGATGCGGTTGGGTTCGGTTCGTGCCTCGTCGTCGGGATCCGGCCGCGCCTCGTGTTGTTCACCGCACCGCGCGTGTTGGTGTGCGGGTGACGGTGGGACAGCGGCGGCGGTGTTTCGGGTTGCTGCGCTCGGCTGGTGACGTGTGGGCGTGCGTGTTGGAGATCAACACGTGGCGGCGGCACCGTCGTGATGTGCCGTTGGTGGGCTATCAGGAG
>NZ_JBIAIL010000030.1:0-88810 GCF_042871425.1 Micromonospora sp. NPDC005806 | reverse complement strand
TCTGAAGTTATGTCCACAACGTACAGACGATCACGCGGTGGCCGCCTCGCGTCCACCCCTCACCGCCAGCGACATCTCAAACGGCGGCTGCCGTACTAGGATCGTGATCATGGAGATCCTGCGGTACGCCGCATTCAGTGCCGATCCGGCCGGCGGCAACCCGGCTGGTGTTGTGCTGGATGCCACCGGGCTCAGCGACGCAGAGATGCAGCGGATGGCGGCCGAGGTCGGGTACTCCGAAACGGCGTTCCTCGTGCCTGGCGGGGACAGGCAGTTCAAGGTGCGCTATTTCAGCCCGAAGGCAGAGGTCCCGTTCTGCGGCCACGCAACCATCGCATCGGCAGCTGCCTACGCCGAGCGGCACGGTCCGGGAGTCCTGCATCTGGATACCCGCGCCGGCCTGGTCGAGGTCTCCACCACGGTGCAGGCGGGCGGCACCACCACCGCCACGCTGATCAGCGTCGAGCCGCAAACCAAACCTGTCTCCGCCAGCGACCTCGCGGCGCTGCTCGGAGCGCTGCGTTGGACGTTGGACGACCTCGACGCGACGCTGCCGCCGCGGATCGCCTTCGCCGGGGCGTGGCATCCCATCGTGGCCGCCGGGAGCCGGCACCGCCTGGCCAACCTGGACTACGACATGGCGGCGCTGACCAGTCTGATGTCCCAGCGCGACTGGACAACCATCGACCTGGTCTACCGCGAGTCCGCGCTGGTGTTCCACGCGCGTAACCCGTTCCCTCCCGGTGGTGTTGTGGAAGACCCGGCGACCGGTGCGGCGGCCGCGGCGTTGGGTGGCTATCTACGCGAGCTGGGCCTGGTGGCGCCGCCCGCGACGGTCACCGTGCACCAGGGCCAGGACATGGGCCGTCCAAGCCTGCTCACCATCGAGATCCCCGCCCAATCCGGAACCGGGATCGCGGTGACCGGCGCCGCCGTTGCCCTTTCCTGACACCAGGCGAGCGGGTCTGACAGACCCGGCCGATGCCGCCAAGACTCGTCGTCGACGACCGGGCAATGCACTTTCAGCCACATGAGTACGGACGCTGCCGACCTCGGGTGATCCCGAACCGGCGCGGGCGCAGCTAGCGGCGGTTGATCTTCGCAAACAACGGGCGACGGTCAAACCAGTCAGCATCGAGTCCCCGGCCGGTCAACAACTCCACGGTGGCCATGGCGGTCTCCCAACCTGGCCTCCTCGAAGCACGCCTCCCCCGGGCGCGTACCGGTCACCGGCGGACCAGGGTAAAGCCGCCGGGCAGCACGGTGACCCGCAGCATGGCGGCCGGGTCGGTGCGCCGCGAGCGGAGCACTCCGGCCGAGTCGTACACCTCCACGGTGGCCGGTCCGGTGCCGCCGGCGGCGACCTCCGCCGTGCGGGGGGTCCGGGCCGCGCTGCGCAGCAGCGTTGTGCGCTGCCCGCCGCCGGCCAGGGTAAGCCGGGAGACCAGCGGCTCCAGCATGACGGCGTCTACGGTGGCGGAGCTTCCGGTCGTCGCCTCGGCGGTCAGTTCGGTGGCGTCGGCTGCGAGTTCCCCGGGCAGGGTGACCGGGAGCAGCGCGCCCGGCGCCGGTGAGTTGCCCTGGGCGCCGATGCGGGCGTGGTCGACCTGGCCGAGCGGCCCGGCGTCGCTGCGCCAGACGGTCCGGGCCGGTACGCCGGGGCGCAGGTCCACCACGGGCAGTACCAGCCGGGGCTGGTCGGCGGGCGAGAGTTGCCAGCGCAGTCCGGCCCCGGCGGGCAGGTCGACATAGCCGCCGCTGATCAGCGATTCGCCGGTCCACGCCGACGGCGGGGTGACCACGGTGGCGCCGCCGTGGCGGGCGGCGTGTTCGGCCTCGAGCAGCACCGTGCCGACCCGTTCGACGACCTCGGTGTGGCGCGCGAGTGCGACCAGTTCCGGCCGGGCGTCCAGGGCGAGCATGCTGAGCAGGGTGTGGATGGTGGACTCGGCACCGGAGTTCCGGTTGACCTGCCCGTCGCCGTTGATGCCGTCGATGGCCCGGCCGGTGTCGGGGTCGTAGCCGGGCGTCCCGGCCGGGTTGGCGCCGAAGTACCAGGCGGCGGCGAGGGCGGCGAGTTGCCCGAATCCGGTACGCCCGGCGGCGTCGGCGACGGCGAGCAGCGACTGCACCCGGGAGTCGACGCCATAGGCGATCTGGGACCGATCGGTGCGGGTGGGCAGCCGGCCATTGTCCGGGCCGCCGGAGGTGAGCAGCCACGGGGTGAAGACGGCGGAGTCGGTGACGGCGGGGTCCAGCAGGGTCCGGTCGCCGAGCGCCTGCGCGGCCCGGGCGAGCGCGGCCGGCATCTGGCCGCCCCAGCCGTGCCAGACCGAGCGGGACAGCGCCCAGGGCCGGACCGCGCCGAACGGCCATTCCCGCTTGTCGCCGTCGGCGAGGGCGGCGATGCCTTGGGCCAGTTGGCGCAGCGCTCGGCGGGCGGTGGCGCCGCCGCCCGCGTCGACATAGGCAGCCAGTCCGAGGACCGCTTCGGCGGTGGCGTCCGCGCCGTCGACGATCAGCCAGGCCGGGGTACGTTCCCCGTCGATGATCTGCCACTGGTCGTAGCGGACGAGCACCTGACGCTGCACGGCGGCGATCGCCAGGTCGAGGCGGGTACGCAGGAACCCGGCGAAGTCCGGGTCCGGGCCGCGGAACGCGGCGTACCCTTCGCCGAGCGCCCAGATGGTTCGGGCCAGCCAGTACGACGCGTCGCTGTCGGACGGGTCGGGCAGCTCCTTCGGCTCGGCGCTCGGGTTGAGCGTGCCGTCCGGCTGCATCCACAGCACCACGTTGCCCGTGTGCGGGCCCTCGGCGGTCTGCAGGTACGTCAAGCCGCGCAGGAGCTGGTAGGCGGCGTTACGGCTGGTAGCGGCCCCGGTCTGGTGCCAGTGCCGCAGGTAGACGACGGCGGCGCGGGAGATGTCGTCGGCGTTGTAGGCACCCTGCCCCCAGGTGTCGGTGTCCGGGTGGTAGGCGCCGCCGCCGACTCGGCGGTACGTCCCGTCCGGCCCGGGCTCGGCGTAGGTCCACAGCGCCCCGACAGCGGGGGTGTCGGCGAGCCGGTAGGTGGTGTGCCCGGGCTGGTCCGGCGGCGTGACGTCCTGCCGGAGGAAGTCCAGATGCGCGAGATTGGTCAGCGGGACCGCGGCGCTCCGCGGGGCTTCGGTGGCAGCGGCGGCCGGGGTGCCGGCCAGGAGCGGGGTGGTGGTGACGGCGAGGCCGCCCAGCAGCAGCGATCGGCGTTTCACGGGACCTCCTCGGTCAGGACGTGCAGACGGTGTGGTGTTCCGGGTACTGGCCTAGGTGGACGGTGCGGTCATCGCGGGCGGAGTGGGCGGCCGCGGCGGCGACGGTGACTGCCCTGACTCCCTCGGTGATGCTGGCGGCGGGCCGCTCACCGGTACGGACGCAGCGCACCAGGTCGTGCATGGCGGCACGCACGCTCTCGGCGTAGACGTACGGTTTGGCGGCTTCGCCGCCGAGGTCGAGGGTGATCCGGCAGCGGTGCGGCAGTTCCCGCGGCCGGCCCCGTTCCCGGGCGGGCGCCGGGCCCGCGTGCCGGTGCACCAGCACGGTGACGGCCGGGTCGCGCAACCGGTGGCCGTCGACGGCGAGCAGTTCCCCGGCCCGGGCGGGCAGGTGCTCGACCAGCGCGGCTCCGGCGTCGTCGGTCCAGAGGTTGATGGTGGCGCGCACCGGGATCCAGCCGGTTACCCGCGCTTCGGCGGCGCCGAAGTCGATCCGCATCAGTTGCCGCTCACAGCGGTGGGCGTGGCTGAAGCCGTGGGCGAAGGTCGCCAGCGCGCCGTTCGGGTACCGGGTGGTGGCGACCGCCAGATCGACCAGACTGCTGCCGGGACGCTGGCCGAGGATGCCCTGCACCGAGTCGGGGGTCGCGCCGATCAGAGCGTCCGCCGCGTCGAAGAAGTGCACGCCGTGCTCGACGAAGATGCCGCCGCTGACCCGCTCGTCCCAGAACCAGTGCTCCGGGCCGAGGTCCTCGTCGCTGGCGTCGTTCTCGAAGGCGAGCCGCCGGACCGGACCGAGCAACGGACAACCGGACGGCGCGGCGAACCGGGGGCCGCGCAGCCGGGCCAGCGCTCGCAGCACGGGGTTGTAGCGCAGCACGTGGTCGACCACCAGGACGCGGCCGGTGGCGGCGACCGCGTCCCGGATGGCGATGGCGTCGTCCTCCGTGGTCGCCAGGGGCTTCTCGGAGAAGACATGCCGGCCGGCGCGCAGCGCCGCGAGGGTGGTCTCCGCATGCCGGGCCGGCGGGGTGGCCACCACCACGACGTCCACGTCGTCGGCCGCGACCAGCGCCTGCCAGTCCGCCACCGCCCGCGCGGCGAGCGTCCCGGCCAGCCGCCCGGCCCGGTCGGTGTCGGGGTCGGCGACCACGGTGACCGTCACGTCCGGCAGGTCGCGCAGCGCGCCGCTGAGGAAGGTGGCGAAGCCGCCGGCCCCGACGACACCGAGGCGCAGCGCGGCCGGACCGGTCACCGGACCCACCCCGTCGGCACGGCCGGCTCGGTCACGGCCCGCTCGGTCACGGCCGGCCGGGCCCGGCCGCGCGGCTCACCGGACACGGTCGAGCCGGGCGACACCGATCTTGGCGTCGGCCATGCCGTAGAAGACGTACCGGACACCGTCCACCTCTTCGATCGCGGTCGGGAAGACCACGTTCGGGACCGTGCCCGAGCGCTCGTCCTCGGTCTCGGGCGCCAGGATCGGCTCGGCGGTGCGGGCCAGCACCCGGCCCGGGTCGGTCGGGTCGAACAGCATCGCCCCGGCCGCGTACTCGACCTTCTGGCTGCTGGGGTCGAAGCCGTCGGGAATGTGGCCGGTCACCCCGTGGTGGATGAGCAGCCAGCCCTCCGCCACCCGGACCGGCGGCGGGCCTGCACCGATCTTCAGCTCCTCGTAGGGGAACTCCGGCAGGGCGACGCAGCGATGGTCGCGGAGCCGGACCAGGGCGCCGATGTCGGCCTGTACCTCCTCGGCGGGGACGTAGGAGATCCAGATGCCGGGCCGCTCGTCCGTGATCCCGGCCGGCAGGTGCACCCCCTCACCCGGACGGAACCAGCCCAGGTCCCACATCGGCCGGTGCAGCATCGCGTAGCAGGGGCGGCCATCCGGGCCCGGCACCGGCTCGGGGAAGAAGACCGCGTCCTTGTTCGGGAAGAGGTTCAGGTCGGTGTCCAGCCCCGGCTGGTACGCGAACTGCACCGGACCGAGCCGCCGCCAGGTACGCAGGTCGGAGGAGACGGCCAGGGCCAGCCGTGGACCCAGCGGGCCGTAGGCGACGTACGTCATCAGGTGGCGGCCGAGGCCCGGCACCCAGGTGGTGCGCGGGTCCTCGACCCCGGCATTGTTCAACCCGCGCTCCCACCCCTCGTCGGGGGCGAGGACCACGCCGTGCCGGACCACCCCGGCCGGAATCCCGTCGCGGAACTCGACCTCGGCGAGCCCGACCCGGGAGACGTTCCCCTCGGCGACCAGCCGCGGCAGCAGGTGCAGCCTCCCGTCCGGGGTACGCCCGCTGGCCGGGTTGAGCACCCCCTCAGCTTCCAGCGGCTCCCCGGGCCGGGGCGCCATGACGACGCCGAGTCGGGTGAGGGTGTACGGGACGGCGGTGGAGACAGTCAACGGTTCAACCCTTTACACCAGATCCGATGTTGCTCGAGGTGAAGTGCTTCTGGAAGGCGACGAACAACGCCACCGCCGGGGCGGCGAGGACGCAGGCGCCGGCCAGGACTGCGCCGTACGGGTTGGCGGCCCGCCCGGCGACGTTGCTCAGGTAGTTGGCGAGCGAGACCGCCAGCGGCTGCATGTCGGTCTGCTTGGTGATCAGGAACGGCCAGAGGAACTCGTTCCACGGGCCGATGAAGGTCAGCAGCACCACGGTCAGGAGTGCCGGACGGACCAGGGGCAGCGCGACCGACCAGAGGATGCGCAGTTCGCTCGCGCCGTCCACGCGGGCGGCCGCGAAGAGGTCGTCCGGCAGTTGCAGGAAGAACTGCCGAAAGATGAAGACCGCCGTGGTGTTGATCACGAACGGCAGGATCATGCCGAGGTACGAGTCGGCCAGGCCGTAGCCGCGCACGATCAGCACATAGAGCGGGATCAGCAGGAGCTGGAACGGCACCACCTGGACCAGCAGGACCAGGCTGAACAGCGCGCCGCGGCCCCGGAAGCTGAGCTGCGCCAGCGCGTAGCCGGCGAGCAGGCCGAAGACGACTGTGCCGAGGATGACCCCGCCGGTGAAGATGCCGGAATTGACCAGCGACCGGAGCAGGTGGATCTCGGCGTTGATCTCCCGGTAGTTGTCGAGGGTGAGGCCGCCGGTGGGGAACGCCCCGGCCGGGGAGGTGTCCGGCTCGGCCTGCAGCGACCCGATGAACATGTAGTAGAAGGGGAAGAGGAAGGCCAGCGCGAAGCCGACCAGCGCCGCGGCCCGCAGCATTCGCCCGACGGTGCCAGGACGGCGGCGGGCCGCGGGCTCCACCGTGGTCGCGGTTCCGAGTGTGCCGATGGTACGGGTCGACATGTCAGGACCTCTCCAGCAGTCGACGGTTGATCATCGATACGGCGACGACACCGATGACGAGCAGCACGCCAATCGCCGCCGCCACGTCCGGGGCGCCCTGCTCGATGCCGCGCTGGTACATCAGCAGCACTGGAGAGGTGGAGGCGCCGTTCGGGCCGCCGCCCCCGGTCAGCAGGTAGGGCTCGGTGAAGAGATTCGCGCCGGTGATGGTCGCCAGGATCACCACCAGGGTGGTGGCCGGGCGGACCGCCGGTACGGTCACCGAGCGGAACCGCTGCCAGGCGGTCGCCCCGTCCACCGCCGCCGACTCGTACAGCTCCTTCGGGACGTTCTGCAACGCGGCGAGGTAGAGCAGGATGAAGAGGCCCAGCTGCTTCCAGGCCACGAAGACCGCGATGAGCGGCATCGCGAGGGTCTCGTTGACCAGCCAGGACGGTTCCGGGGCGAGCGGGCCGAGGATCGTGTTGACCAGGCCGCCCGAGCTGAACAGGAACAGCCAGACCCCGACCACGGCGACGCTGGCGGTCACATAGGGCACGTAATAGGCGACCCGCAGGAAGATGCGCCCCCGGATGGCCTGGTTGAGCGCCACAGCGAGGGTGAGCGCCAGCACCGCGGTGAGCGGGACGTTGACCAGCAGGAACACCAGGATATTGCCGAACGCCTGCCGTACCCCCGGGTCGCCGAGCACCGCCCGGTAGTTCTCCAAGCCGACGAAGGGACGCTCGACCTGGGCTCCCGGCGCGGCGAAAAAGTAGTCGTGGAAGCTCATCCAGACCGCGAACCCGAACGGGTACGCGAAGACCAGCACGAGGTACGCGGCGTACGGCGCGATCAGAGCCAGCCCGACCGGGTGACGGCCCAGCAGGGCCGTCACCCGTCGGCTGCCGGGGCGCGGGTGCGTACCCCGGGTCAGATGGACGGTCATCGCTGGCCGGCTAGCCCGTCGACCTTCTTCGCGGCGTCGCCGAGAGCGTCGGCCACCGGCCGCTTGCCGAAGATCACCGACTCCGAGTACGCGTCCCGGAATGTCTGCCAGATGGTGATGGAGTTCGCCACGTTCGGCACCTCGACGGTGCGCCCAGCCTGGTCGGCGAAGGTCTGGTAGGCCGGGTTCTTCGCGAAGTAGTCCGGGTAGGTCGAGGGCAGGTCGGCCCGCAGCGGCATCTGACCGGTGGCCGCCAGCAGGGCGCCGTCCTGCTCCTTGCTGGTGGCGAACTTCAGCACCTCCCACGCGGTGGCGCGGTTCTTGCAGGCCGAGTACATGGCGACGTTCTTGGCGTCGCTGAAGGTCTTGACCTCGGCCGCGGGCTTGCCCGTGGAGGTCGGTACCGGGGCGGCTCCCCACTTCACCTTCTGGCCGTACACCGCGATCGCCCACGGGCCGACGATGGCCATCGCGGCCTTGCCGTCGGCGAACGAGTCGCCGTTGTACTTCTCCTTCGGCGCGAGGCCCTCGTCGTAGAGCTTCTTCCAGAACTCCGCGACCCGCACCCCTTCGGGCGAGTTGAACTGGGCCTTGCCGTTCTCGACCAGTTGCTTGCCGCCGGTCTCCGCGGCGAACAGCGGGTAGTAGTCGAACCACGACTGGAAGAACTCGCTGCTCGGGGCCGGGTAGATCGCGGCCGGCGCGGCGCCGGACGACTTGATCTTGCGAGCGGTGGCGAGGAAGTCGTCGTACGTGGACAGCGGCGGGTTCTCCGAGTCAACGCCGGCCTTCGCGAGGATCGCCTTGTTGTAGAAGATCATCACGGGGTTGGACTTCCAGGGCAGCTGGTAGAACTTGCCGTCGGGGGACTTGTACTGGTCGGCGGCGGCACCGGTGCGCTGCTTGATGTAGTCGGCGGCGCCGTCGAAGTCGTCCAGCGCGACCAGCCCGCCCTGCTTCTGGAACTGCGGTACGGCGGCCGGGGCGGTGTTGAAGATCAGGCAGGGCGCGTTCCCGGCGGTGATGGCGGCGCCGATGACCTCCTCGGAGGACTTGCCGGCCGGGATCTCCTGGGCGGTGATCTTCTGGTCGGCGTGCTGGCCGTTCCACGCCTCGACCATCGCGTTACCCCAGGTCAGCTCCTCCTTGTTGTTCGACAGCCAGATGGTGATCGGCCCCTTGGCCGGGGAATCGGCCTTGGAGTCGGCACCGCCGTCACCGCAGGCCGCGGTGAGGCCGAGGGAGAGGACGAGGAACGCGGCGGGGACGGTACGTCTCATATCGGTCTCCGATCTCGACTGCCGTAACGTTCGACCGACCGGGCCGAGGCGATTGCCCGGGCGACGGGTCACGGCGGTGGGTGTGGTGTGGGTGGTGGTGGAGCGGTGGAGGCGCGGACGACGAGCTGCGCGGGCGGCATATCGACGTCCGCGCCGCCGTTGCCGTCGATGAGGTCGAGCAGGGTACGGGCGGCGGCGCCGCCCCAACCCGACGGATCGGTCCGGACGCTGGTCAGCGCCGGACTGATGTGGGCGGCCAGTTCGGTGTCGTCGAACCCGGTGACCGAGAGCCGGCCCGGCACGTCGAGACCACGTTCCCGGGCCACGGCCATGCCGGCCATCGCCATCACGTCGTTGGCGTAGATGATCGCGGTCGGCGGATCGGCAAGGTCGAGCAGCTGGTGGGTGGCCCGGGCCCCGCCGGCCGCCGAGAAGTCGGAGGGCACGCAGGGACCGGGCGGCAGGCCGGCATCCCGCAGCGCGTGCTCCCAGGCGTCCCGCCGTGCCGCGCCGTGCAGGAAGTGGTTCGGGCCGGCGACGTGCGCGACATGCCGGTGCCCCAGCTCCACCAGATGTCGTACCGCGGCGGCGATCCCCGGCCGATCATCGACGAGCACCGCCGGAAACGGACTGGCCACGTCGGGACGGCCGAGGGTGACGGCAGGCAGCCGCAGTTCCTCCAGCAGGGCGATCCGCGGATCGGCGACCCGCAGGTCGAGCAGGAAGACCCCGTCCACCCGACCGTCGGCGGCCAGCCGCCGGTAGCCGTCCTCCTCCGCCCGCTGGCTGGTGACCACCTGGAGAACCAGTGCCTGGTTCCGCTCGGCCAGGACTCGCTCCACCCCGGCGATAAAAGCCGGGAAGAACGGATCGGCGCCGAGCAGCTCGGGCGGGCGGGCAAGGACCAGGCCCACGGCGAACGCCCGGGAGGTGGAAAGGGCCCGGGCCCGGTGGCTCGGGGTCCAGCCCAGATCCTTCGCCACCGCCAGGATCCGCTGGCGGGTCTCCTCCGCTACCCCGGGCCGACCGTTGAGGGCGAAGGAAACGGCTCCCTTGGAGACTCCGGCGGCACGGGCAACGTCGGTGATCGTCGGCCGAGCTTGTCTCACCACCCCGGCCTCCTTCCGGTACCTGCCAGATCGTGGAGCCAACCACCCGTTGCTAAACCGGTTTTGGAGCATGCTAGACCGGTTTAGCAACCAGAATCAATGCCTTCCTCGGATCACAGTCAGTGGCAGTTGTCGTTTCCTCCGGCGGCTCATACCTGTCGCGCCCGGTCCGGCAGCGGCCGCCGAGCCCATGACGCGGCACGGCAATCCCCAGACGGGCGGGTGACGCAGCCGAGGGCTCCTGGATGCAGCGCCCAGGCCAGCCGCCGGACCCGAACACTCGTCTGCCAGCACCAGTGACCCCTTCGGACGCGGCGAAGAGGTCACCGAGCAGGAAGCCCTGGTCAGGGGCGGTGCCGGTGAGATTGATCTTCCAGAGAGCAGGGCGAGTCCGGACTGACAGACAGACGCACGCAGAAGCGGCACCTATGACCTGGCCGCATCGCCGGTGCGCCCAGCCATCGACTTGGTCTGACGTTGCTCCGCGCCCACGCGCCGCGGGGGCGACCACTTCGGCCTTCTCTGGGCGGTCACGCTGGCCCGATCGCCCACATCGCCGCAGGTCAGCGCCCTGTCCCCTGCCCGGACTCGGTGAGCACTTAGGACGCGGTGTCCACTTCGCCAACCTGCACCCAATCTGCGCCCACATGCAAGGCCAGGCCATCCAGCGACTACTTGCCGCCGAGACCTGCGCGGGCGCCGGCGTAGCGGCGCATTGTTGCCGCGAGCGTCCACCATGTACGCATGGACTCCGACCAGGCCTCGATCAACTTGGTGGCGATCATCATCTCGATCGCGGCCCTCGGCATCTCATCCTTTCTGACACTGAGACAGGCAACGTTGGCCCGGCAGGCCAACCAGATCTCGGTCTTCGTCGATCTGCTGAGTGAGGTCCGCAGCGCGGACTTTCGCCGGAGGGAGCAGGCCGTGTGGCAGAACCTGCCACAGCACACGGCCGCCAGCGGCTTCGACCAACTTCCCGACGAGGATCGCGTCAACGCCGAAGTGGTTTGCTCGTACTATTCGGCGCTGGCGTACTGCATCGCCATCGGCGTACTGGATCATGATCTGGCCGTGGCCCCGATCCGGTCTCGACTGATCGCGACCTGGGAGGCGGTGCATCCGTTTGTGACAGGCGAACGCGAAAGAGCGGACCACGGGTACTTCAGTCTCCTCGAGGACTTCGTCACGCAGGCCAAGAAGACAGACATCCGGCGGGCGGAAGAGCGCCTCAGTCGCAGGGCGTTCCCGGATCTGCGCCCCATCCGGCGTCCCTCGAGAACGCTCCGCCTCTCTTGGCCAGGCGTACGGGCTGACCCGCCGGGTGCGGGCCCGGCCACGGGTCGGGGAGATGGAGATGGGTCTGGTGCGGCTGTGGTGGACACCGGTGTATAGTTGCCGCGTTTTCCAGGCCCGTGCATGGTGGCCCGTTCGGGTCCCGCTGCGAACACTTGCTGAAGGGCGCTGAATGCGAATGCGCGCTAGGCAGAGCGAGACGCCTGTCCGCGTCTCGCCCCATCGTTCCGCGGCCACGGCGTCAACCGGGTCGCCGCGCGTCGTCGAGGCCGCGGATTTGTGCCAGGAATTGATCGAAGCCCTGGCGGCCGGCACGATCGACGGGATCCGTGTGCCGGACGCGCTCGGGCCAGAGGCGTTCAGCGCCGCGACCGCCGCGCTCGACCATATCCAGTTCTCGACGTACGACCGGGCCCGCGTCTTTCCGCCTGTTGCGAGATTCGGCGTCTCCATCAACGATCACCGAGTTGACGGCCTGATCGCGGACACCTATTGGGGCGAGGTCGACGCCGCGCGCAGGGAATGGTCTCGGCTCGACTTCCACCCCGATCCGTTCGAGGCGTGCCGAAGGCTCATCGGCGACGCCTGGCCGTTCGGCGTTGAAGTCGGTCGCCGCGGGGATGCGGCGTTCAGTCCTGGCGTCATCCGTGAAATCAACAACGGGCTCCAGGTGCATTTCGATGACGCAAATCTGGAGCACGCGAAAGACGTCTTCGACGTGGGGCTGGTCAGCCAGTTCGCATTCAACCTCTACCTGACCGTGCCGCCGACCGGCGCTGAACTTGTGATCTGGCGCCACCGGAGGCAGGGGGGCGACGAAGCCCACCTGATTCCTGGCAGTTACGGCTATGACGAGGCTGTGGTGGCTGGCATGAATCCGACAGTGATCCAGCCGCGGGCCGGCGAAGCAATTCTCTTCGATCCGCGCAACTTTCATACGGTTCGGCCAGCCGGGCGGGGCCGCCGCGTGTCGATCGGCTTCTCCGTTGGCCTGGCGGAGACCGGCAATCTGGTGGTCTGGGCTTAGCTGGTTCGCTGGCGCTGGGCCGGTGGCGGACGCAGACGTGCCGGCTCGGTGGGCCCGGCGAGGATCACGTCGCCAAACCGCTTGCCTACGAACTCCGAACAGAATGATCTAGGCGGACGCACAGATCTGTCCCTCGTGGACGATCAACTACAGCCGCAAAGAGTTAGGAGTTCTAAGCGGCCCTCCGGATTCATCGACCCAGGTTCACCAGACCTGGCTCCGGCCGCCGGAACCACCTCGGCGGGTCGATCGACGGGAAGCCCTGACCATGGGCCCGGCGGGGAGACCGGCGAGGCAGCGGACGCTGCAGCGGCGGGTAGGCACCGTGCGACGGGTTGCCACTACGATGAGGACGCCTTGCCGAAGTGGACAGTCGGGCCCGCCGCGTCCGGCCCGGCAGACATCAGAGCCGATGGAGGCACCTGTGAGCAGCGAAGAGTCGAGATTCTCGCCGGTCGCCGCGGAGCTGGCGTCATCGCGGATCGACACGTCGGTGGCGCATCCGGCCCGCCGATATAACTACTGGCTCGGCGGCAAGGACAACTTCCAGGCCGACCGGGAGTCCGGCGACGCGATCGCCGCCGCCTTCCCCGCCGTCCGCATCGCCGCGTTGGAAAACCGCTACTTCCTGCGCCGCGCCGTGTCCTTCCTGGCCGAAGAGGCGGGGATCCGTCAGTTCCTCGACATCGGCACCGGAATCCCGACCGCCAACAACACTCACGAAGTCGCACAGTCCATCGCCCCGCATTCGCGGATCGTCTACGTCGACAACGACCCGATCGTGCTGTCCCACGCCCGCGCCTTGCTCACCAGCTCTCCCGAAGGCGCCACGGCCTACATCGACGCGGACCTGCGCGAGCCGGAGAAGATCCTCAATCATCCGGACCTGTTGCGCACCCTGGACCTGTCCCAACCGGTGGCGCTGATGCTGATCGCGATCACGCACTTCATGGTCGACTCCGAGGACCCGTACGGGATCGTGAGCCGGCTGCTCGACGCGCTGCCATCGGGCAGTTATTTGGCTGTCAGCAACGTGACCACTGATCTCATGCCGCCAGAGGAAAAGAGGGCGGCCGACGCCGCTGCCGCCAGCGGCCGGCACGGCCCGATCCGGTTCCGCAGTCGCGATGAGTTCGCCCGCTTCTTTGACGGGCTCGAGCTGGCGCCTCCGGGGATCGGTCCGGTGGCGGAGTGGCGGGCCGAAAACGAGCCGCAGCCGCGCCCGTCCGCCGCCGAGGCTTCCGTCTACGGAGGCGTCGCCCGCAAACCCTGACCGACTCGGCACCGTAGAGATGCTGCTTCGTTGGCATCCTGAACGGGTCTCCCGGCCGTGTGCGTTGCCCTTGGCGAGAACATCATCCGCCCAGGTCGGAGCAGCTGTAAGCGGATCTTGACCGGGCGGCAGGAGCCGGGTCCTCTCCCGACTGTCTCTCCCCCATGCGCGGCATGATGATCGACTGTGCTGCTTCGACCAGCCTATCTCGGTGTGACGAAGGCAGTCGCGTTGCTGCGGCTGCTTTCGATAAGCGACCGAGAGGCTGAATGATCGAGATAGCGCGGGCCCAGATTCGTCCTCTGCCTCAGTCAAGTCTCCAAGCTGTGGTCTGAGTGGAGACAGCCACAGACATCCGGGCCGACATCGCGCGCGAAGTCGGGGTGTCTGCTCTCACCAATCGCCGCGGAGGCCTGGCACCTTCACGACGATAAACTCGCTGTCGTCCGCGCGGCCGGGGTTGCGCCCTGCGTTGGGGAAGTTGTCGTCACAGGCGAGAAGTAGTTGGTTGCCTGCGATCTGATGGATCGCCTCGATCGACTCGCACGTCACGCGGTACGGGTTGCCCAGTCCGACGTCGCCGGTGTGGACGGAGGGCAGGGAAACCAGGTCCGGGTCGGGCACGGCCGCCAGGTCGACCGCCTCCGCCTTCATCAGGGACCCGCCCGCATCGAGGTCGGCGAGGTTGACGACGTACACCCTGCGGAACAGCGCATTCAGCCCAAGACCGCCGTCTCGCTCGACCACGACAAGGTGGTGCCGGTCGAGGGCCGCCAGATCCGACACGAAGTAGCCCGGCTGCTCGGTCTGATACCGCCAGACCCGCCCCGTGAAAGACTCCTCGCGCACGCTGAACTCGAAGACGTAACGCCGCGTGGTGCCGAGTTCAGCCACCGTGGCGCCCTCCAGGGCCGGGTACAGGTACCCGCCGTCCGGGCTGATGGCCAGGGCCTCGAAGCCGCGGCTGTTCGGCTGAGTTGCCGCCGCTCCCCCGAGGTGGGGGTTGTTGGGCGACCGCAGTCCGCCAGGCGCCGCGAAGGGCGGGTCGAGCAGTTTGCCGGTGGCATCGAAGTGTAGAAGCCACGGCCCGAACTCGTCGCCGACCCACAAATCCCCGTCAGCGCCCTTCTGAAGGGACTCCGGATCGATGTCGCCGCCGGTCAGCGGTCGGTCGGTCGTGCCCTCGTTGACAATAGTGAAGCCGATCAGGCGGTCGGGGTCACGGAACTCGATGAACTCGTCCAGATCGACGTCGACTTCCCCGCTGCCACCCTTGGCGGTCTTGAAGTCCGGCCGGATGTAGTAGGCGCGGATGAGAAAGTCCTTCGAGTTCGCCTTGGCACCGAACCCGTTGTCCGGCATGGCGAGATACTCCCCTGGGCGTCGGCCGGTGACCACCGCCGAGAATCCCTCGACCGGCTGCGACGGCAGCGGGAATGTGATCCCGTTGACGGTCCCGGAAGGTAGCAGAGTCCCGGAGGGTGGGCCGGGGGCGTACGTCTCGACCGGTAGCACGGCGCGACCAAGCAGCGTCGGTTGTGACCTTCCGTTGTCATCACCGTATGCGCCACCGGAAGGGACCGCCACCGTCGTCGCGAGCGCGGCGGCGATGAATGTGGATAGTCGCCTGATCATCATCGGCTCCTCTGCACGGCATGAACCGCTCGTGAGAACGCACCAACGCCATGTCCCGGGTACGCGTCGCCGAGGTCCGACGCTCACCCGGGACCGACTCGTCGTTCAGCGTGGCGCAGCTGGGAACGCCTGGCAATCCGCTCGACGACGCATTTGCATGGACGAACGTTCCGTCCGCTCCCGGCCGCGATCGCGCAGTTTGGCGCCATGGGCTCGACCACCTCGATCTTGTCTGACCCTCCTGCCTTGATCTTCCCGAATGACTGCCTTTTTCTGGCCGCAGCTGCTGCGACAGGTGACCGGCTGTGGTGGGCGTGGAGAGCAGAAGATCGGATAGAGGAGCAATTGACAGATCCTTGCCGCGGCCTCGTTTGAGGCGTTGTGCAGCTCGGTGGAATGCGGCCCCAGGTCCGTGGGCGCGATGCGAGCGTTGGCGCGGGGTATGGGTCGCGGCTGACTTACGCAGCATGGAGCGTCAATGCCCGAGGCGGACCTCGATCTCCAGCTCGACGTCGTCGCGGACCTTGAGCGCGCCGAGAAAGGCCGAGTACGGCTTGATCCCGTACGCCGACTGGGTCACCACCGTCGTGGCGCAGTACCGATCGGGCGCCATTTCGCGCACCTCGACGTCGATGGGGGCGCTCACCCCGTGCAGCATGAGAGTGCCGCTGATGATGGCGGAGTTTTCGCCGGCGACGATCCGGGTGGACTCGAAGGTGGCCTTCGGGTGGCGATCGACGTCCAGCGTCCGCCGGGCGTTGTTCTCGATCTCGCCCTGGTCCTTGTCGGTCAGCGGTCGCGCGCCTCCGGTGCCCTCCCGTACCGTCAAGGACCCCAGCTCCACGCGGGCAGTCGCGGTGGCATCCGCCGGCCCGGTCTCGGGAACATTGATCTCCGCCGTCCAGTCGGTCACCTCGATGGTCAGATCGTGGCCGACGGTCGAGCCGACACCCTTGCGGCCCGTGCGCAGCAGCATGCGCCCGTTGTCCGGGCCGAACCGAAACCGGCCGGTGCTGATCGCCATCCGCCCAGCGTAGGCGAAAGACCAGTGCCCACGTGGTCGCTGCCCGAAGAGTGATGGGATATGGAGTGGGCTTCGTTGCGTTCTACCATGCCGGCATGCCGACACACCTGAGCCTGGACGATCACCTTGCGGCTCTCGTCCGCAGCGGCGCCGCTCTGCGCGAGGCGGCTGCCGCTGCCGGGTTCGACGCAGCGGTCCCCACGTGTCCCGGCTGGGATGTCACCGAGCTGGTGACCCATCAGGGCATGGTGCACAGATGGGCGGCGGCGAACCTGCGCGGCGACACCGACCACGACACGTCAGCCTCACAAGCCGAGGGCAGGGCCGCCGCCGATGTGCTCGGCTGGTACTCGGACGGCGTCGCCGCCCTGGTCGATACGTTGCGGGTGACAGCGGAGGAAGCCCAGGCGATGGTGTTCCTCAAGGACGCCCCACCGCCGCGCCGATTCTGGGCTCGGCGCCAGGCCCACGAGACGACGATCCACAGCGTTGACGCGATCTCGGCTGCCCGTGGACAGTGGCCGAGAGCGTCGGACGTGGACATCGATCCGGCGCTGGCCGCCGACGGGATCGATGAGCTTCTGACCGGCTTCATCACCCGAGGGACGGGCCGGCTCCACTCGGCCGAGCCGTACACCGTGCTGGTGCGGACCGACGACACCGGTCATGCCTGGACGGTACGGATCAGCGAAGGCCCCATCGTGACGAGACCGGGCGAGGCCGATCGGGCGGACGTGGTGTTCTCCGGCACCGCGGTGCAGGTGTACCTGAGCCTCTGGAACCGGGCCGACGAGATCACAACGGAGGGCCGATCCGACGTCGTCAACCTGTGGCGATCAAAGATCCAGGTTCGCTGGAGCTGATGTCGGATCGTCCTCGACCGGGATCTGAACGCCGCACGCAATCTCGGCGCGCTCGCGTGTCGCGAACCGACAGAGTTTGCGCTGAGGTCCTGGCCTGACCAGGGATGGAGTCATTGCTTCGTGGTCATCGTCCGGTCTTCCTTTGGCGCAGAAATCGCGCCCGGTCAGAGCCACCGCGGGAGTTCGGGCACGGGCTCCTCGCCGGTGCTGGTGACGCCGGGCGCCGGGCGGCCGGAGAGGTATGCCGTGAGACCGGCGACGGTGCTGATCACTGGGATGGAGTCGCCGACGCCGGAGACGGCCCAGGTACCGCGGTGATCGGTGGCGGTGAGGGTGAGCGCGGGACCGTCGCCGGCGGCGGACCGCTTCGCGGCAATGTCGTCGAGCAGGGCGGCGAGGAAGTCGGCCGGCAGGTCGTCGAAGCCCACCCCGGCGCTGAGGTCGACGGCATGGACCATGACCTCGCGGGCCCGCATCCACGGGATCTCCTCGGCAGGGACGGTGCGGCCCTGGGCGGTGCGGACCTGCCAGCGCCACTGCTGCTCGTCCAGCTCAGCCAGCCGCGCGTGGAGGGTCTCGGCGGACCGCATCGCCCAGGCGCGCAGCTCGGCCGCCGGCCGGGTGGCGCCGGCGTCGATGTCCGCGTCGCGCTGCTGGGCCGAGGAATACATCGGCGTCTCCTCGCCGGTACGCGCCCAGCGCGCCAGGTTGACCAGCGCGTCGGCGTTGGCGGCGACGTGGGCCAGCAGGTGCTTGCCGGTCCAGCCGGCGAGCACGGTCGGCTGGTCCAGCCGGTCGTCCGGCAGGGCGGCCAAGGCGGCGAAGAATGTGTTGCTGCCCTGAACCATCCAGCGCAGGCTGTCCGCCCGGGTACGGTCGGCGGCCATCAGGCGACCGTCTCGACTACGGCCTTGGCCTCGGACCGGCCCAGTCCGGTGATCTCGGTGGTCAGGACGCTGCCGTCGGCGAGGTACCGGGCGGGCTTGCGGGCGTGGCCCACTCCGCCTGGGGTGCCGGAGGCGATGACGTCGCCCGGGTTGAGCGTGACGATCGTGGAGATGTACCGCACCAGGGCGACCGGGTCGAACACGAGATCCGAGGTGTCGGCCTGCTGAACCACCTCACCATCGACGGTTCCGGTGAGGGTGAGCGAGGGCCGGGTGCCGCCGGGCAGCTCGTCGGGGGTGACCAGGTACGGGCCGAAGGGCGTGCTGGCCTCCCACGTCTTGCCCTGCAGCCACATGTGGCTGCGGTACTGCCAGTCGCGCATGGTGACGTCGTTGAGGACGGCGAAGCCGGCAATGGCATCGTCCGCGGCGTCGGTGGCGCGGCGTACGGTCCTGCCGATGACGATCGCGAGCTCAGCCTCCCAGTCGACCTGGTCGGACTCGGGTGGCAGCCGGATCTCGTCGTAGGCGCCGATGAGCGCCTCGGGGTACTTGGCAAACAGGGTCGGGTACTGCGGAAGGTCCCGCCCCATCTCGAGGATGTGGTTGCGGTAGTTCAGACCGACGCAGATGATCTTGCCGGGCCAGGGCACGACCGGCGCGTACCCGACGGCCTGAACCGCGGGCCCCTCCGTCCGGGCCGCGTGCTCGGGCCAGTCCGGCCGGGCCAGCAGCTCGCCGACGTTGGCGAGGCCGAGGTCGACCAGCGCCTCTCCCTGCACCCGGACGGCCCGGGTGGCGCCGTCGGCGGTACGGATGGTGGCGAGCTTCATGCGTTCTGTCCTTCCACGTGGACACGGTCCAGGTGCAGCGCCTCGAAGATCGGGCTGTCGCTGAATCGGAAGAGATCGAGAGCGGCCGAGTCGGAGTCGGACGCCGAGGCCTCGGACCTGGCCGAGAAGGGCACCCAGGACGGGACGACGAAAAGGTCACCGCGGCTGACGGACCAGGACGCGTCGCCGACCGTGACCCGTCCGCTGCCGTCGAAGACCTGGTATACCGAGGAGCCGGCCTCGCGGCGGGGCGCCGTCTCGGCGCCGCGGCGGATGCGGTGCATCTCCGCCCGGATGGTCGGCAGCACGTCGCCCCCGCTCGTGGGGTTGGCATAGCGGACCGCGGCGTGACCCGGCTCGACTGTCCCGGCGTAGCCCTCGGCCTCCAGTTCGAGCTGGTCGGTCAGCGCCCGGTCGGTGTCCACCCAGCGGTAGGCCAGCAGCGGCGTGCCAGGCTGCTGGCCCGGGGCCGAGACGGGGCGCAGGCCGGGGTGGCCCCAGAGTCGCTCGGAGCGGGAGCGGTCGGGGGTGGTGCGCTCGGCCGGGCTGATCTCGTTCCGGCCGAATTCGAAGAACTGCGACTCGGTAAGGTACTGGAAGGGGATGTCCAGGCCGTCGATCCACGCCATCGGCTTGTCCGCCGCGTTGTGGTGGGCGTGCCAGTTCCAGCCCGCCTGCGGCAGGAAGTCCCCGCGACTCATGGCCACCGGATCGCGGCCGACCACGGTCCAGACCCCCTCGCCCTCGACGACGAAGCGGAAGGCGTGCTGGGTGTGCCGGTGCTCCGGGGCGTCCTCGCCCGGCATCAGGTACTGGATCGCCGCCCACAGCGTCGGCGTGGCGAACGGGCGGCCGCCCAGCGCCGGGTTCGCCAGCGCGATCGCCCGCCGCTCCCCGCCCCGGCCGACCGGTACCAGGTGCCCGGCCCGATCCGCCAGGGCCACCAGGCTGTCCCACCGCCACAGGTGGGGGACCGCCTTGGACCGTGGATGCGGCGGCATCAGGTCCCCGATCTCCGTCCACAGCGGAACCAGCAGCTCCTGCTCGAAGCCGTGGTACAGCTCCTGGAGCGCCGCCGACGGCGTCGGCTGATCCGGCGAGTCGACCACGGTCAGGCGCACCGGCGACGTCACGATGTCGGTCATCTCTGGCTCCTTCTCAATGGCATGGCTGGGCGGTCATAGCTGCTTCGCCGATTTCCCGAGCTTCTCTGTGCGCACCGCTCGGGCAGTGGATCGACCAGATCAGTCGCCGGTGCGCAGGACCTCCGGCGAGAAACCGGCGATCTCCTTGTAACGCCGCGAGATCGCTTCCAGCTCGGCCTGGCTGATCACATCCTCGATGCGATCGAACGGTTGGTCCTTGGTGCGCTCCCACACCTCGCGGATGATCACGTCGGGCGGCGTGCTGCGGTTGGTGCGCACCACCTGGGCGGTGGCCGGCAGCCGCTGGTCGGCGTACGCCTGGAGAGCGGCCTGCGGGTCGCCGATGGTCGACAGCGACCGGCGCAGCACTCGCGCGTCGACAATCGCCTGTCCGGCCCCGTTGGACCCGCGCGGCACCATCGGGTGTGCCGCGTCGCCGAGCAGCGTCACCCGGCCGAAGGTCCAGCGGTCCAGCGGATCCTGGTCGACCATGGGGTACTCCAGCACCTGCTCGGTGCCGCGCAGCAACGCGGGCACGTCGAGCCAGTCGAAGTGCCAGTCCGCGAAGGCGTCGAAGAAGTCCTCCAGCCGGCCCTGGCGGCCCCAGTCACGCTCGACCTGGCGCGGCGTCTCGATCTCCGCGACCCAGTTGATGAGCTGGTTGCCCTGCCCGTCGACGTTGTCGCGGATCGGGTAGATGACCATCTTCCCGCGGTCCAGCCAGCCTGCGCGGATCATGCTCGCGCCGGTCAGGATCGGCCGTGCGACCGTGGTGCCGCGCCACATGTTGATGCCGGAGTACCGCGGCAGCCCTTCGTCGGGGTGCAGTTGCGCGCGGATCGCCGAGTGGATCCCATCGCAGGCCACCACGGCACTCGCCGCAACAGTGGGCAGCTCGGCGCCGGTGCTGGAACTGCGGAACCGCACCTGTGCGCTCCGGTCGTCCTGGGTCACACCGGTGCAGCGGTGGTCGAGGACGACAGCGTCCGGACCCAGCCGCTCGCGTACCGCCTGCAGCAGTACCTGCTGCAGGTCACCCCGGTGGACGGAGAACTGCGGGTAGTCGTACCCCGCGAACCGACCGCTCGGCTCGCGGTAGATGAGCTGACCGAACCGGTTGTAGAAGACGGACTCGCGGGTCGTCACCGCGACCCTGGCGAGCTCGGACTCCAGGCCCAGCTGGCACAACACCCGGGAGGCGTGCGGCAGGATGTTGATACCCACGCCGAGCGGGCGGATCTCGGGTACGGCCTCGTAGACGCGGCACGGGATGCCGGCGTCGTGCAGCTCGAGGGCGAGCACCAGGCCACCGATTCCGGCGCCGATGATGAGCACGTCGTCGCCGCTGTGGAGAGCGTTCATTCCTTTTCCTCCCGACAGACGTTGAGGCACTCGCCGAGGCCTTCGATGACGGTCCGTAGGGTCTGCCCGGGTGCCAGGAAGACCTTCGGGTTGCGGGCCGCGCCGACCCCGCCCGGTGTGCCCGTGGCGATCAGATCGCCCGGGCGGAGCGTGGTGAACTGGCTGATGTAGGCGACGGTGGCCGCAGGGTCGAAGAGCAGGTCCGAGGTGCGGCTGCGCTGCATGAGGACGCCGTCGACCTCACAGCGCAGCTCCAGGTCCCGGGCATGGTCGATCTCGTCGGGCGTGACCAGGAACGGCCCGACCGGCGTGCTCCGCTCGAACGCCTTGCCCTGCAGCCACTGCGTCGTCCGCCACTGCCAGTCCCGCATCGAGACGTCGTTGATGACGGTGTAACCGGCGATGGCATCGCGTGCCTGCTCCCGGGTCGCCCGGCGCAGCGGGGTGCCGATGACGACCCCCAGCTCGGCTTCCCAGTCGACCTCCGCGCTTGTGGCGGGCAGTACGACCTCGTCGCGAGCGCCGATGAGCGTGTCGGCGAACTTCGCGAACAGCGTCGGGTGCTGGGGCAGCTCGCGCCCCATCTCGAGGATGTGCGTGCGATAGTTCAGTCCGACGCAGAGAATCTTCGATGGACTGGTGACGACCGGGGCGAAATCGACGTCCTCGACGGGCACCGGCTCGCCGGCCGGCGGGATCCGACCGATGTCCGGCAACTCAGCCGCGGCGAGCAGCGCGCCCACGTCCGGATAGTCGAGCGGGACGGCGACATCGTTCTCGACCCGGGCCGCTCGGGTGCCAGCAGCCGTTCGGATGGTGGCGAGACGCATTGCTTCAGGTGCCTCCTTTGGCGGGCGAACGCTTCAGATTCGGGCGACTGGCTCGGCCGAAGCGGCGGATTCCGTGGCGGGGCGAGACCAAGCGGCCCGGACGTCTGCGACGGTGACGACCGGCCCCAGGTAGGACCGGAACTCGTTGACGGCGCCGTCGTGCCGGGCCCGGCTTGTGGCCGCGGTGGCGTCGGCGACCAGTACCGGCTGGAAACCCCGGGCGAGCGCGTCGAAGCCGGTCGCCCGTACGCACAGGTCGCTGGTCACCCCGGCGAGCAGCACGACGTGGCGGCCGCGCGCCCGCAGGGACAACTCCAGAGAGGTGTACGCGAAGCCGGAGTACCGATGCTTGACGATCACGCGCTCATCGCCCGCCGCGGAGATGCGGTAGGGCTGTGCCCCCCACGAGCCCTGCCGGACGATCGGGTGATGTCTCGGGTCGAGCAGGTTGCCGGCGTCGCCCCGGGCCAACCACTCGGGCGTGTCCGTCCAGTCCGAGTGCTCCGTGCGCACGTGCAGGCACGGGATCCCGGCGGCCCGGGCCACGTCGAGCAGCGCCGCGGCGGCATCCACGGCGGGGGCGACGTCGCTCATGTCGCCACCCGCCTGGGCGAGCGCCCCGTCCGGGTCGCAGTAGTCGTTCTGCACGTCGACGACCACCAGCGCGCAGCGCGACACCGGCAACACGTTCGCGACCGTCAGGCTCACTCAGCCGCCCCGGAGGCAACCAGCTTGTCCATGTCGATCTTGCCGTTGGACAGGCCGTACTTGCCCATCTTCTCGGCCATGAAGTTCAGCGAGTCCAGGTCGCACTTGGCCTGCCACACCGGCAGGATCATCTTCTGTGCGGCCTCGGGGGTGACCTTCTGCAGCGTGGGCAGAGCGGTCCGGAACGCGGCAGGGTCGGATGCGATGGCCTCGGCGGTGGCCGCGACGCCCTTCTGGAAGGCTTCCACCACCTTCGGCTGCTCCTTGACGTACTTGCTGGAGGCGACGTACGAGCCGACCTGCAGGCTGGGCTTGGACTCTACGTAAGGCCACAGCACCGGCCGGAATCCCTGCTGGCGACCGAGCGACACGAACGGCTCGATCTCCCATGCGGCGTCCACCCGTCCGGCGTCCAGGGTCGCCAGCATGTCGGGGAAACCGACCTCGACGAACTGGATGCCGGAGGTGTCGACGCCGCGGGCCTCGAGGGAGGCCTTGATCGTGACGTCGCCGATGTTCTTCAGGGTGTTGACCGCGATCTTCTTGCCGGCGAGGTCCTTCGCCGAGGTGATCGGGCTGCCCTTGGCCACGAGCACAGCGGAGAAGTCCGCGTCGGCCTTGTCGGTGGCGAACGTGCCGGGGGCGACGAGGGAGATCGGCAGGCCCTTGCTGGCCGCGAGCAGAACGCTGGTGGTGTTGGAGCCACCGAACTGGTAGTTGCCGCTGACAACACCGGGGATGACGGCGGCACCGCCGGCCGCCGTGTCGATCTCCAGGTCCAGCCCCTGCGCCTTGAACAGGCCCTTCTGCTCGCCGTACTCAAGGAAGGCGGCGGGGACGCCGGCGGTCTCAGCGATCTTGATGACGGTGGGTTTGCTGCTGTCCGGCACCGTCTTGGACGAGCCGGCGCTCGACCCACCGCAGGCGGCGAGCAGCAGGCAGAGTGCGGACGAGGCGGCAAGGCGCAACGAAGAGTGCATGGCTTCTCCTGGTCGGGTGCCTGAGTCCCGCCACCGTAGCGACCGTGTTGCGGGTGATGGAACAAGTCCCGGCGGTTTTTCCGCTAGCCAGAACACCGATCGGTCACATATGGTCCCGTCATGCCGAACCGCGGGGACAATCTCCCTCCGTACGCCATCGAGTCCGTCGACAAGGCGCTGCGGCTGATCCTCCTCATGCGGGACAGGGGGGAGGTCCGCGTGACCGACGTCAGCGACGAGCTCGGTGTCGCCAGGTCCACCGCACACCGGCTACTGATGACGCTGGTCCACCACGGGTTCGCTATGCAGGACACGGCGTCCCGGTCGTACCGGGCCGGACGGGCCCTGGTCGAGATCGGCCTGGCCGCGGTCGGCGAACTGGACGTGCGCCGCAAGGCCCGGCAGCACATGGAGCGACTGGCAGCCGAGTTGCGCGAGACCGCCAATCTCGTGGTGCTCGAAGGCGCCGCCGTCCGCTTCATCGACGGCGTGGAGGCAGACCAGGCGCTGCGCGTCACCTCCCGCACCGGGGCGCTGGTACCGGCGCACGCCACCTCCGGGGGCAAGATGCTGCTCGCCGAGCTGACCGACAGCGAGCTGGAGGCGTTGTATCCCAGGGGGTTCAGCCGAATCACCGACCGCACGTTGACCGATCCGGCGGCGCTGCGGGAAGAACTCGCGGACGCGCGCCGGCTCGGTTATGCGATGAACCGGGGGGAAAGCGAGCAGGGCGTGCACGCCGTGGCGGTCTGCGTGCGGGACCATGCGGGTCGCGCCGTCGCCGCACTCGCCATCAGCGTGCCCGCCCCACGGGCCGACCACTCCCGCCTGCGCGGCTTCGTCGAGCCTCTGTGCCGCGCCGCCGAGGCGATCAGCCAGGACCTTTGACCGGTTCCCAGGCCGTTTGGCGCTCTACTTGTTCTGTTAGTCAGAAAAGGAAGCTGCATTTGTTCCGTACCGCGCAACGCGTGGCCTATGTTCGTCGGAACCACGGCCCAGCAGGTGAGCACGTACGCCGTGGACCCGGCTGTCGCACCAAGCAAGGGGGTTGGAGATGAGCGGTCCGACCAGTGTGTCGACCGGGCGGGCGAGCCCGGTGACACTGTCGCAGCCGGCTGCGGTGCAGTCGGGCAATGCCGGGCACCCGCGGCGCAGGCGGGTCCCGCTCGGGCTGTTTGGGCTGGTCGGGCTGCTGCTGGTGCTGGAGTTGGTGCCCCGCACGGGCCTCGTGTCGCCGGCCTACCTCTCGCCGACCAGTGAGATCGTCAGAGCCCTGGCTGGCGAGGTGGGCCGGCCGTCGTTCTGGATCGCGGTCTGGGACACCGTCCGGTCCTGGGCGATCGGCCTGGTCATCGCCGTGGTCGCCGGGGCCGCCGCGGGTCTGACCCTCGGCAGCATCGGCTTCCTACGGCGGCTCACCGCCTCGCTGGTCGAGTTCTTGCGTCCCATCCCGTCGGTGTCGCTGATCCCGCTCGCTGTCCTGCTCTACGGCAGCGACATCCGCTCCAAGCTCATGCTCATCGTGTACGCGGCGTTCTGGCAGGTCCTGATCCAGGTCATGTACGGGGCGCACGACGTGGACCCGGTCGCCGCCGATACGGCGCGCTCGTTCCGGCTGGGGCGGCTGTCGTTGCTGCGGTACGTCACCTGGCCGACGGTCCTGCCGTACTTCATGACCGGAGTGCGATTGGCCGCCAGCGTGGCGCTGATCCTCGCGGTCACCGGCGAACTCGTCATCGGCGCGCCCGGGCTCGGCAAGGAGATCGCGATCGCCCAGTCCAGCGCCGCGATTCCGCTGGTGTACGCGTACGTGGTCACCACCGGTCTGCTGGGCGTACTGGTGAACCTCGGCGCCCGCGCCGTCGAGCGCCGGATTCTGTCCTGGCATCCATCCGTCCGGGGAGAGGTGGCGGCATGACCTGGCTGCTTCGGCGCGCGACGTCGCTCGCGTTCATCGTGGGACTGCCGCTGGTCGTCTTCGTCGCGCTGTGGTTCGGCACCGCCGGCAGCACGAACTTCTACCTGCCGTCGGTGCAGGTGATCATGGACGCCCTGGCCTCCGACTGGCTCGGTTCCCGACTCGGCGACGACGTGCTGCCGAGCCTCGAGCGGCTGGCGATGGGCTACCTGCTGGCCGCCGTCCTCGGGGTCGGGCTCGGTGTACTGGTGGGACTTTCCCGTCCGGTCCGGCAGGTCCTCGAGCCGGTGCTGGAGTTCTTTCGGGCAATCCCGCCCCCGGTACTGGTGCCCGTGCTGATCCTGTTCGCCGGCATCGGAACGACGATGAAGGTGCTCGTCATCGCCTCCGGCGCATTGTGGCCGATCTTGCTCAACAGCGTGGAGGGCGTCCGCGCCGTCGACCCGGTTCAGCTCGACACTGCTCGCTGCTACCGGTTCTCGCGACGGACGCTGCTGCGCCGGGTGGTGCTTCCGGCTGCGAGCCCGCAGATCTTCGCTGGTCTCCGCCAGGCGCTGTCCATCGCGATCATCCTGATGGTGATCAGCGAGATGTTCGCGGCGACGAACGGCCTCGGCTTTGCCATCGTGCAGCTCCAGCGCAGTTTCGCCATTCCCGAGATGTGGGCCGGCATCGTCCTGCTCGGCCTGCTCGGGTTTGTGCTGTCCATTCTGTTCCGCTTCGTCGAGGATCGCGTCCTCGCCTGGCATCGCGGTCTGCGGCGGGCCGAGCGGTCCTGACCGCTCCCGTCCGCCGGCTCTCGCAAAACTAGGAGGTAGGGAATGCTCGAGGTGCGCGGCCTGCGGAAGGTCTACGGCGGCCACGGCCGAACCGTCGAGGCCGTTCGAGACCTGACGTTCGAACTGAAGGCGGGGGAGCTGGCCTGCCTGGTCGGCCCGTCCGGCTGCGGCAAGACGACGTTGCTCAAGTGCATCGCCGGCCTGCTGGCGCCGACGTCCGGCGAGGTGTCGGTGCATGGGCAGCGGGTCGCCGGGCCGCCGGCCGACATGGCGGTGGTGTTCCAGGAGTACGGGCGCAGCCTGTACCCGTGGATGACGGTCGGAGCGAACGTCGAGCTTCCGCTGAAGGAGAAGCGGCTCGGCCGTGCCCGGCGACGTCAGCTCGTCACGGAATCGCTGGCAGCGGTCGGCCTGCACGACGTGGAGAACGCATACCCCTGGCAGTTGTCGGGTGGCATGCAGCAGCGTGTCGCGATCGCCCGGGCGTTGGCCTACGAACCGCAGGTGCTGCTGATGGACGAGCCGTTCGCTGCGGTCGACGCCCAGACCAGGGCGGATCTCGAGGACCTGGTCCGCTCGGTGTGGCAGCGGTTCGGTATCACGCTTCTGTTCGTCACCCACGATATTGACGAGGCGGTCTACCTCGGAGAGCGGGTCATCGTGTTGTCCGCCTCACCCACGGTCGTACAGCACCAAGTAACGGTTGATCTGCCCACCGACCGGGACCAGTTGGCCACCCGGTCGCTGCCGCGATTTGCCGAACTGCGCGCCGAGATCTACCAGCAGATCCATCAGGCCAAGGCGGCGAGCATGGCGGACCGTCGCGCAGCAGAGGCGCTCGCCTAAGAAGGCGTTCGGCAACCGGGTAGCTACGGTTGAGCAGGACCACGAGGGCCCGGACGTTCCGCAAGGGTCTGCCGACATCCACTGACAGAAGATGTCAGGGGTGCGGTCGTAGCGTCGCGGCATGACGAACACGGATTTCGATTTCCTGACGGGGCAGTGGAACAGCCGTCAACGCCGACTGGTCAAGGTGCTGGCGGGCTGCGACGAGTGGTACGCGTTCGACGCCACCCTGGACTGCCAGGTGTGGCTCGACGGCAACGGCGTCTTCGACGTGCTCCGGGCGCCGGAGCGTGACCTGGAAGGCATTACGCTGCGCCTGTACAGCCCGCAGGAGCAGGTGTGGCGGATTTGGTGGGCGTCCAGGGCCAGCGGCGGCCAGCTGGACGTACCGGTCGTTGGCCGCTTCGACAACCGGATCGGCACCTTCGAATGCGACGACTCCTGGGAGGGCACCCCGATCCGGGTGCGGTACGTGTGGTCCGACGTGGACACGCCGAATCCCCGGTGGGAACAGGCGTTCTCCGCAGATGGCGGGCGGACCTGGGAGGTCAACTGGGTGGCCACCTTCAGCCGCCGTCCGTGACAGCTGGGGACGGCTGGGGCGACCACCCCCGTCCTGCCCGATGCATGCGCACTATGTCGAACCCGCTGCGGCTCTCGAGCGCACTGAGCGGTAACTGTGGGGCCCGACCTGGATCGGCAGCCGCACCTACTGGAACCGCCGCCACCTTCGCAGTGGGCACCGCCGGGCCCCTGGCCGGCGGCGGAGCCACTGACTCCCACGGTTGCCGCAACCCGAAGGGCTACTTTCGTCGACAGCGGAGGAAAGTTCGACCGCTTCCGATGAAAGCTATGGACATATGGACATGTCTTTTGTAGCGTCGGCCCACGAGGTGTTGTTACGCCAGGGTTAACCGCCAGGTATGCGGCCCCTCGGCGGTGACACCAGACGGCTGTTGGCAACCGGCCGACATCTGACCTGCCACCTGTCCCCTACCCCAGTCCTTCCGCCCGTCCCCGAACGCAGCTGCGCCGCCATCGCCGACCTGTTCGGCGCCCGCGGTAGCGGCGTGCCGCGCGACGGGCGACTCAGCCGTGCCCAAAAGTCCGCCGGTAGCCATGAAGGAGGAGCCAGCCGCACCCTGACCAGTCGCCAGCACAAGGAGAGGCAGATGACGAGACGACTCGCGCTCGCCGTAGCGACCCTGACGACCACGGCGCTCGTCGCCACCCCCACCGTCGCGATGGCCGCACCCGGCACGACCAGCCCGCCGCCGGAGAGCGACTTCCAGAAGGTGACCCTCAACGACCACCCGGGCGAGCCGATGGACCTCGCGGTGCTGCCCGACAGCCGGGTGCTGCACGTGACCCGACCGGGTGAGGTCTGGCTGCACGACCCCGCCACCGGCCGCAACACGATCGCCGCGACCCTCGACGTCTACCGGCACGACGAGGAGGGCCTGCAGAACGTCGCGATCGATCCCAACTTCGGCAAGGCCGGCAACAACTGGGTCTACCTGTACTACTCGCCACCGTTGAACACCCCGGTCGACGATCCGTCGACCCCGAACGTCAACGAGGGCGACGCACCGGCCTGGGGCACCGCCGCCGACTTCGCGAAATTCACGGGTGCCATCCGGCTCTCCCGGTTCCGGCTGGTCAAGGACAAGCTGGACCTGTCCACCGAGCAGCAGATCATCGACGTGCCGGTCGACCGGGGCATCTGCTGCCACGTCGGCGGGGACATCGTCTTCGACGCCAAGGGCAACCTGTACCTGTCCACCGGTGACGACACCAACCCGTTCGAATCCGGCGGCTACGCCCCGATCGACGAGCGCCCGGGCCGGAACCCGGCGTACGACGCGCAGCGCACCGCGGCCAACACGAACGACCTGCGTGGCAAGATCCTGCGCATCAAGGTCGGCAACGACGGCGGGTACAGCATCCCGGACGGCAACCTCTTCCCGCAGGGCACCGCCGGCACCCGGGCCGAGATCTACCTGATGGGCCTGCGTAACCCGTTCCGGATCGAGTTCAACCGCCAGTCCGACGAGCTGTACGTCGCCGACTACTCACCGGACGCAGGCGAGGCCGATCCGTCGCGTGGGCCGGCCGGACAGGGCAAGTGGCTTGCGGCCCGCAAGGCCGGCAACTACGGGTGGCCCTACTGCGCCACCGCCCAGCTGCCGTACGTGGACTACGACTTCGCCACCGGCCAGTCCGGGCAGACGTTCAACTGCTCCGCGCCGGTCAACGAGTCACCGCACAACACCGGGCTGCGGCAGCTACCACCGGTGCAGCAGCCGGACGTCTGGTACGGCTACGGTCCCTCCGCGCAGTTCCCGGAGCTGGGCACCGGCGGCATCGGACCGATGGCCGGACCGGCGTACCGCTTCACCTTCCCGACGACGAAGGGACGCGCGCCGGTGGCGTGGCCCGCGTACTACGACGGCATCCCGCTGTTCCACGAGTGGACCCGGGACTACGTGAAGGGCTTCCGGCTGAACGCCGGCGGCGCTCTGGCCAGGATCGAGCCGGTGCTCCCCTCGTTCACCTTCGACAACCCGATGGACCTGGAGTTCGGCCCGGACGGCGCGCTCTACGTGCTCGAGTACGGCGACGGCTTCTTCAGCGAGAACCCGGACGCGCAGCTCGCCCGGATCGACTACCTCGGCTGGAAGGGCAACCACACCCCGGTGCCCCAGGCCGCGGCCACGCCCACCAACGGGCTCGCGCCGCTGACCGTCACGTTCTCCAGTGACGGCACCACGGACTACGACGGCGACCGGCTGTCGTACGCGTGGGACTTCGACAACGACGGCAAGGTCGACTCGCGCGCGACGAACCCGACGTTCACGTATCAGGAGAACGGCCTCTACGACGCCACGCTCAAGGTGAGCGACCCGGGCGGTCTGTCGGCCTCCGCGTCCGTCCGGGTCGTGGTCGGCAACGCCGCGCCCGTGGTGGAGCTGGTCAAGCCGGTCGAGGGCCAGCCGTTCACGTTCGGCGACACGGTGCAGTTCGAGGTACGGGTGACCGACGACCGGCCGGTGGACTGCTCGCGGGTCAGCGTCACGTACATCCTCGGCCACGACGACCACGGGCACCCGCAGACCACCGCCAACGGCTGCTCCGGTTCCATCCAGACGACGGTGCCGTCCGGTCACGACCCGGGGAAGGACCAGCTGACCGGTGTGTTCGTCGCGTCCTACACCGACGCCGGCGGGAACGGCCTGCCCTCCCTGAGCGGATCGGACCAGGTCGTCCTGGTTCCCACCGCATAACCCATGAGGTAAGGAGTCACCATGTGTTACGGATACGACGGAGGGGCCGCGCTACGGCGGTCCGTCATGGACCGGCGGAGCCTGCTACGCGGCTCACTGGCGGCGCTCGCCGGTGTCGGGCTGGCGTCGGCGGGGATCGGCGCGACGGCTGCGACCGCGACCACCCGCACCACCGGACGGCAGCACGTGCCCCCGGGCCTGATCAGCATCCAGCTATGGACCGTACGCGACGCGCTGTGGGGTGCGCCGGGGTACGACGCGACCCTCACCCACCTGGCCCGGATCGGCTACCCGAAGGTGGAGCTGGCGCTCGGCTACTTCGGCCGTACCGCTGCCCAGCTGCGCCAGTTCCTGGACGGCATCGGTATCCGGGCCAGCTCCAGCCACGACGGGATCAGCGGTAGCGCCGCCGAGCTGGACCAGAAGATCCAGAACGCGGTCACCCTGGGGCAGTCCCACCTGGTGGTGCCGTACCTGTATTCCGAGCGCGAGGACGAATGGAAGCGCTGGGCGGAGCAGATGAACGTGGAGGCCGCCGCGGCCGGGGCGGCCGGTCTGCGCTACGGGTACCACAACCACGCCCATGAGTTCACCATCGACCTCGGTGGTGGCAAGCGCCCCTGGGACGTGCTGACGTCGGAGCTCGATCCCAACCTTGTGCATCTCGAGGTTGACATCTACTGGGCGGTCACCGGCGGCATCAACTCCGGTGACGGCGTCGCGGATCCCGAGGGCTTCACGCTGGACGTCATCCGGTCGGCGCCGCAGCGCGTCCTGCAATTCCACGTCAAGGACCGCCACGAGTCCGACGGCGACATGGCCGACCTGGGCACCGGGATGATCGACTTTGCCCGGATCTTCCGGGAGCACTCCGTGCAGGAGTACATCGTCGAGAACGACACCCCCGATGTGACGCCGCAGCAGACGGCCGAGGTGGGCTACCGCTACCTGCGCAAGCTGCGCTTCTGAGGAACGGCCGAGAGGAGTGCTGACGGACACCAGGGCCGGCGTCTGATCGGGTGGCAGCGACCTCGGTCGCCGCGATCGGTCAGAATTGCCGGCCCTGGTGTCCAGCCGCCATTTTTTGTTGACACCCAACTGATCGGGCGACAACAACTCCCTCCGATCGAGGGAGTATTCAACTGTGGAATAAAACGGCAGCATGGGTCGGTGCCGACGAAAATGTGAACCGCGCCGAAAATATTGACCCATTGAAATGGGCCTCGTAGGGTGCAGGGAACGTAGAAAGCGCTTTCTGACCACCGTCCCCCGCAAGGAGCGCGTGTATGAGACGCCAACGCACGCTACTTTTCGCCCTACTCGCGGCCATCACACTCGTGTTGCCAAGCACGGCCGCGACCGCCGCCGAATCCACGACCGAACCCGATTTCCGGGTACTGGTCTTCTCCAAGGTCACGAACTTCTACCACGACTCCATCCCGGCCGGCGTCGCCGCCGTCCAGCAGCTCGGCGACCAGCACGGCTTCGCCGTCGAGGCGACCACCGACGCGGCCGCGTTCACCGACGCCAACCTCGCCCGGTTCGACGCCCTCGTGTTCAACAACACCAACTCCACCCCAGCCTTCGGCGACCTGCTCAACGCCGAGCAGCGGGCCGCCCTGCAGACGTTCGTCCGCAACGGCGGCGGCTGGGTCGGCCTGCACGCCGCCTCGGCGAGCGAGCGGGACTGGAGCTGGTACGAGGGACTGGTCGGGGCCATCTTCGACCAGCACCCGGACTTCTCCAGCACCGGCGGCACCTTCCCCGGCCGGATCAAGGTCCTCGACCACGCCCACCCCTCCACCAGGGGCCTGCCGGAGCTGTGGGAGCGCAGCGAGGAGTGGTACAACTGGCGGGCCAACCCCACCGGCAAAGTCCACACCCTCGCCCAGATCAAGGTGCGCGACGGCATCCCCGGGTTGAACGAGGGCGTCGACCACCCGTACTCGTGGTGCCAGAACTACGACGGCGGCCGGTCCTGGTTCACCGCCGGCGGGCACAGCTCCTCGTCGTTCCAGGAGCCGACCTTCCTGCAGCACCTGCTCGGTGGCATCACGTGGGCGGCGGGCGCCGCCCCCGGTGACTGCGGCGCCACCAGGACCACCAACTTCGAACGGATCCCCCTGGTCAACCAGGACCTCTCCGACCCGTTCGAACTGGCCGTGGCACCGGACCGCCGGGTCTTCTACATCGAGCGCACCGGCGCACTGAAGGTCATCAACCAGGACACCCTCGCCGTCACCACCCTCCTCAACTTCGCCTACACGCCCGAGCAGACCAGCCAGTCCGACGGCCTGCTCGGCATGACACTGGACCGGCACTTCGACAAGAACAACTGGATCTACCTGCTCTGGTCCGACCGGGTGGAGAAGCAGCTGAACCTGTCCCGGTTCACCGTCACCGGCGACACCGTCAGCCTCGACTCGGAGAAGCGCCTGCTCACGATCCCCACCTGGCGCGGTGAGGCGCGCGCCAACTCGCACATGGGCGGGTCGGTGACGATGGACCAGCAGGGCAACCTGTACGCCGCCATCGGCGACAACACCGACCCGTTCGAGTCCAGCGGCTTCAACCCCATCGACGAGCGGGCCGGCCGCCGCGCGTACGACGCGCAGGGCACCGCCGGCAACACCAACGACCTGCGCGGCAAGATCCTGCGGATCAAGCCGCTGCCCACCGGCACGTACGCCATCCCGGACGGCAACCTGTTCGCCCCGGGCACGCCCAGGACCAAGCCCGAGATCTACGCGATGGGCATGCGGAACCCGTTCCGCATCACCGTCGACTCCAAGACCGACGCGCTGCTCGTGGCCGACTACGGCCCCGACGCCCGCTCCGCGAACCCGAACCGCGGGCCGGAAGGGACCGTCGAGTTCAACCGGATCACCAGCGCCGGCAACTACGGCTGGCCCTACTGCATCGGCAACAACCTCCCGTTCAACGACTACGACTTCGCCACCTCCAGCTCCGGACCGAAGTTCGACTGCGCCGCGCCGGTCAACGACTCCCCCAACAACACCGGGCTGACCAACCTCCCCGCGGCCAAGCCGGCGCTGGTCTGGTACGCCTACTCGGCCTCCCCGCAGTTCCCCGAACTCGGCACCGGTGGCGGCGGCCCCATGAGTGGACCCGTCTACGACTACGACCCGTCCAACAAGCGGCTGACCAAGTTCCCCCAGTACTACGACGGCAAGTGGATCGTCTACGAGTTGACCCGCAGGTGGTTCAAGACGCTGTCGATCCACGACACCGCCCAGACCTTCGACGACCCCCGCTTCGGCGCCACCAACGTCGGTGACCTGCAGTCCATCAACGGGATCTTCGGCAACATGTCGTGGATCCAGCCGTTCGAGGCGGAGTTCGGGCCGGACGGCTCCCTCTACGTCATCGACTTCGGCGAGGGCAGCGGCAGCGGTCGAGGCGGCAGCAACAAGGGCGCCGGCATCTACCGCATCGACTACGTCGCCAACAGCCGTCCCCCGGTGGCCAAGCTGACCGCCGACAAGGACAGCGGACCCGCGCCGCTGACCGTCGCCTTCTCCAGCGCCGGCTCCAGCGGCCCGGACGGCACCGCCATCAAGTACGCCTGGGACTTCGACGGCAACGGCAGCGTCGACTCCACCGCCGCCAACCCCAGCCACACCTACAGCACGCCGGGGCGCTTCACCGCCCGACTCACCGTCACCGCCACCAATGGGCAGACCGCGGTCGCCGTACAGGAGATCACTGCCGGCAACACACGCCCGACGGTGACCCTCAGCGTCCCCGACGGGGCTTTCTTCGACTTCGGTGACCGCATCCCCTACACGGTGACGGTCACCGACCCGGAGGAGAACAGCATCGACTGTTCGAAGGTGGTCGTGCAGACCCAACTCGGCCACGACTCGCACACCCACCCGCTGGACAACTACATCGGTTGCAGCGGAGTCGCGGCCACCGAGAGCAACGGCGGCGACGGGCACGGCCCGGGACAGAACCTCTACTCCGTGCTCACCGCGCAGTACACCGACGGCGGGTCGGCCGGAGCGCCGGCGTTGATCGGCTCGACCCGGGTGGAGCTGCAGACCAAACGCAAGGAGGCCGAGCACTTCGACGGCCAGGACGGCATCCAGGTGATCGACCGTGCCACCGCGAGCGCCGGCAAGCGCATCGGTGACATCGACAACGGAGACTGGATCAACTTCGGCCCGGTCAACCTCCGCAACATCGACACGGTCACCTTCGGGGTCGCCTCGGGCAGCAGCGGCGGCGACATCGAAGTCAGGGCCGACTCCCCCACCGGCGAGCTCCTCGGGCGGGCCACCATCGGCGGCACCGGCGGCTGGGACAACCTCGTCTCGCCCACCGTCGAGCTGACCGATCCGGGCCGCACGGTCACGCTCTACCTGGTGTTCGTCAACCCGAACCAGACCGGTGGCACCCCCGACCTGATGGCGCTGGACTGGCTGCGCTTCAACGGCGCCGCGGTGCGGGAACAGACCGACGCCACGGTGTCGGCCTCGGCCACACCCACCACCGGCACCGCGCCGCTGGCGGTCGCGTTCACCGGGGCAGCCTCGCCGGCGGTCGGGCGCACCATCACCGACTACGCATGGGACTTCGGCGACAACGCCGCCGCCGTGCACGGCGCGACGGCCGGTCACACGTACGCCCGCAAGGGCATCTACACCGCACAGTTGACCGTCACCGACAGCCTCGGGGCGACCATGTCCTCGACCGTGGTCGTGACGGTGCGCTGAGCGTCCGGAGCGGTGGCGGGGTGGGACGGCACCCCGCCACCACCGGCCCGGCACAGCGACCACCGCACCGTCCGAGTTCCTCACCTATTGGGAGACAACATGGATGCCAGCTCCGCCCGCCCGTCCCTCCATCGATCGACACGAGCGCGCCACCTGCTCGCCGCGTCGCTCGCCGCGACACTCCTGCCGTTCACACCGAGCCCGGCGTCGGCCGCCGAATCAACGACCGACGGTTCGAGCGCTCCCGCCGCCGCCATCGAACAGGTGACCGCGGACGCCTGCCCCTGGGGTTACACCACCTCGTCCACGGTCTTCTTCGGCCAGGACCGGGCCGACTCGGGCGTACCCAACCGCGACCTCGGCGACGGATGCACGATCATGGACGCCGTCTGGGCCGACGCACCGTTCGCCAACCACGGCAACTTCGTGAGCACGGTCAGCGGGCTGGCCAACGCGCTCAGGCAGAACGACGTCATCACACCGGAGGAGAGCGCGAGCATCGTACAGGCGGCGGCTGACTCCGAGATCGGCAAGCCGCAGCCGGCCTCCGGGACACGGGCGCTACCCGACGACCGGATCGGCCTTGTCCTCTACACCGTGCGGGCCACCATGCCGAACGCACCCGACGCCACCCTCGCCGCGCTCGCCGCCTGTGGCTACCGCAACGCGGAACCCTCAGGCGCGGTGAACAACTTCTACGGCAAGACAGCCGCAGCGCTGGCACCCCTGGTGGCCGACGCCGGGCCGTCCGTCCCGTCGATCGGCATCGGCCTCGGCGACCTCAGAAACAACCTCGACGGCGTCATCGCCAACGCCAACGCGTTCGGCGCCAAATACGTCCGGATCTCCGGCTCGGCCTCCTGGACGCTCGACGACTATTCCGAGGTCGCGGCGACCCTCAACGCCGTCGGCGCCGAACTGAAGAAGGTGGGCATCACCGTCGCCTACCACAACCACGCGTTCGAGTTCACCACCCAGAACGGCGTACGCGGCTACGACGTGCTGGTACGCGAGACCGACCCGAACCTGGTGGCGATGGAGCTCGACCTGTACTGGGCGACCAGCGGCGGCGCCGACCCGGTGGACCTGATCAAGCAGTATCCAGGCCGGTTCTCGCTGTTCCATGTCAAGGACATGGCCCCCAACGGGTCCTTCGCCGACGTGGGCGAGGGCACCATCGACTTCGCCCGCATCTTCGCCTACAGCGCGATGAGCGGCGTCGACTACTACCTGACCGAGAACGACAGCCCCCGCCCGGACGGCGTCTCGTCGGCCTGCGACAGCTACGCCAACCTCCGCGCGCTGCGCTACTGACATCTCCCACGGGCTCGCCCGCTCCGGCCACCGACGCGTCGGCCGGAGCGGGCGATCTCGTTTCTACGCCCCCGATCACCGGACCGTGGACGTGGCTCTTGTCCATCGATGCCCGCCACCCGGACACTGGTCATGGCCCGCACCGTCGTCCACTGCTCCTCGATCAGTCCCAGTCGTCACCCGTCCGCAGAGCAGGGGGAGCCATGAGCACAGAGGTTCGACCAACGGGGAGTCACCGCTCGGAGCCCGGCGCCGGCGGGCCGGCCGGCTTGCCCGTCGAGCTCAACGGCATCAACGTGATCGCGGAGCAGGAACGCAAGGGCCGGCCGCGCGACCTGTTCTGGCCATGGTGCGCCGCGAACATCGCCGTCCTGGGCATCAGCTACGGCTCCTTCTTCCTCGGCTTCGGAGTCTCCTTCTGGCAGGCGACGTTCGCGGGGGTGCTCGGGACCGTCGTGTCTTTCCTGCTCGTTGGCTTCGTGTCGCTGGCCGGCAAGCGCGGCTCGGCGCCCACGATGGTCCTCAGCCGGGCCCCGTTCGGCGTCCGCGGCAATGCGTTGCCGGCGGCCATCAGCTACGTCCTGCTGGTCGGTTGGGAGACTGTGCTCTGCGCCCTCGCCACGCTGGCCACGGCGACCGTCTTCGACCGGCTGGGCTGGGGCAGCGGCAACACCACGAAGGTCGTCGCGTTCCTCGTCGTGGCCCTGGTCGTCGTGCTCGCCGGGGTCCTCGGCTTCGACGCCATCATGCGCCTGCAGGGCATCATCACCATGGGCACCGCGGTCCTGACCGTCGGCTACCTCGTGCTGACCGCCGATCACGTCTCCTGGGCCACGGTGTCGTCGGTGCCGAGCGGGTCCATCGAGGCGTTCATCGGCACCCTCATCTTCGCGATGACTGGCTTCGGCCTCGGCTGGGTCAACTCCGGCGCTGACTACGCCCGCTACCTGCCGCGCGGCGCGTCGAGCCGCGGCGTCGTCGGCTGGACCACGTTCGGGGCGAGCGTGGCGCCCGTCGTCCTGGTCGTCTATGGCCTGCTGCTCGCCGCCTCCGACGAGCAGCTCAGCAGCGCGATCGCCGCCGACCCCATCGGCGCCCTGACGGCGCTCGTCCCGACCTGGTACCTCGTACCGTTCGCGATCGTCGCCATCCTCGGCCTCATCGGCGGCGCGGTCCTGGACATCTACTCGTCGGGCCTGGCGCTGCTCACCCTCGGGCTGCGCGCGCCGAGGTGGGTGGCGGCGGGCATCGACGGCGTCCTGATGATCCTCGGCACCATCTACATCGTCTGGATCGCCAGCAGCTTCATCGGCCCGTTCCAGGGCTTCCTCATCACCCTCGGCGTGCCGATCGCCGGCTGGTGCGGGGTGTTTCTCGCGGATCTCGCGTTGCGCAGGCACGCGTACGCCGAAGCGGACCTCTACCGGCCCGACGGCCGATACGGCTCGATCGGCGCGGCGGCGGTCGGACTCGTCGTCGCCGGCACCGCCGTCGGTTGGGGCCTGGTGACGAACAGCCTGGCCTCGTGGCTGTCCTGGCAGGGCTACCTGCTCTCGGCAACGGGCCTCGGCGGCAAGGCCGGCGGCTGGGCCTACGCGAACCTCGGGGTGGCGGCTTCCTTCGCCATCGGCTTCCTCGGCTACCTGCTGCTCGGCCGGCGCCGCGTCCGCAACCAGGAACGCACCGCGTGATCCGGGCAGTCCCGGCATAATGCCAGTTGCCCCAGGAACTCGGAAGGATGGGCGATGAAGCTCGGCCTGCACTACTGGAACTTCTCCACGCCCGCCGACTCGTCCGAGATGGGCGGGGCACTGGCGGAGACCGCCCGGATCGCGGACCAGGCCGGGGTTTCCACCTTCACGGTCATGGACCACTACTTCCAAATGGAGTTCACCACCTCGGCCGAGGAGCCGATGCTCGAGGCCTACACGACGCTGGGCTACGTGGCCGCGAAGACCGAACGGATGACACTCGGTGTCCTCGTCACCGGGGTGATGTACCGCTATCCCGGCCTCCTCGCCAAGATTGTCACCACTCTCGACGTGCTCTCCGGCGGGCGTGCCCGGCTCGGCATCGGCGCCTCGTGGTACGACCGCGAGCAGCGCGGCCTCGGCGTACCGAACGTCCCGGTCACCGAGCGCTTCGAACGTCTTGAGGAGACGTTGCAGATCTGTCTGCAGATGTGGAGCGACAACAACGGCCGGTTCGACGGCAAGCACTACCAGCTCGCTGAGACGCTGAACGTGCCGGCGCCGATCAGCCGACCGCACCCCCCGATCATGATCGGTGGCGGCGGCGAAAAGAAGACCCTGCGGCTCGTGGCCCGCTACGCCGACGCGTGCAATCTGTTCGGCAACAGCCCGGCGGAGGTCGCGCACAAGCTCGACGTACTGCGCGAACACTGTGCCGCCGAAGGCCGGGACTACGGCAGCATCGAGAAGACCGTGCTGGTCATGCGGCCGCCCCTGCCCGACGTCGACGCGTTCGTCGCCGAGGTGGCCGAGTACGCGGCGCTCGGCGTGACCGAGGTGCAGACGATGCCCGACCGGCACCCGGTCGAGTTCGCGCAGGAACTGGCCGAGCAGCGGGTCGTGGCGCGACTCGCCGAACTCGCCTGATCCAACACCGCGCAAACCCGTCCAGGGACATCGACACGTCCAGCACGACCCTGCCCGTCGCCAACCTCCTGCACACCCTCGGCGCCGCTGTCCAGCGGCGGCACGAGATAGTCGGAACCGGCCCGGCAGCATCGACATCGGCGCTCGAACAAAGTGCGGCGTTCGTCGCTGGACGCGTCGCAGCCGACCAGCTCTCAGGCGGCGAGGAGCACGGCGACGGCTCAGGCGGGACCCGAGCCGTCGCCGCGCTCCCCAACCGTCAGTCGCGCGCCCAGCGGCCGACCACGGCCGCCGCGCCGCCGCCCCGGCGCACCGGCTCGGCCGCAGCGACCAGCCGGCCGTCCGCCAGGAACTCGATACCGGTCGCCGCGCCGATCTCCGCAGTCGGCGAGAACGCATGACCCGACGGGAGACCGGTGGCGTATCCGGTGATGAATGCCGGCTCCGCCTGCGTGCTGGCGCCGTTGCGCTGCGACGCCCGCGGCGCCGCCAGCGCCTCCGGCAGCGTCATGCCCCGGTCGATCCGGTTGACCAGCGTCTGCAGGACGGTGGTGATGATCGTCGCGCCGCCGGGCGAGCCGACAGCCAGGAACGGCCGGCCGTCGGCCAGCACGATCGTGGGCGACATGGAACTGCGCGGGCGCTTGCCCGCCCCCGGGAGATTCGGGTCGGGCGCGGCGCCCTGGGTCGGCGTGAAGTTGAAGTCGGTCAGCTCGTTGTTAAGCAGGAACCCCCGACCGGGCACGACCATCCCGTTGCCGCCGGTCGCCTCGATGGTCAGCGTGTACTCCACCACGTTGCCCCACCGGTCGGCCACGGTCAGGTTGGTGGTGCCGGTGCGGTCGTCGCGGATGTCGGCGACCTTCGCCGCCGAGCAGCCGCCGTAGGCACCGTCGGGGACGCCGGGCGCGACCGGCTTGGGCAGCGCCGCCGACGGGTTGATCAGGCAGGCGCGTTCCTTGGCGTACGCGTCGCTGAGCAGCTCGCGGAGCACGCTCTGCGGGGTGTGGTCGCCGACGTGCCGGTTGCGGTCGGCGAACGCCAGCGCGCTGGCCTCCAGGTAGTGGTGCATCGCCTGGGTCGCGGTCATCGACCGCAGGTCGAACTGCTCGAGGATGTTGAGCGCCTCGCCCACCGCGGTGCCGCCGCTCGACGGGGTGGACATGCCGTACACCTCGAGGCCGCGGTAGTCCGACCGGGTCGGCTCGGGGAACCGGGTGCGGTAGCCGGCGAGGTCGGCGGCGGTCATCCCGGCCGGGCGGACCGGGTACGGCCACGAGCCGACCGGCTGCGCCGCCATCGGCGGCTGCTGCACGGTGGCGACCACGTCGCCACCGACCTCGCCGCGGTAGAACACGTCGGTGCCTCGCTTGGCGATCAGCCGGTACGTCTCGGCGAGGTCCGGGTTGCGGAAGGTGCTGCCGACGGCCGGCGGCTGGCCGCCGGGCAGGTACAGCGCGCTGGTCGAGCTGAACTGACCGAACGCCGGCTGGTTCCCGGCGACCTGGCCGGCGAAGGTCTCGTCGACGGTGAAGCCGTCCTCGGCGACCCGCGCGGCGGGCTTGAGCAGCTGCGCCAGCGACCGGGTGCCCCAGCGGTCCAGCGCGTCCTGCCAGGTGAGCAGGGTGCCGGGGACGCCGACGGACAGCCCGCTGATCCGCGCCTCGTCGAACCGGTACGGCTGCCCGGTGGCCGGGTCGATGAAGGTGGTTTCGCTCATCGACGCCGGTCCCGCCTCGCGACCGTCGATGGTGTGCACCTGCCGGCTCTTCGCGTCGTAGTAGACGAAGAAGCCGCCGCCGCCGATTCCGGCGGAGAACGGTTCGGTGACGCCGAGCGTCGCCGCGGCGGCGACCGCCGCGTCGACCGCGTTGCCACCACGTCGCAGCACGTCCAGGCCGACTGCCGTGGCATTTGCGTCCACTGTGGACACCGCTCCCCCGTACCCGATGGCTGTCGGCTCCTTCGGTGGCCCGGCCGGTGTCGCCTGAGCGGGAACTGAGGTCGCGGCCACGAGCGTGGCCAGGGCGATGGTCGCGGTGACGAGGGCCCGAGGTCTCATCTAGCCTCCACAGATCGACATGAGTGGACCTCCTGCCTACTCCCCCGATCGAGGGCGGGCAACCCGAGGCGGCCCGGTGGATGGGTGCAGCGCGGGCGGTACGCGGGGCGAGCCGCTCGCCGCCCGGCCGGGCGGAGTCCGCCCGGCGGGGCACCAGCAGCTCAGTCCTGCTTGTCGAGGAAGGCGAGCGTGACTGCGGCGAACAGCGGCGAGACGGCGATGTCGTAGTGCGTCAGCCCGGGCAGGACGGCCAGCGCGTGACCCCCCTTCGGCCGGCTCTCGCCCGTCCAGCCGCCGTCGCGTAGGCCGCCGTCGAGCAGTTTGAAGACCTCGATGTAGTGGCTGGGCGGGGCCATGTCGGCGTCGGCGGCCACGATCAGTGTCGGCACTTGGAGGCCGCGGACCTCGTCGGTGTAGTCGAAGTCCTTCGCCATCGCCGCACCGATCTTGTCGAGCAGCCGCGGGAAGTCCTCGGGGCGCGGGGCCACCCGCTGGTAGAGCTCGTACATCGGGGTGCCCTTCATGAACTCGGCGGCCGCGGCACCGACCTGGCCCTGCTGCTGGAGCATCTCCGGATAGATGGCGTTGCGGCGGATGTTCGCCGATGCCGCGACCAGGCGGCCCACCTTGTGCGGGTGCCTGATCGCGACCTGGAGCGCCACCCCGCCACCGAGGGAGTAGCCGACGACATCCGGCTTCCGCAGCCCGAGGTGATCGATGAGGGCGGCGATGTCGTCGGCCATCAGCGTGACGTCGAGCGGCCGGTCGATGTCGGCGGTGCGGCCGTGTCCCTGCAGGTCGACCAGGATGACCTGGTGATGGTCGGCCAGCGAGGGCAGGATCGACTCGAACATCTCCCCCGAGCAGAGGCCGCCGTGCAGCAGGACCATCGGGTGGCCCGCCCCGTGCGTCTCGTAGTAGAGGTTGATGCCGTTGACGTCGGCGTACCGCCCCGAGCCGGCGGTGTGCTGAGTCGCGGTCATGGTGTGCTCCTCGTGTCGTCTCGTCGCACTGACGCCGGTACTGACCAGCCAGGCGTCGGGAACTCATCGCCGCCGGCCCGGCGAGTTTGCGGGGTGCACCTACGGCGAACGGTCGACTACCGTGGTCGGGGTGGGTGAGGTGGCGACCAGTGGATCCGTCGAGTCACAGCTGGAGACGTACCGGCCGGAACTGACCGGCTACTGCTACCGCATGCTCGGGTCCGTGTTCGAGGCCGAAGACGCCGTACAGGACACCTTCGTGCGGGCCTGGCGCGGCTTCGACCGGTTCGAAGGGCGGGCAACGCTGCGGTCCTGGCTGTACCGGATCGCGACCAACGTTTGCCTGACCATGCTCACCAGCGCGCAACGGCGGGTCCTGCCGATGGATCTCGGCCCGGCCGGGTCCGGCCACGCCACGGAGCCGGGAGAGCCGCGCCCCGACGAGATCTGGGTGGGCCCGGCACCGGACAGTCGGGTCCTACCGGAGAACAGCGACCCCGCCGACGTGGTCACCGCGCGCGAATCGGTCCGGCTGGCGTTCGTCGCGGCGCTGCAGTACCTGCCGCCGCGGCAGCGGGCCGTACTGATCCTGCGCGAGGTGCTGGCCTGGCCGGCCCAGGAGGTGGCCGAACTGCTCGACACCTCGGTGGCGAGCGTCAACAGCGCCCTGCAGCGGGCCCGGGCAACCCTGGCGGCCGCCAATACCACCACCGACATGCACAAGCCGCTGGACGACGAACAGCAGGCGCTGCTCGCGCGCTATGTGCAGGCCTTCGAGGAGTACGACCTCGACGCCCTCACCACGCTGCTGCACGAGGACGTGACCATGTCCATGCCCCCGCTGCCGCTGTGGCTGCGCGGCCCCGATGACATCCGGGCCTGGATGGCCGGTACGGGCATTGGTTGCCGGGGATCTCGCCTGGTGCCGGTCGTGGCCAACGGCATGCCGGCGTTCGGGCAGTACCGGCCGGGCCTCACCGGCTCGGGACACGACCCGTGGTCCCTGATCGTGCTGGAGCTGTCAGCCGGGCGGATCGCCGCGATCACCCACTTCCTCGACACCGCCCGTGTCTTCCCGTTGTTCGGGCTGCCGGCCCGACTCGGGTAACGCGTCGGCCAGGCCGAGCAGGCCGACCAGCCGCAGCAGTGCCGGGCCGGCTCCCCGGACGACGAGCTGCCAGCCGTGCCGCCGGGCGGTCAACCGCAGCCGGGCCAGCGCCTCGACCGTCACCACGTCGGGCGAAGCCACGCCGGCCACGTCGCAGCTGACGACCCCGGGAGCACGGCCGCGCAGCAGTTCGGCGAGGTCGGCGCAGAGGACGGGGATGTCCGCGCGGGCCACCGCCGCGCCGACCGCGAAGGAGATCCCGGGGGCCGCCACCCCGATAGGACCGCGCGCCGGCGCGGAACTCATCGCGCCTCCGTACGCCTCACCGGAGGAGGAAATCGCCCGCGAGGCGGCGCCGGCCGACGCGCAGCGCGAGCAGCACTTTCAACCACAGGGCTGACAGACGGTTCGCCTGCTGGCTATGGTCCTTTCAACCATCGGGTTGAAAGGGAGGGGCGGATGACCACGGACGCGCTGTCCCGGGCCTTCGCCGCCCTCGCGGATCCCACCCGGCGCGACATGGTGGCGCGGCTCTCGGAGGGCGACGCGACCGTGAGCCAACTGGCCGAGCCGTACCGGATCACGCTGCAGGCCGTCTACAAGCACCTGCGGGTCCTCGAGCACGCCGGGCTCGTCAGCCGACCGCAAGGGCCGCAGCCCCGGCCGGTACGCCTGGAGGTCCACGCCTTCGACCTGATGGACACCTGGATCGAGCGCCACCGGAGCCGCGTCGAGCAGCGCTACCGCCGCCTGGACGCCGTCCTGGCGGAGATGAAGGGAAACGAGCATGGACAGGATCACGGAGACAGTCATCGAAGCCGATCCGAGACTGCCGGTCATCCGGATGACTCGTGACTTCGCGGCAACGCCCGAGCAACTGTTCCGCGCCCACACCGATCCCGTGTTGTTCGCCCGGTGGGTGGGCCCCGACGCCACTGCCACCCGGATCGAGCACTGGGACGCGTCCACCGGCGGCAGCTGGCGGTACGTCTCGGTGCACGACGGCACGGAGTACGGGTTTCGCGGCTGCTTCCACGAGGTACGGCCGCACCGCATCGTGCAGACCTTCACGTTCGAGGGCGATCCCGACGGGGTCGCGCTGGAGACGTTGTGGTTCGAGGAGCTGGGCGACGGCCGTGCGCGGCTGCGGACACAGTCCCTGGTCGACAGCTTCGAAGGCCGCGACGCGTGGCTGCGCAGCGGTATGGAGGTCGGTGTCGACGAGGGTTACGCGAAGCTGGAGAGGATGCTCATCGATGGCGCTGTCTGACCGTCCGGCCGAGCGGCACCGGCAGGTTGCCGGGCTGTTCACCGACCGGGTCCGCGGCACCCGATCGTGGGACGCGCCCGCCCCGGTCGCCGACTGGACCGCCCGGGACGTCGTGCGTCACCTGACCGAATGGTGCCCCGGGTTTCTCGCCTCCGGCGCCGGCATCACACTCCCCCAGGGGCCGTCCGTGGCCGAAGACCCGGTCGCCGCGTGGCAGGTGCACTGCGACGGTGTGCAGGCGGTGCTGGACGATCCGGAGACGGCGCACCGGGATTTCACCAACCCGCACATCGGCAGCCTGCCGCTGGCGGCCGCGATCGACCGGTTCTACACCACCGACGTCTTCATGCACACCTGGGATCTCTCCACGGCTACTGGCCAGGACGACCGGCTGGACCCCGACTTCTGCGCTCAACTCCTCGGTGGGATGGAGCAGATGGAGGAGGTCATCCGCTCCTCCGGCCAGTTCGGCAGCCGGGTCGAGGTACCCGACGGCGCGGACGCCCAGACCAAACTGCTGGGTTTCATCGGCCGGGACCCGTTCTGGTCGCAGCGGTGATCCGCACACCGCCCGGGGTGCGGAGCCTCGGGAGACCTACCGGGATCGCCCCGGGCTGACGCGGAGCGTTGCCGACCCTCACCGTGGACACCAGCGACGGCTACCGGCCGGGCCTCGACGACACCATCGCCTTCGCCACTGAAGGGTCCCGGTAGCACTGAGCGGTTTCGGCCGAAAACCGTTTGAGCCTTCCCTCCGCGCTCCCGTAGGTTGCCTACGGCCCGTCGCAGTGAGGACAGAGGACAAAACCGCGTGACCCCGCCTGCCCTTTAGACCTGACACCTTCTTCCGCTCACCTGTAGCCGACGCTCCCGTCGGTTCCGCTGGGCTGCCCTTGTGCGCCCGGTCATACAGCGTTTGAGGTCGCGCGTAATCGGCCTCGTGTCAGGTCTAGAGAGATCAGGTCTAGAGACATCATGTCTTCACAACCTCATACCGTGCTGCCCTGGGTCGTTCGTCGGACCAGGCTGCCTCTGCTGTCGTTGCGGTGCGTGGACTGCCGGTCGGAGTCGGCCACCACCGGCGAGGGCAGGTTCCGCGTCAACGCCAACGGCAAGCTGCTGGACGTGTGGCTGCTGGTCCGCTGCGTATCCTGCGATCGGACGAGCAAGCTCACCGTGCACGAGCGAGCGCCGGTCAGATCCTTCGATCCGGCCGAGCTCCACGGCTACGGCGTCAACGATCCGGAACTGGTGGCGTCCAGGCTGTTGGATCCGCTGCTCGCCCGGCGCAACCGCTTCACCCTGGACTGGACGGGGGCCTGGCGGCTGGACACCCCGTCGGCATGGCTCGACGAGGCGTGGCCGGTCCAGGTGGAGGTCGTCTTCGAGGATCTGGTACCGGTGCGCCCGGAACGGCTCATCGCGCAAGGGCTCGGCCTCAGCAGGAACGAGGTACTGCGCCGGATCAAGTGCGACATTCCGCTGCGCCGTCCGACGAGCACCGGGTTCACCTTTACCGTGATGGCCGGGGACTAGCGGGGATGTAGCCGCGGCGGGCCACTCGGCCCGCCCGGCTCCACCCCTGCTCATCGGTCTTCTGTTCCGATGTTCCTCAACCCCCTGGGCGTCGAGTTGCCGCACGATCGTGGTGTGGGGGTCCGTGGGCGCCACCGGTTGAGCCGGGATGCCGCGCTCGGCCACGTCACGGCGAGAGGCGCTTCTCGAACCAGTGGTGCGCGTAGCGCTCGGTGTTGTAAGGCTCGATCTCCTGGTAGCCGGCGGCGCGGTACATGGCGATCGCCTCGGTCAGGTTGCGGTTGGTGTCCAGCCGGACGGCGGTCCAGCCGTGGTCAGCGGCGTGCCGCTCGAGCTGGCTCAGGATCCGCCGGCCGATCCCGTGCCCCCGTACGCTGTCCGCCACCCAGACCCGCTTGATCTCCGCGGGTGCGCCCGCGTGGAGCTTGATCGCGCCGCAGCCGACAGGCTCGCCGTTGAGGGTGGCGATCAGGAACACGCCGGCGGGTGGGAGGAGTTCCTCGTCGCGGACCGGGTTGCTCAGTGCCGGGTCGAACCCTTCGTCGAATCGCTGCGCAACCTCCCGGGCGTACGCCCGTACACACGCCCGCGCTCGGGGGTCTCCCGGTGAGCACGGCTCGATCACCACCATCGAGCTGACCAGCAGCCGTTCCACCTCGGCCATCGCCGCGACGAGACGCTCGCGGCGGTGCTCGCTGAGCGGTTCGAGGATCGACCGGGCCAACTCGTCGGAACGCGTGTCCAGCTCGGCCCACTCCGCCCGACCGGCCTCGGTGAGTGCGGCGACGCGCACCCGCCCGTCGCCGCCGGCCCGGTCGGCCGGGCCGACCGTCACCAGCCCGTCGCCCTCCAGGGTGCGCAGCAGCCGGCTGAGATGCCCGGAGTCCAACCCGAGCCGGGCCCGCAGCGCCGCGACCTCAGCGCCGTCGGGACCGATATCCCACAGCACACGCGCCTGCGCGAGCGGGCGATCGCGGGACATGTACTGGTCGTCGAGTGCGCCGACCCGCTGGGTGACCGTCCGGTTGAACCGCCGGACGGTGGCGATGAACTCCGAACTCATATGCCTGACTTTAGTCAGGCTTTCACGCGGTTGGCCAGCCGGGCCTCGCGTAGCCGCTCGCGTGTGACGGCGCGTCAGTCGGCGCTGGAGCGGGCCCAGAGGTTGATGCCGGACTCCGTGGCGTACCGGTCGATCTCGGCCAGCTCGTCCCCGGTGAACGTGGTGTTGTCCAACGCCGCCACGTTCGCCTCCAGCTGGGCCACGCTGCTGGCGCCGAGCACCGTGGAGGTCATCCGTGGATCGCGCAGGGTCCAGGCGATCGCCAGCTGCGCGAGGTTCTGCCCGCGCCGGGCGGCGATGGCGTTGAGGTTCCGGATCTTGTCCAGGTTCTCCTCGGTCAGCCATTCCGGAAACAGCGAGCTGCCCGCATGGGCGCGCGAGTCCTCGGGTACGCCGTCCAGGTAGCGGTCGGTGAGCATGCCCTGGGCGAGCGGGGAAAAGCCGATGCAGCCGACGCCTTCCCGTTCCAGAGTGTCCAGCAGGTCATTCTCGATCCACCGGTTCAACATCGAGTACGACGGCTGGTGGATCAGCAGCGGCGTACCAAGATCGCGGAGGATCGCGGCGGCCTCGGCGGTCTTCGCCGCGGAGTAGGAGGAGATGCCGACGTACAACGCCTTGCCGGCGCGCACCGCCGCGTCCAGCGCCCCCATCGTCTCTTCGAGCGGGGTCTCCGGGTCGAAGCGGTGGGAGTAGAAGATGTCGACGTAGTCCAAGCCCATCCGCGCGAGCGACTGGTCCAGCGACGCGGTCAGGTACTTCCGGGAACCCCACTCGCCGTACGGCCCGGGCCACATGTCGTAGCCGGCCTTCGTCGAGATGACCAGCTCGTCACGATACGGCCGGAAGTCGGTGGCGAGGATCCGGCCGAAGTTCTCTTCCGCCGAGCCGTACGGCGGGCCGTAGTTGTTGGCGAGATCGAAGTGAGTGATGCCCAGGTCGAAGGCGCGGCGGAGAATGGCCCGCTGGGTCTTCAGCGGCCGGTTGTCGCCGAAGTTGTGCCACAGACCGAGCGACACGGCGGGCAGTTTCAGGCCGCTGCGGCCGCACCGGCGGTACTCCATGGAGCCGTACCGGTCGGGCGCGGCGAGGTAACTGGTGGTCATGGCGCTCCTCGGATCAGAGTGAACGGGATGGCGACGAGGTGCGCCGCCATCCCGCGCGATGTCATGGCAGCCCGGTTCAGCCCAGGGCGTCGAGGTCCTCGGCGGTGAGGGTGAGCTCCGGCGCCTGTGCCGAGTCGAGGATGGTCTCCGGGCGGCTGGCGCCGGGGATCGGGATGACGACCGGGGACTTGGCCAGGTGCCAGGCGAGGCAGACACGCTGCGGGCTCACGCCGTGCCGTTCGGCGACGGCCGTGAAGGCGGCGGCGTGGCCGCCCAAGTGGTCGGCGCGGCCGATGCCGCCCAGCGGCGACCAGGGCAGCAAGGCGATGCCGAGCTGGTCACAGAGCTCCAGCTCGGGCTCGGAGGACCGGAAGGCCGGTGAGAACTGGTTCTGCACCGACACCAGCCGGCCACCGAGGATCTCCTGGGCCTCGCGGATCTGTTCCGGGTTCGCGTTCGAGATGCCGGCCATGCGGATCTTGCCGGCGTCGAGCAGGTCACGGATGGCGCCGATGGAGTCGGCGTACGGGACCCGCGGGTCCGGGCGGTGGTGCTGGTAGAGGCCGATGGCCTCGACACCGAGGCGCTTGAGCGAGGCGTCGCAGGCGCGGGCGAGGTACTCCGGGGAGCCGTTGAGCGTCCAACTGCCGTCGCCCGGCCGCAGGTGCCCGCCCTTGGTGGCGACCAGCACGGTCGACGTGTCGCCGCCGTACGTGGCCAGCGCGCGGGCGATAAGGGACTCGTTGTGGCCCACCTCGTCGGCGTGGAGGTGATAGGCGTCCGCGGTGTCGATCAGCGTTACGCCCGCGTCCAGCGCTGCGTGGATCGTCCGGATCGAGCGCTTCTCGTCCGGACGGCCCTCAATCGACATCGGCATGCCACCGAGACCGATCGCGCTCACCTCAACGTCGCCGATGCGACGGCTTTGCATGGCACATACCTCCTCGTCGCGGCCCCGCACTCACGGGTCCAGGTTTCCAGCCTGGTACCGCGCCCGCTCGCAGTCCAACAGAAGAAGCCGCTCGGAATCAGCACCTAGACTGCTCAATCGTGGAGCTGCGACACCTGGAGTACTTCGTGGCGGTTGCCGAGGAACGCCACTTCACCCGGGCGGCGGAGCGGATGCGCGTCGCGCAGTCCGGTTTGTCCGCCGCCATCCGCACCCTGGAGCGGGACCTCGACGCCGAACTGTTCGTCCGCAGCACCCGCCGGGTGGAGCTGACCGACGCCGGCCGGGCGCTGCTCGCAGAGGCACACCGGACGCTGGCCAGCGCGACCGCGGCCCGCAACGCCGTGGCCGCCGTACGGGGGTTGCTGCGCGGCAGCCTCACCGTCGGCTCCGAGCAGTGCCTGGGCGTGATCGACCTGCCTCCGCTGCTGGCGTCGTTCCGCCGCGCCCACCCCGGCGTGGAGATCCGGCTACGCTACGCCGGCTCTGGCCACGTGACCGAGCAGATCCGGCTGGGCCGCCTCAACGTGGGCTTCGTGGCGCTGCCCGGCCCGCCGCCGGACGGCGTCCGCCTGCTGCCGCTGGCAACCGAGAAGATGGTCCTGCTCTGCCACCCGGCGCACCCGCTCGCCGAGCGGGACACCGTCGACGTGGCGGCCCTGCTCGACGAGGAGTTCGTCGACTTCAGCACCGACTGGGGCGCCCGGCGGGTCAACGACCAGACGTTCGCCCGGGCGGACGCCGAGCGCCGGGTCTCGGTCGAGGTCAACGACGTGCACACCCTGCTCGACTTTGTCCATCAGGGGCTCGGCGTGGCGCTGGTGCCGGCCCCGGTGACCCGCAAGCCGCACGCCAACGGGCTGCACGTCGCCGCGCTCGCCGCCCAGGACGGCCCGACCTGGCAGGTGTCGGTGGCCGTGTCCGCGTCCGCGCCACCCGGCCCGGCGACCACCGAGCTGCTGCGGATGGCCCTGCCGCAGGGTCGGCTGGCCGGGCCGGGCCGTGCGGCGGGGCAGCCGGCCGCTCAGCCCGCCTGACCGGCGGTCCGCGCCTGGCGGGTGCGGCGGACCCGGCTAGTACCACAGCCGTCAATCGCGCCGGTGACCGATGCACCGGGCGCGGCGCTCGACGAGTACGAAGCTGGGTGCCGTCGCAGCGATGAGTCTGCCGGCGCCCACAGGTCTGCCTCCCGACCGAGACAACCAACTCATCGGGAGTAAGGCATGGGCCTTATCCACATCGAGCTGTTCGCAACCCTCGACCTCGTCGGGCAGTCGCCCGGCGGCCCCGACGAGGACCCGGTGGGGTTCCCGTTCGGCGGCTGGCAGGCGCCCCTGCTGGACGAGGTCACCGGGGCGCAGGTCGGTGCCGCGTACGAGGGCACGGACGCCCTCCTGCTCGGCCGGCGGACGTATGACATCTTCGCCGCCTACTGGCCGCACCAGGAGGGCGGCGAGGACAACGAGATCGCCACGCTCTTCAACCGCGTCCCGAAGTACGTGGCCTCCCGCGGCAGGCCCGACCTCTCGTGGGCCGGGTCCACGCAACTCGGCCCGGATCTGGCCGGCGCGGTGCGCGAGATCCGTGACCGGCACGAGCACGTGAAGGTCGTCGGGAGCCTGAACCTGGTGCAGACCCTCCTGCGCGAGAAGCTCTTCGACCGTCTCGACCTCTGGGTGCACCCGATCGTGCTCGGCGTCGGGAAGAAGGTGTTCGACGGTGGCGCGGTGCCCACGAACGTCACACTCCTCGAACTGCCGGTAGCCGGTCCGAAGGGCACCGTGTACCTGCGCTACGGGCTCGCCGATGGCACACCCGGGACGGGGGACATGAGCGCACCCGATCGCGGTGTCGGGCGCGACGACTGAAGCCGCCCCGCGCCAGGCGGGCCCGTGTCGTCGGCGGTGAATCCGCCAGGTTGGCATTCCGTCACGGCGTCGGCAGCTCGAGGTGCCGACGCCGTGACGAAGTGCCTCGCCAGAGCGGCGCCGCCGTCACGCAATGGTCTGGCCGGCCCCGTCACCCCCAGCTAGTGGGCGAGCACGTCAACGGCGAGATCCCGCACTACCGCCTCGTCCACCTCGACGCCGAGCCCCGGCCCGGTCGGCACCCGTGCGACACCGTCCTTGACCTCGACCGTCGCCCCGGTGGCGTAGGAGGAGGTGAGGAACTGCCGCCCGTTCAGGTCGACCGGTGTGTCGATGCCGTACGCGGCGAACAGGTGCAGCGACGCGGCCAGGCCCAGGTCGGAGTCGGTGAGCCCGGACCCCATCAGCCGCACCCCGGCGTCCTCGGCGAGGGCACAGAGCCGCCGGGACAACGTCAGGCCGCCGCTGCGCTGCACTTTTGCGATGGCCACGTCCACCGCGTTCAGCTTCACGAAGGTCGCCAGGTCGCTCGGGTGGCGCAGGCTCTCGTCGAGGGCGACCGGAATGGGGGAGGTCTCCCGCAGCCGGCGCTGCCCGGCGACGTCGTTGGCCGGTAGTGGCTGCTCGAACGCGGTGACGTCGAGGTCGGCGAGCCGGCGGGCCATCCGGAGCGCCCCGTCGACGGTGTACCCCTGGTTGGCGTCCACCCAGAGGGCGGCGTCGGGCGCGGCCTCCCGGACGGCCCGCACCACGGCGGCGTCCTCGGCCTCGCTGTGCAGCCCGACCTTCACCTTGAACGCCCGGTAGCCGAGGTCGCTGCCCTCCGCCACCGCGTCGGCGACTTCTGCGGCGGTCTGGCCGGAGACGATCCAGCCGAGCTGGATGGTCTCCCGACGCCGCTGCCCCCACAACACTCCCACCGGTACGCCCATCGCGCGGCCGAGCAGGTCGTGCAGCGCGACGTCGACGGCGCTCTTGGCCAGGGGCGCGCCGATGGTGAAGCCCCGGTTGACGGCCCGGTCGAACGCGGTGGTCACGCCGTCGAGGTCCCAGGCGGGGCGGCCGAGGATGGCCGGGGCCAGGTAGCGGTCGACGGTGGTGACGATGGATTCGGCCGTCTCGTAGGTCCAGGCGGGGATGGGGGTGGCCTCGCCCCAGCCGGTGACGCCGTCGGCGGTGACCTTGACCAGGACGCGGATACTGGGCGTGCCGGCGACGGCGACCGACCCGCCGGACACCCCGAACGAGCGCACGGTGGGTAGCGCGACGGCGTAGGTGTCGACCGAGTCGATGGTCAGTCCGGCCAGGGCGGTGGCGGCAGAGATCACGGGTGAGCCTTCCGTCAGGCGAGCTTGGCGGTGCTGGCGCGGACGACCACCTCGCCGCCGAGCCGCAGGATCCGGCGGCGGCGTCCAGGGTTCTCGGTGAGCGCCATCTCCATGGCCTTCTCGCCGAGCTGCTGCAGCGGCAGCGCGACGGTGGTCAGCGGCGGGGTGAGGTCGCGGACGATCGGGATGTCGTCGAAGCCGGCGACGGAGACGTCGTTCGGCACGGACAGGCCCTGGTCGCGCAGGGCCGCGCAGGCGCCGATGGCCATCACGTCGGTCAGCGCGAAGACGCAGGTGGCGGTCAGCCCGCGGGAGAGCAGTTCGGTCATGGCGCCGTATCCGCCGTCGCGGGTGAAGGGGCCTTCGACAATGTCGGCGGGGTTCAGCGCCACGCCGGCCTTGGTGAGTTCGTCGCGGAAGCCGCCGAGCCGGTCGGCGACGGTGGTCAGGGTCTGCGGTCCGGTGAGCACGGCGAAGCGGCGGTGGCCGAGGTCGAGCAGGGCGCGGGCCATGGCGGCGGCGCCAGCCCGGTTCTCCGGCAGCACGCTGTCGACCTTGAGGCTGCGGTGCCGGCTGACCACGGCGACCCGGCCGCCGCCCTCGAGGTATGGCTTCAGCTCGGCGTCCAGGGCCCGTTCCCACCGGGGGTCCTCGAACCCGGAGCCGATGAGCAGGATGGCGGGCGCGCGTTCGGCGCGCAGCATGGACACGTACGCGATCTCCCGCTCGGGGTCGCGGAAGGTGCTGGCCAGCATGACGAGGAGGTCGTTGTTGCCGGCGACGCGCATGACGCCGCCGGCGACGGCGGCGAAGTAGGGGTCGCTGACGTCGTGGCAGATGACGCCGACGGTGCGATGGGAGGCGCCGGCCAGGGCGCGGGCGTGCGCGTTCGGGATGTAGGCCAGCTTCTCGGCGGCGGCCAGCACCCGGTCCCGCAGCTGGGGGGTCACCCGCATGCCGTTGAGCGCCCGGGAGGCGGTGGCGAGCGAGACCTCGGCCTCTCTGGCCACATCTTCCAGGGTCACGTGCGTCCGTGGCTGCATGGACTTTTCCCCCTGCGGAAGTTCTTGACCGGATTATTTCGGCGTGGTTACCGTAGCACTCTGAAAGCGCTTACTGAAAGCGCATTCAGGGCCGCGTCCCCGTCCACCGGGGCCTGCACGGCCCTGCCCGACGGCACACGCCTACCCAGCGGCTGAGCACCCGGAACCGCCGGCCAGCCAAGGAGAACGGAGGGTCATGGCCGCGCAGAGCACCATCGAGCAACGGGAGCCCACGGCTCCCGCCGGAACCACCGCGCCGGCCGCCCGCCGCCCGGCCAGCGCAGGTGCCAGCCTGCTCCGGTTCGTCCAGGGCACCTGGCGCCCGGCGGCGGTCCTCGCGGCCATCTTCGTCATCTGGTGGGCGGTGACCGCGGCGAACCTGGTCAAGCCGTATCTGGTTCCCTCACCGGGGACGACGCTGGACGTCGTCCTCGCCCAGACCGGCTACTTCGCCCACCACACCTGGATCACCAGCTACGAGACCATCCTGGGCTTCGCGATCGCGATCCTGGTCGGGGTCGTCTCCGCCGTCGTCATGGTCTACTCCCCGACGGTCGAGAAGAGCCTCTACCCGCTGCTGCTGTTCGCCCAGGTCATCCCGAAGATCGCCATCGCTCCGCTGTTCATCGTGTGGCTCGGCTTCGGGCTCACGCCGAAGGTCGTCGTCGCGGTCCTGATGGCCTTCTTCCCGATCGTCATCTCCACGGTCACCGGCCTGAAGTCCATCGACCCGGAGATGCTGCAACTGTCGGCGACCATGGGCGCGGGCCCGGCCCAGACATTCCGGAAGATCCGCTTCCCCGGCGCCCTGCCGCACCTGTTCGCCGGCCTCAAGGTCGCCGCCACGATGGCCGTCACCGGCGCCGTGGTGGGCGAGTTCGTCGGCGCCAACGAGGGCCTCGGCTACGTGATCCTGCAGGCCAACGGCAACCTCGACACCCCGACGCTGTTCGCCGGGCTGCTCATCATGTCGCTGCTCGGCGTCGTCCTGTTCGTGGTCGTGGAACTGCTCGAGTACTTCGTCCTTCCCTGGCACGCCAGCCGCCGTGCCGACGCCGCTACGACGTCGCTCTGAATAGGAGATCCCTCGCATGAAGTTGCGTAACCTCGCCGCCGCGCTCATGCCGGCGTTCCTTCTTCTGGCCGCCACCGCCTGCGGCTCGTCCTCGGATGAACAGGCCAAGAACGCTCAGGGCCTGGACAAGGTCACCCTCACCCTCAACTGGTACCCGTACGGTGAGCACGCGCCGTTCTACTTCGGCAAGAAGCAGGACATCTTCGCCAAGCACGGCATCGACCTGACCATCCAGGCCGGTCAGGGTTCGCAGAAGACCGTGCAGGCGACCGCCGCCGGGCAGACCGACTTCGGCTGGGCCGACACCCCCGCCCTGCTGTCGGCGGTGGGCCAGGGCATGGACGTCAAGAGCGTCGGCGTATTCCTGCAGACCACCCCGTCGTCGGTGCAGTTCTTCAGCGACAAGAACATCAGCTCCCCCGCCGACCTCAAGGGCAAGACCATCGCCTCCACCGCCGGCGACGCGCTGAGCAAGACCTTCCCGGCCTTCCTCAAGGCCAACGGCCTGGCTCCGACCGATGTGACCCTGCAGAACACCGACCCGGCCGGCAAGATGGCCGCCGTCATGTCGGGCAAGACCGACGCGCTGCTCGGTTTCGCCACCGACCAGGGCCCGACGATGCAGGAGAAGGCCGGCAAGCAGGTCTCCTACCTCAAGTTCGCCGAGCACGGCCTGACCTTCTACAGCAACGGTCTGCTCGCCTCGACCGACACCATCAAGAACAAGCAGGACCTGGTGAAGCGGATGGTCGCGGCCACCAGTGAGGCCTGGTCCGCCGCCGAGAAGGACCCGGCCGGCGCGGTCACGGCGATGCAGGGCGCCTCCCAGCAGCTGCCGTCGGAGAAGGTCCTGACCGACCAGTTCAATGCCACGTTGCAGCTGCTGCACACCGACGCCACCAAGGGCCAGGCCCCCGGCATCAACGACGAGTCCGACTGGCAGAAGACCATCACCGTCTTCGCCGACGCCGGAGTGATCGGCAAGGCGGAGTCGCCGTCGGCCTACTGGGACGCGAGCTTCGCGCCGAAGGGATGAGAGACCGATGACGGTCGGCAACACCACCACGCAGCGTTCCGCGGACGCGACGGCGACCGGCGCCGCGGTCGACATCGACCAGGTCGCGGTCCGCTTCCGTACCAAGAAGAAGGACGTCACCGCGCTGCGCGACGTCTCGCTGCGGATCGAGCCGGGCGAGTTCGTCTCCATCGTCGGTGCCTCCGGCTGCGGCAAGTCGACGCTGCTCAAGCTGGTGTCCGGCCTGCTGCGGCCCTCGTCGGGCCAGGTCCGCCTGCACGGCGAGGAGGTGCGGGGGCCGCGGCGCGACATCGGGTACGTCTTCCAGCGCGCCGCGCTGCTGGAGTGGCGTACGGCCCGGCGCAACATCCTGCTCCAGGCCGAGATGCGGCACATGCCGAAGGCGCAGGCGCGCCAGCGCGTCGACGAGCTGATCGCGATGACCGGCCTGACCGGCTTCGAGGACGCGTACCCGAACGAGCTGTCCGGCGGGATGCAGCAGCGCGTGGCCCTGTGCCGCGCGTTGCTGCACCGCCCCCCGGTCCTGCTCATGGACGAGCCGTTCGGGGCCCTCGATGCCCTCACCCGGGAGCAGATGAACGTCGAGCTGCGGCGAATCTGGCGGGAGACCGGCACCACCGTCCTGCTCGTCACCCACTCCATCGCCGAGGCGGTCTACCTGGCCAACCGGGTGATCGTCATGACCCCTCGACCCGGCACCGTCGCCGAGGTCATCGACGTCGGCCTCCCCGTCGAGCGTGACTACGGCCAGACGATGTCGGAGCCGGGATTCGCGCGCGCCACGGGACGCATCCGCGACCTGCTGGGTGCGACGACGACCGCCGAATAACCACCGGACCTGGGAAGGAAACACACGTGGAGCGCACGTCTATCGGGATCATCCTCAACGGCGTGACCGGACGGATGGGGTACCGCCAGCACCTCGTCCGGTCCCTGCTCGCCATCCGCGAGCAGGGCGGACTGCCCGCCCGCGACGGCAGCCGCATCTGGCCGGAGCTGACCCTGGTGGGCCGCAACGAGGCCAAGCTCGCCGAGATCGCCGCCCGGCACGGGCTGACGTCGTACACGACGGACCTGGACGCCGCGCTCGCCAAGGACTCGCACCAGATCTACTTCGACGCGCAGGTCACCGCGCAGCGGGAGAAGGCGATCCGGGCGGCGATCGAAGCCGGCAAGCACGTCTACACCGAGAAGCCCCTCGCGGAGGGGCTGACCGGTTCGCTGGAGCTGGCCCGGCTCGCCGCGGCCAAGGGCGTCAAGAACGGCGTGGTGCAGGACAAGCTGTTCCTGCCGGGCCTGCGCAAGCTCAAGCGGCTGGTCGACGGGGGGTTCTTCGGCCAGATCCTGTCGGTGCGCGGGGAGTTCGGCTACTGGGTGTTCGAGGGTGACTGGCAGGACGCCCAGCGGCCGAGCTGGAACTACCGCACCGAGGACGGCGGCGGCATCGTGGTGGACATGTTCCCGCACTGGCACTACGTGCTGGAGCAGATCTTCGCCCCGGTGACCGCGGTGACCGCACACATCGCCACCCACATCCCCGAGCGGGTGGACGAGAACGGCCAGACCTACCGGGCCACCGCCGACGACGCCGCCTACGGCATCTTCGAGCTGGCCGGCGGCCTCACCGCGCAGATCAACTCCTCCTGGGCGGTGCGGGTGTACCGCGACGAACTGGTCGAGTTCCAGGTCGACGGCACCCACGGCAGCGCCGTGGCCGGGCTGCGCGAGTGCCGCATCCAGCACCGCAGCACCACCCCCATGCCGGTGTGGAACCCGGACCTGCCGGCCACCGAGGACTTCCGCGCCCAGTGGCAGCGGGTGCCCGACAACGAGGACTTCGACAACGGGTTCAAGGTCCAGTGGGAGGCGTTCCTGCGCCACGTGGTCGACGACGAGCCGTTCCCCTGGGACTTCCTGGCCGGCGCCCGCGGCGTGCAGCTCGCCGAGGCGGGTCTGCGCTCGGCCCGGGAGGGACGGCGGGTCGAGATCGAGGAGATCAGCCTGTGACCGCCCGGATCACCCTGCCCGCCGCGGGCGGCGGCAGCGAAATGCTCACGCTGCGGGAGCCGGCCGGCTGGCAGCGGCCCGCCGCGCCGCCGACCAGCCGGATCGCGTACGCGGCGGCGCACGTGGTCGCCGACCCGTACGCCGACAACGCCCCCGGCCAGCCCGCCCGGCTGGACTGGGACGCCACCCTCGGCGTACGGCGCAACCTCTGGGCCTGGGGGCTGGGGGTCGCCGAAGCGATGGACACCGCCCAGCGCGGGATGGGGCTGGACTGGGCCGCCACCCAGGAGCTGATCCGGCGCAGCGCCGCCGAGGCGGCTGCCTGCGGCGGGCGGATCGTGGCCGGCGCGGCCACCGACCAGCTGACCGGCGTGCCCGACACGCTGGACGAGGTCGTCACCGCGTACGCCGAGCAGGTCGCCTTCGTCCAGGACTGCGGCGCCACCGCCGTCGTCATGGCCAGCCGGCAGCTCGCCGCGCTGGCCACCGGCCCGGACGACTACCTGAGCGTCTACGAGCAGGTGCTCCGCGAGACGACCGCGCCGGTCGTGCTGCACTGGCTCGGCGACATGTTCGACCCGGCCCTCGCCGGCTACTGGGGCTCGACCGACCTGGACGCGGCGACCAAGACCTTCGTGGCGCTGGTGCAGGCCCACGCCGACGTGATCGACGGGGTCAAGGTGTCGCTGCTCGACGCCGAGCGGGAGGTCCGGCTGCGCGAGCTGCTGCCGGCCACCGTCAAGGTCTACACCGGCGACGACTACCACTACCCGCAGCTGATCGCCGGCGACGGCCGGCAGTTCAGCCACGCCCTGCTCGGCGCGTTCGCGGCCATCGCCCCCGCCGCGTCGGCGGCCCTGCAACGCCTCGACGCCGGCGACACCGCGGGCTTCCGGGAGATCCTGGGCCCCACCGTGCTGCTGTCCAGGCACATCTTCGCCCGGCCGACGCAGTACTACAAGACCGGCATCGCGTTCCTGTCCTGGCTCAACGGCTTCCAGCCCGGGTTCACCATGGTCGGCGGCCTGCACAGCGGGCGCAGTGTTCCGCACCTGGTGGACACGTTCCGCCTCGCCGACGCTGCCGGCCTGCTGCTCGACCCCGACCTGGCCGTCGAGCGGATGCGTCAGTACCTGTCGGTCGCCGGGGTGACCGCGTGACCGCCGTCGACCCACGCCTGGCCCGGCTGTCGCTCAACCAGCAGACCACGAAGTCCTGGTCGGTCCGCGAGGCCGTCGAGGGCTGTGTCCGGGCCGGCATCCCGGCGATCGGGCTGTGGCGGGAGCCGGTGGCCGAGATCGGGGTGCCCGCTGCCGCGAAGCTCGTCGCCGACGCGGGGCTGCGGGTGTCGTCACTGTGCCGCGGCGGATTCCTCACCGCCGACGGCGAAGCCGGCCGGGCCGCGTTGGAGGACAACCGGCGGGCCATCGACGAGGCGGCCGGCCTCGGCACGGACTGCCTGGTCATGGTGGTCGGCGGTCTGCCGCCCGGCTCCCGCGACCTGCGTGGCGCCCGGCAGCGGGTGGCCGAGGCGCTCGCCGAACTCGCCCCGTACGCCGGCGAGCGCGGCGTCCGGCTGGCCCTGGAGCCGCTGCACCCGATGTACTGCGCGGACCGGGCGGTGCTGTCCACCCTGGGGCAGGCGATCGACCTCGCCGAACCGTTCCCGGTCGAGCAGGTGGGCGTCGTGGTCGACACCTTCCACATCTGGTGGGACCCGGACGTGTGGCGGCAGATCGCCCGGGCGGGCGACCGCATCGCCAGCTTCCAGGTCTGCGACTTCCTCACCCCGCTTCCGGCCGACGTGCTGCTCGGCCGGGGCATGATGGGCGACGGCCACATCGACTTCCCGCCGTTCCGGCGGGCCGTCGAGGAGGCCGGCTACACCGGCGATACCGAAGTGGAGATCTTCAACGCCGAGGTGTGGGCGACCGACCCCGACGAGGTCCTCGCGACCATGAAGGACCGCTGCCTCCGGCTCGTCCTGGCCGACTGATGCGCGTCGTCGTCGCACCGGACTCGTTCAAGGGCAGCGTCACCGCCGACGACGCCGCCCGGGCCCTGGCCCGCGGCTGGCTCGCCCACCGGCCCGGCGACGACGTACGGCTGCTCCCCCTGGCCGACGGCGGCGAAGGCACGGTCGACGCCTTCGCCGCCGCCCTGCCCGACGCCGAGCACCGTACGGTGACCGTGCCCGGGCCCGACGGCCGCCCGGTGCCCGCCGCCTGGCTGCTGCTGCCCGACGGGGCGGCCGTGCTGGAACTCGCACAGTCCAGCGGCCTGCCGCTGATGCGCGCCCCCGACCCACTCGGCGCCCAGACGTACGGGCTCGGCGCGGTCGCCCGGGCCGCCCTCGACGCCGGCGCCACCCGCCTCGTCATCGGCCTCGGCGGCTCGGCGTCCACCGACGGCGGCACCGGCGCGCTGCGCGCCCTCGGCCTGCGGCTGCGCGACCGCCAGGGTCGGGACCTGCCGCTCGGCGGCGCCGCGCTCGCCGACCTGGCCCACGTCGACACCACCAACCTGCAGCCCGCACCGTCCGGCGGCGTGCAGTTACTGGTCGACGTGACCGCACCGCTGACCGGCCCGGCCGGTGCCGCCGCCGTATACGGGCCGCAGAAGGGCGCGGAACCGGCAGATGTGACGCTGCTGGACACGGCGTTACGCCGACTCGCCGAGCTGGCCGGCGGCAACCCCGACGAGCCGGGCGCCGGCGCGGCGGGCGGCACCGCGTACGGGCTGGCCACGCTGTGGGGGGCTCGGATCGTGCCGGGTGCGACGACGATCGCCGAACTGGTCGGGCTGGCCGACGCGCTCGCCGGCGCGGACGTGCTGCTCACCGGGGAGGGACGGTTCGACGAGACGTCACTGACCGGCAAGGTGGTCGGCTCGCTGCTGGAGGCGGCCGCGTCCGCCGCCGTACGCGTGGGGGTGGCCGCCGGGCAGGTCGGCGGGCCGGTTCCCGGGTCGGTGTCGGCGACGGTGTCCCTGGCGAGACTCGCCGGCTCGGTCGAGGCAGCGCTGAACGAGCCGGCGCGCTGGCTGGTCGAGGCCGGTGGCGTGCTGGCGGGCCGGCTGGGCGTCGGGTCGATCGGCCGTCAGGCGCGTGCTTCCGTCGGCCGCCCTTCCCCCACCCGTCATGGACAGGTCGACCGACCCAGCGGGTACGGCGGGCACAGGAACTGCCGGAGACGTCGGACCTGAGCGTCGAGCAGATCGCGACGCGGACGGGCATGGGCACCGCGACGACGCTGCGCCGCCACGTCAGCCATCAGCTCGCCGATGAGAGTGCCCGTGCGGCGCTATTGCAGGGCCTCTGTCCCATGCGCCTGCACGTCGGGTTGGGGCGGTCGGAATACGGCAGAAAGGGGCCGCGGGGGCGATCGGCGCGTGGTCGACGCCCAGCTCGCCGACCCCGCCCCTCAGTGCTCGGCACCAGGACAAAATGGGTGGCCTCGCCAGCCCGCCCCGCCCTACCTTGTAACTGGATCTTCTTCTCCGACCCACTCACGAGAGGACTTCACCCCGCGTGACGACGCCTGCTCTTTAGAACTGACACCTTTCCCGTGCATCGGTCGCCGACGTCGCCGTCGGCTCTTTTCCCATGCCTTCCGTCAGGTCTTCGGAGAGATCATGTCTACGCGTCCTCATATCGGGCTGTCCTGGACCGTTCGGCGCACGCGCCTTCCGCTGCTCGCGTTCCGCTGCGTCCACTGCCATTCCGGCCTCGCCAGCACCGGCGACGGGAAGTTCCGCGTCAATGCCAACGGCAAACCCCTCGACATCTGGCTCCTGGTCGCCTGCGTTTCCTGCAACCGCACCAGCAAAATCACCCTTCACGATCGCGTCCCGGTCCGGTACCTGGATCCGACCCTTCTGGAGGCCTACTCCGGCAACTCCTCTGTCATCGCCCGCGTCCTTCTCGACTCGCTGATCGCCCGGCGCAACCGGTTCGCCCTGCAGTGGGACTCATGCTGGGAACTGCTCCCCCCGTCCCCTCCCGAAAGCCCCTGGCCCATCCAGATTTCGGTCATCTTCGACGACCCCGTGCCCCCTTCGCCCCGAACGGCTCATCGCCCAGGGGCTGGACATCAGCCCCTGGGAGATCGCTCGCCGCGTAAAGATCGGCATTCCGCTGAACCGCAGAACTCACAGGGACTTCTCGTTCGTCCTGCCATGAGCCGCCGCCGTGGGCCTGAGCCGGGGCGAGAGGCAAGGTGGCCTTGCCCCGGACTGCATCACGCGGCGGTCCGCGCGCAGTCGCTCATGACCGGGCACGAACGAAGGTCAGGGCCGGCCCGATACCAGCGACGAAGGTGAACGCCCGGACTCCATCGTCGACCCTGACGGGTCGGGCCACGGATCGGGGGTTGAGACTGACTGGCAGGCTCCGTTGATCGAGTAGTCGGAATTCACCTCATCAACGCCGCCAGAGTGACGCTCTGTCACGGGCCGAAACCTGCGCCGTCCGCGCCGAGCATCCGCATTTGGCCGATGAGAGTGTGGTCCAGGCGTTCGACCGATCGCGTCCCATTGACGGCCGCTGCTAGCGTCACCGGCAACCCTTGTGAGGGGAGTGCCGATGGTGGATCGGGTGGAGATCGGTGGACGGCCGCGGTCGGTAACGATTGCGGCGACTCTGATGACCGTCGTGGCCGTCGGGTATCTCGCAGACGCGGTGGCGGTCGCCGCCGGGGCAGCTGCATACCCGGACGGTGTGCGCGAGGCACTGAACGCCTCCGAGGTCGACCCACGTGCCTTTGACGCCCTCAAGCCAGTGGCCTCGGCATTGCCCTACGTCGCGGCGTTGATCACCGCCGTGGCAGCACTGGTCCTACTGGGTATCGCGGCCTCGGTGCGTGCGGGGCACTTCGCGGGCCGCATCATCGCCTGGATCGCGATCGGTCTGTCCCTGATCTGCAGCTCCTGCGGGCTGGGCCAAGCTGGTACGCCCGCTTTCAGCGGAATCGCCTACGTGTCCGCCTTCAGCCGTGACGACTCCGGAACTCACACGTTCGTCCAGCGGTTACCGGCCGCGTACCCGCCGGCCTATCGATACCTCAGCGGCGGCTTTGCCCTCTTCGCGATGCTCGCCTTGATCGTCGTCGTCGTGCTGCTCGCGCGACCCTCAGCCAACCGCTTCTTCCGTCCGGTCAGACAGCTGGCACCGCCGCCAGCTACTCATTACCTGGGCGGCTCGGCGCCAGCGCCGGTCGCTGGGGCAGCCCGTCCGACGGACGACCAGATCTCCCAACTGTCGGTGTTGGTCCGGCAGCATCAACGCGGCGAGTTGACCGACGAGGAGTTCGCTGCGGCTCGCCAGCAACTGCTCGGTGACCCCTGATCGCAGCACGTCAGACATGCTGGTAGCCGCCCGGCGCAGCTGCGCGGCCGCAGGGTCACACTCCTACCTCCCGCCATCAGCCACCGCGCGGTAACGTCCGCACACGCCGCAGATAGCGTGCGCTGCGGCCACCCGGTCATGCCGCCGACCGGTCGTCACAGCGCGTCACGGGCGGTCGGGCGCCGAGGTCGCGGCTCTGCCGATGAGCGCGAAACCGCGGAAGCGTCGGCTGGCATATGATCACCAGGCACGCGCAGTGCGATGTCTGCTCGACGAGGTGCCGTGGTGAACCGTGTGGCTGCTGACCGGCTGATGCTCGTCAACGTGGTGGATCACTGGCTCTACCTGCAAGAGCCGACCTTCATCGTTGCCGGGCAGACCTATTGGATCGATCACGAGACCAACGAGTTGTGCGTGGACCGCGGTGGTGACCGTGTAACGCGGCATCGTCGCGCCCGGCACGCCGCTTGGATGTGCCGTTAGTCCGGGACTGTCGCTCGCCAAGGTCAGCTATCCGCATCTGCCGCGAAACGCTCGTCACGGACGGTAACCGGATCGCGGGTGCCTCCATCCGGACGTGCCGATGGGCGGCACGTCTTTCTGTCCGCCCACTGAGAGAGGCAACATGGCACTCATGTCCCTGCCCACCCCCACGCTGCACACCGCTCGCCTGCGACTGCGTCCCTTCAACGACGCGGACGCGAACGCCCTCTTCGCGCTGCACAGCAGCGCCTACGTGCTGCGCTACTGGGACGCGCCGCCCTGGACCGAACGTGTGCGCGCCGAACGGTTCATAACGGCTTGTCGGCAGATGGCAGAGGAAGGCACCGGGACGCGGCTGGCCGTGGACCGCGTTTCCGACGGGGCGTTCATCGGCTGGTGCAGTCTGACCCGGTGGAACCCGGACTACCGCAGCGCGTCGCTGGGCTACTGCCTCGACGATGCAGCATGGGGCCACGGCTACGCGACGGAGGCCGCGCGCGCCTTGCTGCAGTGGGCATTCGACACGCTGGACCTGAATCGAGTCCAGGCCGAGACCGATACGCGCAACGCGGCATCTGCCCGCGTCCTGGAGAAGCTCGGATTCGTGCGTGAAGGGACGTTGCGAGAAGACTGCGTCGTGAACGGCGAGGTCTCGGACTCGTGGGTGTACGGGCTGATCAGGCGGGAGTGGCGGCCGTCGCCCGAGCCGGTTCCCGCCCGCTGAGTCCTCCTCGCTCGCGAGACGGCGCCCGGCCTCCGGGCGCTTCGTTCCGCTGAGTTGATGGGGCCAGCACAGTGCACTCTCATGCCGCCGCCGGTGCGCGTCGGCCGTCGGAAACCCCGTCACCATCCGTATGCCCCGATCGGTCGCCGACCATCACTCCGACTTCGCGCTCTTGCCGGGCATCAGACCGCGCGCTGTAATCACGCGCCGGCCGGAAGAGCTTGTGCGTCCGTGTGGAGCGTCGGAGTCCGGTATGCCGGGCTGGCCCGGCTACTGCGCCAGGGCCGGGATCTCCCGCTCGGGAAAGAGACCGCTCATCCGCATCGCCGCGGGAACGCCCGGTTGGATGAGGAGGAGCAGTGCTTCGTTGCCGCCGGTGTACAACGTGTGGGCCCGCACCGGGGTGGTGGCGGCGAGAAGGCGGTTGACGACGGCCAACGGGCGCACGGTCGCCTTCGCCCACAGGTCACCGTCGTCACCCCATTCCTCGGTCGTCCAGACGGCGCACCGGACACCGTTGACATTGATAACGTAGTCGTCGTTCTGCCCACTTCGGTACGGACTCTGCACCGTCACCACGTCGAGCAACAGTCCGAGGCGGGAAAGCCCGGGCCCGATCTCCGACAGGAACCGTTCGACCCCGCCCTCGGCCAGGGTCTCACCGTCGGCGAAGAACTCGATGTGCCCGTACAGCAGATCGAAGTCGAGTGGATGACAGCCCGTCGCAACGTCGTGTCGCGCCGAGGCCCGTTGCTCCTGCGGCAGGTGGCTCCACAGGCCATGCCGGTCGAGTTCCGCGGCCAGGGTGCGATGCCGTTCGTCAGGACGCCACGTGCACCCTGCGGTGGCGGGCAGCTCTTGGAGGAGTCCGCGGATATCCCGGGCGAGAAGCATTCCCCCGTCACGAGAACGGAACAGGACGTCACCGAGGTGGTCGCGCTGCATGCGACAACTGTAGTGGCCCGGCCGAGACCGAGCGCTCAACCAATAGCCGGCCAGATTGGTGCCGCTGGCCGCATGCTGATCAAGGTCAGGTGCACGGACCTGCCGCGATCCGCGCGCTACGCAGGGTTGCGTGACTGCTCGGGGCTCGCGGTGCGGATCTGCCGATGTGAGCGAGTCGGCTAGGTCCCATGCCTATGCGCCGCAACGCATGCAGAGTCGTACTCCGAGGCCACCGACCGCGACGACATGCCGCTTGGACTTCACGATCCACGTGCCGAGGCCCCGCGGACCGAGGCAGTGCTCGACCCGTCAGCGGTCGGTGGCGTGCGCGAGGCCGCCGGGCAGCGGGACGCGGTCAGCCACGCAGTCGCAGGCGGCAAAACCCGGTGACGTCGGTGGTCATTCCCCGCGACAATGGCCGACGTGGAGGAGGTCAAGGTCGTCGTTGCTCATAACGAGCGCGCGACCCTGCGCGTCGGTGACGTGTTCCTGAAGATCGACGCTGATCAGACGCGCACCGACGTCGAGGTCGAGGCGATGGCTATGGCGCCGATCCCGACTCCGGAGGTCCTGTGGCGGAAGCCGCCCGTGCTCGCGCTCGCCGCCCTCCCAGGCACGGCACTCGGCCGCCTCGGCGAGCCGTCGATCGCGTCGTCGGCGGCATGGGCCGCGGCGGGTGCCGCCGCACGGATGCTGCACGACGCGCCGCTGCCGCCATGGCCCGGTCGGAGCCTCGACGAGATCGCAATGCGCCTCGACGGCGAATGCGAGTGGCTCGTCACGAACGTCGTCCTTCCCACCGACCTGGTCACGCGCAACCGCCGGGTTGCCGAGGCCGCGCTCCGACCGTGGACACCGGTATTCACGCACGGCGACCTGCAGGTCGACCACGTGTTCGTCGACGGTGACCAGATCACGGGCGTGATCGACTGGTCCGAGGCGGCCCGGGGCGACGCCCTGTTCGATCTCGCCATCATGACGCTGGGACACGAGGAGCACCTTGACGCCGTGGTCGCCGGCTACGGCACCGACGTCGACCTCGACGTGATCCGCGCGTGGTGGTCCTGGCGGAGCTTGGTGGTCATCCGCTGGCTGGTCGAGCACGGCTTCGACCCGTTCTCGCCAGGCTGCGAGGTCGACGTGCTGAGATCCCGGATGTGAGGCTCCACGAGCCCGACGCCCACGAGTGCCGTACTGCCGCATCGAGCGGGCCACCTCCTGAAGCGCGTCGTCTTCCAGACCGACGCGGTCACGGTCCTCGAAGATCCTGGGCGGTGCTTCCTTCAGTCGGCTACCAGCGCGCTCGACGATTGGGTGCATGCCGCTGACAGCGCGTCCGAAACGACCGGATCTGCCGATGAGCGGGCACACTCGCCGCGATGGGCGTGGCTGTCGCTCCACTGGGTGGGTGATCATTGGTTACGGGGATCGGCGAGGCCCGAGGACCGGGCTTCGTCGCATGCCCGATCCTCGGGGTCACCGCCCCGCGTTTCCAGTTCAGGTCGATGCGCAGATCCGCGTCGTCAACTGCGGCCACGCAACTCTTGCTCTAACATGGCGGGTCTCCCTCGATCAGTCGTCGTCGGGATGTCACCATCGCCTGTCAGCCTGGCGGAGCATCGCGTCTGTTTCGGGGTCGGGCATGAGCTGCCGGACCTCTTGCGCGCAGCGGCAAGCGCCGGCGATCTTGGCAGCCCACGTCAGCGCCTCCTCGCGTGAGGCCACGTCGACGACCACGAACCCGCCGATGACCTCCTTGGTCTCCGGGTAAGGGCCGTCGGTGACCATCCCGTCCGTGGCTACGACGTTCGCCCTCTGGCGCTCCAGTCCGGCGCCGAACACAAACACGCCGGCGTTCACGGCGTCCTGGACCACCGCGTGTGAGGCCTTGCCCACGTCGGGCATCTCCTCGTCGGGGATGTGGTCCATCGCGCCGTCATTGAACGAGATCAAGTACCGCGTCATCCCATGACTCCCTTGTCCCGGTGGCCCTCTCCGGCCGCCTCTCACCTGTTTCTACGAACGACTCGCCCCGGATCCGACGCTATGCCAGAAGAATTTCTCACGGGACCTCCGCCGCTCGGCGCCCACGGGCGTCATGTCGCCCGTGTCCGTGGGGATCATTGCCGCCGCCACCGGCGACGAGTAGTCCCACCGCACTTATCTGCCGCAATCAGCGCGGTGAGGTGTCGCAGATCGGTTGGCGGACGCCTGTCGCGCATCAGTCGACGGAGGACACTGCGCCGGCCACGCTGTCGAGTCCCACCTGATGCTTGACGAGGCCGTCCTAGGTGTTGCTTGGCGGTTGGTCTAGAGATAAGTGCGGAGATCGTATCGCCGTCCTGGCGCTACGGGGTCCTGGCGTGGTGGTGAACCGGCCCTCGGTGTGGCCTGACCGATGATTCGTCCGCGCCGTGCTGGTCTGTACGCCGAGTACCGACTCACGGGAGGCTGACACCATGCGAAAACTGACCTTCGGCATGAACCTGAGCCTGGACGGCTACATCGCCGCGCCCGGCGACGACCTCGGCTGGAGTGTGCCGAGCGACGAGCTGTTCCAGTGGTGGTCCGACCGGGTGAGGGCGACAGGCATGGCGCTGTACGGGCGCAAACTGTGGGAGACGATGAGCTCCCACTGGCCGACCGCCGACCAGCAGCCCGGCGCCACACCGGCGGAGATCGAGTACGCCCGCCGCTGGCGGGACATGCCGAAGGTGGTGTTCTCCTCGACGACCAGCACGGTCGACTGGAACACCCGCCTGGTCACCGGCGACGCGGTCACCGAGATCACGCGGCTCAAGGCCGAAGACGGCGGCCCCATGGACATCGGTGGCGCCACACTCGCCGCAGTGGCCATGCGGGACGGGCTGATCGACGAGTACGCGATCGTCACCCATCCGGTCCTGGTAGGTGGCGGCACGCCGTTCTTTGCGGCCCTGGACAACTGGGTGAACCTGACCCTGGTGGAGACCCGGACGTTCCCTGACGGCGTGGTCCTGACCAGGTACGAGACCAGGCGCTGAGTACCCCAACCTCGGATCGGCCCGGGCTTCGGGCCGCTCAAGGATCTCGTGGCGCTGTGTTTCGAGGCGATCGTGATGCCCGTCCCGGATCACAGACCGTGTGTATGGCACAAGACGCGCCTTGCCGTGCGCTGTCTAGTCCCACCGGATGCTCGACGTGGCGGGTTCAAGCGGTGTGCGCAAGGAGCTCGGCGAGCTTCTCGGATGGTGTCATGTAGCCGAGGGTTTTGCGGGGGCGGGTGTTGAGGCTGCGGGCGAAGCGGGCGAGGTCGTCGGCGGTGTGGGCCGACAGGTCGGTTCCTTTGGGCATGTACTGGCGCAGCAGGCCGTTGGTGTTCTCGTTCGAGCCACGCTGCCAGGGCTTGTGGGGGTCGCAGAAGTAGACCTGGACGCCGGTGGCCGCGGTGAATTGGGCGTGCCGGGACATCTCCTTGCCCTGTGACCGTCTCCGTGGTGCGTACGGACACGACCACATCCTCGGAAAATTGGGCTCCCTCGCTCGTGAAGATCAGCACGTCGACGCCACCGCCCGGTGGGATGACCAGCTTGCCCTGGTCGCTGCCGTAGACCGTGGTGACCTTTACCGTCGGTAGCGGGCTTCGGGTGGCGTCGAGCGCCGTGAACTCCAGTGTCGGGGCAAGCATTTCGTGCTGCCGTTGTAGATGGTGAGCAGTTGGTTCATATACCCGTCCCCGGTGGTGGCCGCGAACTCAAACCGCAGCGGGGCGCCGGGGCGGGGGCGAGCGACGAGCCCGCAGCCGGCGAGCAGCAGCGTGGCCAGGAATCCGGCGATCACCCTGAGGGGCGCTGGCTCTGCGCGCAGACGCCGCGGCTGCATCCGTAGGCCGATGGGACATCCGCCTGGGCCAACGACGCGTACCGCCGTACGAGGCGCGCCGCCGCCTCGCGGGATTCTTGTCAGTTCCAGCGGATGGCAAATGGCAAAGGCAAGGAGATCTCTCTCCTTGCCACTTCTAACGTATAGCGCACTGGGGGGCTTGCGGCAAGACCCGTGTTGTGGCGCAGAATCGTCGGCCGAGGCCACAACCTGCGGAAATGGGGGCACGACGTGCGTGTGGGGTTGTCGACGTATGGGGGACGCGGTGACGTCGAGCCAGTGGTGGGGGCGGTGCGGTTGCGGGCGCTCGGGGCGGAGGTGCGGGTGTGCGCGCCGGCCGACTGGGCGGAGCGGCCGGTCGACTCGTCAAAGGGAAGGCAACCAGAGATGAGGACGTGCGCAACAAGAGGTTCGACAGAGCTGGAGGCGCCGCTGATTCGAGCGGCCAGTGCAGGGCAACGGAGCACGGCGGCCTCGGAGGTATCGCGGTGAGCGAGCAGTACGTGTTGGGTCTTCAAGATGTTGACGAGATGCAGGTCGCGGTCGTTGGCGGCAAGGGCGCGCACCTGGGCGGGCTGTCGCGGATCGAAGGCATCCGCGTGCCGGCTGGCTTTTGCGTGACGACGGACGCCTTCCGGCGGATCATGGCGGAAGCGCCGTCGATCGACGACCGGCTCGATCAGCTGTCGCGCCTGAACCCGGACGACCGGGAGGCGATCCGCACGATCAGCGCGGAGATCCGCCGGACCATCGAAGGGATCGCCATCCCCGACGATCTGACGGCGGCGATCACCCGCACGCTCGCCCGGTTCGGCGAGCAAGCCGCCTACGCCGTCCGATCCAGCGCGACGGCAGAGGACCTGCCGACGGCCTCCTTCGCCGGCCAGCAGGACACGTACCTCAACGTCGTGGGGCCGGCGGCGATCCTCCAGCACGTCGGCCGGTGCTGGGCGTCGCTGTTCACCGAGCGGGCCGTGACCTACCGCGAGCGGAACGGCATCGACCACCGTTCGGTCAACATGGCCGTGGTCGTACAGCAGATGGTCTTCCCGCATGCGGCCGGCATCCTGTTCACGGCCGACCCCGTCACGGGCAACCGGAAGGTCGCCACCGTGGACGCCAGCTTCGGCCTCGGCGAGGCCCTGGTCTCCGGCCTGGTGAACCCGGACACCTTCAAGGTGCGCGACGGCGAGATCGTCGCCAAGGCGATCGCCGCCAAGCAGCGTGCCGTGCACGCCCTGCCGACTGGCGGTACGCAGGAAGTGGCGATCGACCCGAGGCGGCAGGAGCAGCCGGCACTGACGGACGCGCAGGTCGCGCGGCTCGTGCAGCTCGGACGGCGGATCGAAGCGCACTTCGGCCGCCCGCAGGACATCGAATGGTGCCTGGTCGGCGAGGACTTCCAGATCGTCCAGAGCCGGCCGATCACCACGCTGTTCCCCATCCCCGCGGCCCGCGACGCAGGGAACCACGTCTACCTCTCAGTCGGCCACCAACAGATGATGACCGACCCCATGAAGCCACTGGGCGCCTCGATGTGGCAGCTGACGGCCATGGCGCCGATGCACGAGGCCGGCGGGAGGCTGTTCGTCGACGCCACCCGGGCCCTGGCCTCGCCCGCGGGCCGCGCCGGCTTCCTGGAGATGGCGGGGAGAGAAGATCCGCTGACCAGGGACGCGCTGGAGACCGTCCTCGACCGCGACGACTTCGTCCCGTCGCTCCCGGACACGGGTGCCGGTAGGCCGCGGGCCAGCGGCGCGTCCACCCCGATCGAGACCGACCCGGCCATCGTCACCGAGCTGATCGAGCGCAGCCAGGCGTCCATCGCCGCCCTGCGGCGCGACATCCGGACGAAGACCGGACCGGCGCTGTTCGACTTCCTGCTGGAGGCCTTCCAGGAGCACAAGCGAGTCCTCAGCGATCCGCTGAGCATGCAGGCGATCATGGCGGGGATAGAGGCCACCTGGTGGCTCAACGACCAGCTGCACGAGTGGCTGGGCGAGAAGAACGGGGCCGACACGCTCACACTGTCCGCCCCCAACAACGTCACCTCGGAGATGGGACTGGCGCTGCTCGACGTCGCCGACGTGATCCGCCCGCACCCGGAGGTGATGGCGTTCCTGCAGGGCGTCGAGGACGAGGGCTTCCTGGACGAGCTGCCGAAGCTCGCGGGCGGGACCGAAGCGCGCGACGCCATAGAGGCCTACCTCGACCGATACGGCATGCGCTGCGTCGGCGAGATCGACATCACGAGGCCACGTTGGCGCGAGCGCCCCACCACGCTCGTGCCCGTGATCCTCGACAACGTCAGGAACTTCGGGCCGGGCGCCGCCGAGCGGCGCTTCGAGCAAGGGCGGCAGAAGGCGCAGAAGAAGGAGCAGGACGTGCTGTCACGCTTGCGGGCCCTGCCGGACGGGGACCAGAAAGCCGACGAGGCCAAGCGGATGATCGACCGGGTCCGAACCTTCATCGGGTACCGGGAGTACCCGAAGTACGGCATCGTCAGCCGCTACTTCGTCTACAAGCAGGCCCTGCTGGAGGAGGCCGAGCGCCTCGTGCAGGCCAACGTGCTTCCTGAGAAGGAGGACATCTTCTACCTCACGTTCCAGGAACTCCACGACGTCGTGCGCTCGAACCAGGTGGATGGCCAGCTCATCCAGCAGCGCAAGGACACGTTCCGGTCGTACCACGCGCTCACACCGCCCCGGGTGCTCACCTCGGATGGTGAGGCCGTCACCGGGGCGTACCGGCGCGACGACGTGCCGGCCGGCGCCCTGATCGGCCTACCGGTTTCCGCCGGGACCATCGAGGGAAGGGCCCGCGTCATCCTTGACCTGGCGGAGGCCGAGCTCGAAACGGGCGACATCCTGGTCACGACCTTCACGGACCCCAGCTGGTCGCCGCTGTTCGTCGGAATCGCGGGCCTGGTGACGGAGGTGGGCGGCCTGATGACCCATGGCGCAGTGATCGCCCGGGAGTACGGCTTGCCGGCCGTCGTGGGCGTGGAGCAGGCCACCCGGCTGATCCGGGACGGGCAGCGGATCCGCGTGCATGGAACCGACGGGTACGTCGAGATCTTGCCTTGACCGACCACACCGAGAAGGCCCATCCGTAGCTTCCCGTAAGGCAGCGCCAAGCAGTTGATCTATGAGGCAGTGAACGACGCGATGGACGTCAGGCATTGAGAACCGCTTGACGGCCTTCGTGTCGGGAGAGTATCGGCGTAAGGCTTGATCAAGCCGCCCGCTCGTGCCGCTGACCGTGCGTTGGCCGCTCGATGGGGGCGTCCGCAACTGCCGATTGTGAGGGCGCGATCAGGCAGCAGGGTCTGGTGAGGTTCATGTACCGGACCACACCGGCATGAGCCCACCCTCCGTGCCGTAGAAGAGATGCGGCCGTAGTTCGGGCAGCGAGGTGAGTGTGCGATACAGCATGGACGGGTTGCCGGCAGCGGCGAGGAACGGTTGGGAGGCGAGCAGGTCGCGAAGGCCGGAAAACGGCCATGGGGCACCGAGCAGTCGTCGGAGCTGGACCAGAGTCGCAACGGCGTCCGGTGGGACCCGGTTGACATAGATGTCGGCGATGGTGGGCAGATCCCAGCTTGCCGTCGACCCGCTCCGTTTGCAGCCGGGCAGATGCTCGATTGCTGGGCCAGTGGAACCTACCCCGGCCAGGCTGTACCACCAGTCCACATCGATGCTCAGCTCGCCGCGTTGCGCCAGCTCGACGAAGGTCACGATGCGTGGATCCGCGATGTGCGTCGCCTCGGCGCAGCAGGGCTGGCTGGCCCGCAAGGCGCTATGTCACCGCCGCCGTACGCGGATGCGCCGATAGTGAAGTTCATTCTGCATATCCACCGGGAGGTCATCCACCACGGCGCGGAGATGTCCCTGCTTCGGGACCTCTATCTATGGAAGGACAACGGCGGTCGCCTATGACCTCCATGCGGCCGTTTACCGCCGGCAATATTCGTTTGGAACCGACTTCTCAAGAATCCGCCGCACCTGAACCTCAAAGATCTGGTGCGCGCTCATGCCGCGAATCGCCAGCTACCCAAGGTGAGGCGGCTCCTCGGCAACCGGCGCGTCACTCAGGCCGGCGTTGGTGCGGAACTGGGGTACGTCCATGGCCTGGGGTAGCAGGATCGGCGGGTCCGCTTCTCGATCGCGAGGAGACCAGGTATCGCTCGACGAGTGATGGCCGCATCGATCGCCCGCTGGGTCTCCGGCGGAAGCGACTCCCAGGTAGTCTTGGCAGCACAGATGTAGCAGGGCTCATCGACATGTGCTGGGAGATCGGTCGCACAGCGCTGGCCGCAGCCCGAGCAACGGTAGTCGATCATGGTGCAATTGTCAGTTCCTGCGGCTCTTGCCGCTAGCGGGATTCAGGGCGTTCACATCCCCTCCGATCCACCAGCATCCCGGCTCGCCGGACATCGAGCAAGCCCTACCCCAGCCGGTGTCGGCGGTACTGTGGCTGGAGCTGGCCGAACGCGAGTCCGTTCTCGTCCAAGGCGTTGTACAGGGTCAACCAGCCGTCCGGAAAGCGCAGGCCAACAGCGACGGCGCCGTCCGCGAGGTCTCCGCCAGCCCATTCGAGAAGCTCGACGGCCTCAAGCCGCTGCCCGCGCCGGCCAGCCAACACGGCGGGAACGTCATCGCGCCAGACCAGCCGGAAGCCGTCCGATGTCGGCCACACCGGTGGCCGGGTCACCTCCACCGAGTTCCATGTGATCGACAGGTCATCGAACTTCTGGTGATTGACTTCCAGACGCTCCCCGGCGAAGTCGAGCACCACCGGGCAGTCGGCAAACCACTCGTCGCTCTCGGTGTCCCACACTACCCACGGACCTGTCAGCTCGCGGCCGACAAGCCTGCTCAGGCGTCGTCCGTGATGCTTCGCGACCTCGTCTTTCCCGTTCAACCAGCGCGGCTGATACCCGGCGATCCCGAAGTCGAACACCGGCCCAGTATGCCGGCCCTCAACGCCTCCGGCGCTTGTCGTCGAGGCTCCGGCAGTCCCGCGCTCATCTGACGCGCTCCGCGCGGTCAGGCGGATTTCAGTGCGGCGGTGAACGTCTTCTGGTTGGCCTCGGTGTAGGTGATTTCGCGTTGGGTCCAGGCGAGCACCTCGGCAGAGCGTGCGCGCGGGATCGGAGATGAGTCGTCGTCGAGGATGTCCCGCCAAAACGCCTCGTTGCGGTGTAAGCGCTCGCGGATGGCGGCAGGTAGACAGTCGCGGTCGGCCGGGCTCAAGCCGTAGGCGTCCGTCAGGATCCGCACCTGGCGGGCCTGTGCAGTCGCGGGTCCCCGGTCTGGCCGTGACGAGATGCACCAGGCCCATGCCATGTAGCCCACGTCCTCGAGCGGGTGGCCAGGCGCCGCGAAGTCGAAGTCGATGAAGGCGACGGGCTGGCCGTCGCGGAAGACCGTGTTGTTCGGACCGGGGTCGTGATGGCAGACCACCTCATCCGGAAGGATGGATACGAAGTCGCGCGTGGCGTCGTGCAGTTGTCGCAGCAGCGTCGCTGCCTGTTCGACCTGGTCGTCGGTGAAATGCCGCCATCGTGGAGGAACGTGGCCGGGCACGAACGACAAGATGTCACGACCGTGTCGGTCCCAACCCAGGTGCTGAGGGCAGCCGTCGAAACCCGTCTGGGCGAGATGAGTCAGCAGCCGCGCCACGAAACGCGACGCGGACGAGGCCGGGCGGCGCACCGTGTCTCCAACCCGAACCACACCAGCTGTCAAGCGGCCCCCGACCAAGGGCTGCTCCACGTCATGCTCGCTATCTGCCCCATCTCGCGACCCTAGCGGCCGAGCCCGCCGCGTCACCTGGACGGCCGCATCACAGCCAGTCGAACCTTCAGCTGAGCCCGCGATGGGCGGCCCACAGCACGCCGGCGCGGCTGGCAGCTTGGTCGATCAGGGCCACCAGCTCGGGCCGGTCGGGAACGGGAAACGAGACGTATGTGCCGCGGCCGCCGCCAGTCGGTCGGCCGTAGGCCTTTGCCGCGAGGCGCCCGTCCCGGAGGAGCCGGACGTTGAGTGTGGTCAGTGCGAACTCCTCACCGCCTCGAGTGTCGGTCCAGCGGAGCCCCTCGGGGATCGTGACATTGATCGCCAGGGCGCTCACCTCGAGTGCGACGTCGCTGCTCATGGGCGAATTTTCTCACGCGAGTCGACGTCAGCTCACGCCGCGAGTCGCGCGGTTGACCAGCGCGGCGTCGGTGAGGAAGTGCCGCGGACCCGCAGGCGGGCCTGACTACCGAGGTGCGGGCCAGTGCGCCGCTCTTCGGGGCGGGGTGAAGGCCCGCGTGGGAGGGCCGTCAAGGCCCGACGGTGCACTAGCCTGGCCGGTCTTGCTGCTCGATGTACTGGCGTAGCACGGTCAAGGGTGCGCCGCCGACGTCCCGGACGTGCTCGACGTGCGGGCGGCCCGACAGACCCAAAGCGCGCTGTTCCGCGCGCAGCCTGGAGGGAATCCTCGCCCGCTAGGGCGGGGATAACGCCAACCGGGGAGGCAGGCCGCCGGGATGCCGTTGATGCCGCTATCCCATACGCGCCCGTCGGGTACGTATCCGACGCCAGAGCAGGAACGCGGCGCCGAGGACGACGACGCCGACGACGCCGTTCAGGGCCATCGGCCAGGGGCCGCGGTGCGCGCGATTGGCGCGCTGCACCGTCAGGTCGGTCAGCAGACCGGTGGCGAGGTGCAGGTCGAAGATCTGGCAGCTCTGGGTGCCGAGCTCACAGGTACTACCGGTGTCGAAGTGGGCCAGGGTCCGGCGGGTGCCGCCGCCGAGCTGCACCTCGGCCAGCGATGTGTGACCGGCGGCGTTGACGGCCGCGACGACCATGCTGCCCGCCGAGCGCCAGCCGAGCAGTTGCACCACGTCCGGGACCGGCGCCGGTGGTGAGCTGCCGTTCGTGAGGGGCACGAACTTGACGTCGCCGACCTTCCACAGGAAGGTGCCGTGGCGGGTGTCGCCGCCGGTGGTGCCGTTGAACGGGCCGTCCGCCAGCCACGGCATGGTGGCGAGGAACCGTCCGTCCGGCGACCAGCCGACCTCGGCGGCCAACTCTCGTCCGCTCGGGATGGGAACGTTGCCGTACTCGCGGCCGTCGACGTCGATGAGGTGAGCCTGTTGGCCGACCTGCACAGCGAGCCCGCGACTGTCCGGCGCGAACGCCGCCGTCCACGCCGGTTTGATCGCCGGCACCTCGGTGCTGCGTCCGGTCGACAGGTCGAGCAGCCGCAGCGTGCCGGTGCGGGCCACCTCGCCCTCGACGACATTGACGCTGCCGAACTCGCCGGAGCCGGTGAGGGGCGCGGCGCTGTACGCGACGTGGCGGCCGTCCGGAGACCAGGCCAGCAGCCGCACGCCGACCGAATCGCCGAGCGGGATCGATCGGCGCTTGCCGGTGGTCAGGTCGACGAGGATCAGGTCGCCGGTCGCGCCGCGATCATCGCCGAGCAGCACGCGGGTGCCGTCCGGGGCGAGCAGCGCCGACGGGCGGTTCCGCTCCTCCATGGCGTCGACGCGCCGGTAGCTGTTCCCATCGGCTCCGACGACCAGCGACTGGAACATGTTGAACAGCTCGCCGTTGCCGTATCCGTAGAGGGCGATCGCGCGGCCGGCGGGCGCCCTGGTGACGGTGCTGGTGAGTACCGAGTAGCCGGCGAAGCGGTCCGGCAGACCTGGCATCCTAGCCGGGCCGGCTGGCTGGACGGGAAACGGAACGCCGGGCACGACCAGGACGGCCAGGAGGAGCACGACGACTGCCCACACCGCGGCGGCGGCGATCCGGTGGCGCCGGACCGAGCGGCGGCCCCGGGTGAGCACGCTGTCCAGGTAGCCGAGCGGCAACGGCGGCGGATCGTCCGGGAGGGTGGCGAACAGTTCTCTCATGGTGTGTCCCACCCTCCCGGCACGTAGTTCGGCAGTAGGCGGCGCAGCGCCGCGATGGCGTACGAGGTCTGGCTCTTGACGGTCCCCGCCGAGCAGCCCAGCGCCGCCGCCGTCTGCGCGACGTCGAGGTCCTCCCAGTACCGCAGGACCAGCACCGCGCGCTGCCCGCGGGACAGCTTGGTGAGCGCGGCCAACAGGTCGATGCGGTGTTCGGCCCCGGCCAGCGGCGCCGCCGAGGGCCCGATCACGTCGGCCACAGGCTGGACCCGGCGGCTCCAGGACCGCTCCCGCTCGGCGAGGTAGGCGTGGACCAGCATCGTCCGAACGTAGGCGTCGAGCGAGTCCGCCGCCGTCGCCTTCCGCCAGTGCCGGTAGAGCGCGACGAGGCACTCCTGCACCAGGTCGTCAGCGGCCGACCACTGCCCGCACAGTCGGTACGCCAGGCGTCGCAGCCACAGCATGCGCGCCTGGACGTACTCGACGTACTCTCGTTCACTCCGCAACCCGGCCTCCCACCACCACTAAGAGTGGCCCGAGACCCGTTTCGGTTGTGCCGCGGCCAGGGCCGGTTTCGAAGCCGTTTCGGGCCGGGATCAGATAATCCGGACCGCCGCCACGCCAGGATCTTGGTATCGCACGCGTCCGACCCGGTCGCGAGGTGAGGGACTGTCCGCCCGGTGACGGGTCAGGCCGCCTCCGGCCGCCCGGCTCGCGCGTGGGCGACGGCCCGCCCGCGTTCCGACTCGGGAAAGCGGTCGAGCATGGCACGCACCTCGTCGGCGCTCACGTCGGCGCCGAACAACTCGCTGCCCGGTTCGAGCCGTACGCCCTCGGCGAGGGGACCCGCGGCGACCGGATCGAAGCCGAGACGATCGACAAGCGACGAGACGACGGCGAGATCGGCTGCGTCGTCACCGGCGATCGCGATGGCCTTGCGGCCGGCTACGCCGTTCGGTCGCGCCTCGTCCTCGAGGTCGTGGTACCCCATGTGGTTGAACGCCTTGACGACGCGGGAACCGGCCAGGAAAGCCTGGACGGTCTCGCTCGACGAGGTGCGCGGGTCGGTGAGGTCGTCACGGATGCCGTCGACCTCCCACCAGTAGTTCATGGCGTCGACGATGAGCTTGCCGCGCAACGCCTCGGCGGGAATGCTGCGGTATTTGCCCAGCGGGAGGGCGAGGATGACGATGTCGGCGCCGCCCACGGCGTCGGCCGCGGTGGTAGCGACCGCTCCGGGCGTGAGCACCTCGACGGTGAGGGCGATCCTCGCCGGGTCACCCGAACCGGCGATGAGCACCCGGTAGCCGGCGGCGAGGGCGAGCCGAGCGAGCACGGTGCCCACCTTGCCGGCACCGAGGATGCCGAGGGTCTGTGGCCCGTTGTGGGCGCTGTCGTTCATGTCTTCCTTCCGGGTGCCGAAGGGGGCGTCCGTGGGCACAGTCAACTGGCCAGGATGTCGCGGACCAGGGGGATCACCCGGGTGCCGTACAGTTCCACGGCGCGCATCCGGGCGCTCACCGGCTGCGCGCCGGCGGTGTAGATGAGGTCGAACCGGCCGACGCGGAGGCTGCGGATCGCGTGGGCCATGCGGCGGGCCACGGTCTCTGGCGAGCCGATGTAGAGGGAACCGTGCGCCACCTCGGCGTCGAACTCCTCACGACGGATCGGCGGCCAGCCCCGCAGCGCGCCGATCCGGTCCCGCATGACGCGGTAGTGCGGCCAGAACAGTTCCTTCGCCTCGTCGTCGGTGTCGGCGAGGAAGCCTGGCGAGTGCATCCCGACCGGGTGCGCGGTCGTGCCGAACTGCTCGGCCGCCCGCCGGTACAGGTCGATGTAGGGCGCGAAACGCTCGGGAGCGCCCCCGATGATGGCGAGCATCAGCGGGAATCCATAGTGGGCGGTACGCACGACCGACTGCGGCGAGCCTCCGACGCCCACCCAAGTGGTGAGGCGCCCCGATTCCGTCTTCGGGAAGACGTCGACGTGCTCGAGCGGGGCACGCACGCTGCCGCTCCAGGTCACCGGCTTCTCGTCCAGCAGCTTCGCGAACAGCTCGATCTTCTCCTCGAACAGCACGTCGTAGTCGCGCAGGTCGTAGCCGAACAGGGGGAAGGACTCGGTGAACGAGCCGCGGCCGAGAATGACCTCGGCCCGGCCGTTCGACAGCGCGTCCACCGTCGCGAAGCGCTGGAACACCCGGACCGGGTCGTCCGAGCTCAGCACGGTCACGCCGGACGCGAGCCGGATGCGCGAGGTGCGGGTGGCGATCCCCGCCAGCACGGTCTCGGGCGTGGACACCGAGTACTCCGGCCGGTGGTGCTCGCCGAGGGCGATGACGTCGACGCCGAGATCGTCCGCCAGCACAGCCTCATCGACGACCTGCCGGATCGCCGCGGCATGGGACACGGGCTTGCCGGAGTCGTCCTCCGGCACGTCGCCGAAGGTGTCGAGGCCGAACACGAGGTCAGACATGGGTGGGCTCCTTCGCCAACAGCTCCCGGACACGCGGGGCGACCTCGCTGCCCAGCAGCTCGATCGTGCGTGCGCGTGCCTCACGGGGCAGGTGCATGATGTCGTACTTGAGGTCGAAGCGGCTCAGCCGCAGATCCCGGGCCACCGTGGCGATCTTCCGCGCGACCGTCTCGGGTGACCCGACGAACAGTGCCCCGTGGTCGAGCTCGGCCTCGAAACGTTGACGGTCCGGCTTGTAGAACCCGCGTTCCTCGGCGAGCTGCGCCACGACGGGCTGCCAGTACCGCCACCAGGTCTCCACCGCCTCCTCGTCGGTGTCGGCGACGAGGCCGAGCGAGTGCTGCCCGATCGGCTGCACCGAATGCCCGACCTGTTCGAGCGCCCGGAGGTAGAGGTCGACGTGGCCGGCGAACCGCTGCGGGCGTCCGCCGATGATCGCGAGCATGAGCGGGAGCCCGTAGCGGGCGGCGCGGATCACCGAGTTCGGGCTCCCGCCGACACCGATCCAGGTCGGGATGCCTCCCGCCCGCATCCGCGGATGCAGCCGCTGCGCGACCAGAGGGCTGCGTACGGTACCCGACCAGGTGACCGATTCGTCCCGTTGGAGCCGTACGAAGAGGTGGAGCTTCTCCTCGAACAACCGCTCGTAGTCCGCCAGGTCGTAACCGAACAGGGGGAACGACTCGGTCGCCGACGCGCGTCCGAGGACGATCTGGGCGCGGCCGTTCGAGACCGCGTCGAGGGTCGCGAACTCGTGGTAGAGCCGTACCGGATCGTTCGTGCTGAGCACCGTGACCGAGGTGCCGAGGCGGATGCGTTCGGTCGCCGTCGCGATCGCTGCGAGCAGTACGGGCGCCGCCGAGTCGGTGTGGCCCTCCCGGTAGTGCTCGCCCACGCTGAACACGTCGAGCCCGACCGATTCCGCGAGCCGCGCCTCGTCGACGAGCAGCCGTACGGTCTCGGCGTCGCTCAGGATCCGGTCGCCGTCGCTGGCCACCTCGCCGAACGAGTTGAGCCCCAGTTCGAAGCCTTCCGCTGTCACCGTCTCCTCCTCACGTGCGTTGCCAGGTGGCCGACCCGCACCGGCAGGCCGCCCTCGATGATTGACACGTCAAACATGCTAGCCTGCAAATTGACATGTCAATCAGGAGATGATGATGACGAAGACCACACCCGATCGGCGGAGAAGGCGCCAACTGCCGACCGCCGAGGAGCTACAGATCTGGCGGAACTTCATCGAGACGGCGGAGGCACTCAGGTCCCGGCTCGCGTCGCGCCTGCAGGTCGAGTCTTCCCTCTCGCCGGGCGACTACGCCGTCCTGCTCGCCCTCAGCGAGGCGCAGGACCGGCAGCTGCGCTCCTCGGAACTCGCCACGCACGTCGGCTGGGAACGCAGCCGACTCTCCCATCACCTCGGCCGGATGGAGCGGCGCGGGCTGATCCGCCGCCAGGAGTGTGCAACCGATCCCCGCGGGGCGGAGATCCACCTCACGCCGACCGGCGCCGAGGCTTTCCGCGGGTCCACCGTCCCGCACCTGCGCGCCATCCGCGAACACTTCGTCGACGCGCTCACGCCGGATCAGCTCCGCGCGGCGGGCGAGATCGCCGAGGCGCTCCGCGTACACCTGGACGCGCGGCACAAGGAATGATCATCGGGGAGCCTGGCTCCCCCCGGCTCACGGCGAACGAGAGTCCCCGCCGTCGGATACGGGTATGCAGGCCTGCCGGTCGACATACTTGGCCAGCTCGGCGCACTGGCCGTGGGCCAGCTCGACGACAATGGCGTTACGTCCTACTCATCCGGGTCCCAGGCCAGGAGCAGGTCGAAGAGACGTCGGTCGCCGTCGAGCTTCAGGGAGTCCACCGGAATATGGCCGTACAGAGCCAGGACCAGCTCGCTGGCCGTGCCCCGGGCGGAGGCGTCGGCCGCATCCGGGTCCTCGCCGGCAGCGGTGGCGGACATTGTGCCGGGTGTGGGCAGGCGGGCGGCCCGTGCGCCGTCGGCGGAGAGCCAGAGGCGCCAGGAGCGGCCCTCGGTGGTGTGATAGTCGACGGCAGCGGGCTCGTGCGGCCAGGCGGCCGTCGTTGCGCAGCAGGTCGACAGAAACTCGTCGACACCGTCGAGTGCCACCTCGTCCGGCAGCGATTGCGGGGCGCCCAGGGTGACCTGGGCGTCGTAGGTGTGCACCGCGATCTCCTGGAGCTGGTGTCGGGCGACGGCACCGCAGGTCTGCGGCGACTGCGACGTAGCCCACCACGTCCAGCAACCGCGATCCGGGCCAGCCTCCCGCAATGCGTCCAGTAGCTGCTGCGTCGATGCGGCCAACCAGGCCAGCAGGGCCTCGCGCTCCCGAGGCGCAGCCGGGCCCTCCGATGCGGACCTGGCCGAGGCGGCAGGCCCCGCGGCGACGGTGGCGGCCCAAGAGCGGCGCCCCTCGCCCAGGTGCTGCACCAGATCGAACAGCGTCCACTCGGGGCAGGTCGGCACCTGCACGTCGAGGCTGGGCGCGGAGGCGACCGCGGCGCGGAAGGCGGTCGACCGTTCGTCGATCAGCCGCAGCAGATCGGGGAACTCCAGAGTCTTCACCACTCCGGCTGTCTATCACCGTGCTCCGGCAGCCGGACAGCGAATTTCGCAGCCGACGCGGCGGGCCGCGCGGCCGGGCCGCGCGCCCTCGGATGACGCGGTGTCCTCATTCTGAAACGACCAGTAAGAGTGGCCCGAGACCCATTTCGGTTGTGGCTCCGCGAGTGCCGTGACCACGAATGTTCACGGTGTCGGGGTAAGGCTGCTCGGGTGGCTGGCGGACGCGGCGCTATTGGGCCAGCGGTTCGGCCGTCGCCGGTCGGGCCTGGGTCTCGAAGGCTCGGACCGTGCTGAGCAGGAAGCCGGGCAGAGTGAGCTCCCGGCCGTCCATCTCCGCGGCCACGTCAATCTCCTCGACCTCCGTGTCGACCCACTCCGGCTCGGCGAAGCCCGCGCGCAGCAACTCTTCGGTCACGCCCCAGCCCTGGCCCGCCTCCAGCGACACCGCCAGCACGAAGACGGTCGCGCCCGGCGCGGCGAGGCCCGGCAGTAGCGCGAGGTATTCGTCCGCCCCGACACCGCCGCGGCGGACGAGGCTGTGCAGCAGACCGGAGTCGAACACCGAGTCGAACGGCGCCGACGGCAATGACAGGGCCGTGGCATCGTGGACCTCGAAGTGCACCGTCAGGCCCTCGCCGGCGGCCTTGGCGCGGGCCATGTCGATCGCCACGCGCGAGATGTCGATCGCCGTTACCTCGTAGCCGCGGCGGGCGAGGGCGATCGCGAGATCACCGGGGCCGCAGCCGATGTCGAGCACCTTCGGGCCCTTCACCCCGTCGTCGAGCACCTGCGCGAGTGCCGGCTGCGGACCGCCGATGTCCCAGGGCGGCCCGCCCGAATCGGCGGTGTTGCGGTAGAGCTCGTCGTAGTCGATGTCATAGGGCTCGTCGCCATCGACCTCGGCATTGCGTCCGGTCACCGCAAACCCCCTGCACAACTAGCTCGCCGGCATGAACCTGGGCTCGACCAGCACGCACCATCCTGTCGGCATGACGCGGGTTGGAGGCGATCCTACGCCGCGGCTGCACGACCAGGGCGTGGGAACATCGACGATCGCCGGTCGCCCTGCGGCGTTCATGACGCCGATGCCGTTCACGGTGACGCCTCCTCGGTCCGGATGGCCCTGGTTGTGGCGACGGTAAGAGCGGTGGCGACTGGGAGCAGACCGTCGGTCACCCACCCGCGCAGCCCTTGTGTCGGTACGCAGACGGGGGCGACTCCACCAGCGCGACAGATCGCTACGCGGTGGTCCGGACCGGTGGGTCAGGCCGTCCTCTGGTCTGCCGGTCAGGGGCGGCGGCATCCTCGCCGCCGCCCCCGCGCTGTTCGTTCGTCAGGCCGGAGAGCCCGTCACGGTGAAGAGACGGGTACGGCCGATGTTGTCGAACGAGCCGAAGCCGACCCGCCCGGAGGTGAAGGTGGTGTCCTTCGCGGTCATCAGCGGGTCCCGGTCGTTGTCGACGTAGACGGCGATCTCACCGGTGGCGGGCAGGTGCACGACCCGCACCTTGTGCCAGTCGGCGTCGGTGATCGCCGGGTTGGCGCCGCGGGAGCGGCCGTTCCACTGGTGGTCGATCCGTTCCCGGTCGGCGTTGTTGACCTTGAAGATGCCGTTGTGCGGGTAGATCGTGTTGTCGGTGGACAGGTGCGCGTAGTAGTACTGCGTGTCCGACTGCCAGCCGAAGACGATGATCACGTCCCGGTTGCTGACCTCCACCGGCGTGTCGAGCCGTACCCGGGCGTCGATCTGCACCGACGACCAGGCCGGGCCCTTGTTGAGGATGGCGTACTCGAACGGCCGGCGCGGGCCGGGGCGGCTGACGCCGGCCTCGGCGAGGATCACCTCGTCGCCGTCGAACTGCCACTTCGACGGGGTCACCGGCGTCCAGTTCTCCGCGCCGCCGGTGTGCACCACCTTGGCGTCGCCCACGTCGCCCTCCGCCACCGTCTTCGTGCCGACCACCTTCCAGATCTTCCCGTTGGCCTTGGCCACGATGTAGATCTCACCGGCCGCGTCGGTGCCGAAGCGCAGGTCGACACGGTTCGGGTCGCCGGGCGCGCCCGGGCTGGACAGGTCCTGCATGCGTACCAGGTCGCCGGCGGTGGTGTACAGGGCGAGGCGGTGGATCGGGGCGAGGCCCTCGCCGCGGCGCATCTCGTTCGCCTCGGTGTAGAGGACCCGACCGTCGACGAGGTCACCGAAGACGTACTTGCCGATCAGGTGCGGGAGGGTTTGGCCGCGGTAGACGAACCCGCCGGCCACCGCGACCCCGACGTCCGAGGTGCAGTTCCAGCCCGGTGCCGGGTCGTGGTCGTACGCGGCGACCGGGTAGGTGTAGCCGTTCTGCGCGTCGTCGGCCGGCAGCGGGTAGAGCTTGTCGCAGGGCTTGGTCGCGGTCTTGTCGAAGACCCAGGAGCCCTCGCGCTCGCTCCAGCCGAAGTTGTCCCCGGCCCGGATCTCGTAGATCGACTCGATGGCGTGCTCGCCGATGTGGCCGAGGAACATCCGGCCGGTGGCTCGGTCCCAGCTGAACCGGTGCGGGTCACGGAAACCCACCGCGTAGATCTCGCCGAGCGCGCCGGCCTTGCTGACGAACGGGTTGTCGGCCGGGATCCCGTACCGGCCGTTGGGCGAGTTGGTGCCGCGCGGGTCGATACGCAGCAGCTTGCCGTGCGGCAGGCCCATGTTCTGCGGGTCGCCGTTGCGGTAGCCCTGGCCACCGTCACCGACGGCGAGGTAGAGCATCCCGTAGTCGCTGTCTCCCGGCTCCGCGGTCGGGTTAAAGTTGATCTCCTGAATGCCGTGGATCTGGCCGCCGAAGCCGATGCGCAGCAGCTCCCGATGAGTGCCGGAGAAGGTGTCGGCGGCCGGGTCGGTGGCCGTCCACTCGTTGATGACGCCCTGGTAGATGGTGTTGGGCTGGGCGTAGTCCGGGGTCCGGGTGGCCAGGGAGGCCTGCTCGGTGTGGATGGTGTAGAAGCGGCCGTTGTGCGCGAAGTCCGGGTGGAACGCGACGTACCCGAAGCCCTGGCCGAGACCGCGACCGGAGAAGAACTGCGGCGCGAAGGTCGCCGCCACGTCGAGGTAGACCTGCGGCACGCCGTTCTCGACCAGGTACAGGTTGCCGTTGAGGTCCGGCACCGCTCGGCGGCCCGAGCCGTCGGGCAGCTCGCTGATGGTGTTGATCCGGGCCTTGCGCACCAGGCGCTGGTCGACCGGGGCCGGGTTCGGGGTCGACTGCGGGAAACTGGCGTACTCCTGCAGGACCAGCCCCAGCCGGGACTGGATCGGCGTCTGGGGAATCGGGTCGTAGACGGCCCCGGCGGCCCGGGCGGGCCCCGCGACCAGGGTGGACAGGACGAGGGTGGCGGCAGTGACTCCGGCGGTCAGCGCGGCTCTACGGAGCCTGCCGGTGCTGCCAGCGCGTATGAACACGCGGGTTCTCCTTCTCGGTGGGACGGTGCCGAGGGATGGTCAGCGGGCCATGTAGCGGTACTGCTTGGCGACGTCGCTCGCCGGGATGACGCTGTCGAGGAACATGAGGCCGTCCATGCGGCAGTCGCACGGGTTGCGCTCCAGGGTGTTCTGCGGGAAGCTCCCGCCGATCTTGATGCCGCGCGGGTCGGTGGCGGTGGTGACGTGCGGGCCGGGGCCGGCCACCTTCCACGGGTCGCCCGCGACGGTGTAGAAGCCGTCGACCGGCTCGCCGTTGCGGTAAAGCGCCATCGTGCCGGTGGTGAAGTCGTAGGTGGCGGCGAGGTGCACCCACTCCCCCTTCGGGAGGATGGTCCGCCAGTCCTCGCTCGCGGCGAACGTCTGCGAGGACCCGCCGTCCAGCCGCCGGCCGAGCGCGACCAGGCGCAACTCGCCGTTGACGTCGATGAGTTCGAGCAGGGCCCGCACGGCGTGGCCGTCGGAGTCGCCGGTCAGCACGCCGGCCAGGCCGATCGCGTTGAACCGGTCGGTCGGGTTGGCCGTGGTGGAGTTCAGCGCCGGGCCGTCCATGTCCCGCTTGAACCAGCCCATCACGGTCGCACCTTCGGCGCCGCTGAACGCGTGCAGCGTCGACACGCCGCTGGACGACCAGGTGCCGGCCTTCCAGTCGTCGTTGCCGGCGACCTGGGGGTTGACCTGGCCGGTCTGCAGGGCGTTGCCGCTGCCCTTGTACGCCTGGTCGGGCACGCGCATGTCCGCGCCGCCGTTGACCAGCGCGATCTCGGTGCCGGAGCGGCCCTGGTCCTGCTCCAGCGCGACGTCGCCGGGCGCCGGGTGGTCAAAGTCGTACATGGCGACCAGGTGCGACCACAGGGCGGGGTGGACGTCGTACGGGCCGGGCCGATCGGCCTGGGCGGGGCTCGCCCCGGCCGTCAGCGCCAGCGCCAGCACGGCGGTGGCCGCGAGGGCGGCTCGTCTGGTTCTTCTCATGGGGAGGTGCTCCCTTCGTCGTACGAGGTGGGGCACGGACGAAAGCGCTTACGTGACGGGCGCGGAACCGGGCTCGGGTCGCTGAAGTTCGGGGGTACGTCTGGACAGGACAGAGGGCCGTCCGACCACCGGACGGCCCTGGTGAGGCTCGCCGGACGGCGGTCGGGCGGCGGCGGTGCCGCACGTACGAAAGCGCTTACGTAAGCGCTTTCGTAGCCTATGCTGTGGCTTGCGCCACAGGCAAGAGCACGGTGCGGATCAATGCTTGTCAGGAGTTGCCGATGCCCCGACCCGGTCCACGGCTGCGCCTCGCCGACGTGGCGGAACGCGCCGGCGTCTCGCTGGCAACCGCCTCCCGGGCCCTGGCCGGCCGCGAAGGCGTCAGCGAAGAGGTGGCCAACCACGTTCGGCAGATCTCCCGCGAGCTCGGGTACGTCGCCAACCCGTACGCCCGTACCCTCGCCGGTGGCGCCAGCTCCACCGTCGGCCTGATCGTCCACCAGATCGACGACCCGTACTTCTCGGAGATCGCCAGCGGAGTCATCGAGGTCGCCGCCGAGGAAGGGTTGCTGGTCCAGATCGCCCACTCCGGCCGCGACCCGGAGAACGAACTACGCCAGCTGCGGCACCTCATCGCTCAACGGGTGGGGATCATCCTGATCGCCGGGTCCGGCTACAACGACCCGCGCGTGGAGGCCGAGGCGCGTACCGAACTCGCGGGATTCCAGCGCGCCGGCGGCCGGGTCGCCGTCATCGGCCGGCACACCCTGGGCGTTGACGCCGTGCTGCCCGACAACGAGGCCGGCGGGCGCGCCATCGGCGCGCACCTGCTGGCGCTCGGCCATCGGCGGATCGCCGTCGCCGCCGGCACCCCGGGGTTGACCACAGTGGCCGACCGGCTCGCCGGGGTGGCCGCCGCGCTGTCCGCGAACGGCCTCTCCCTCGACGAGCTGCCGGTCGTACACTCCGATTTCACCCGTGACGGTGGCCGGGTGGCGGCCGAGCAGATCCTGCGCCATCACCCGGACAGCACGGCGATCATCGCGCTCAATGACGCGATGGCGATCGGCGTGCTGTCCATCCTGCGGGCGCGGCGCATCCCGGTGCCAGAGCGCATGTCGGTGGTCGGCTTCGACGACGTGTCGGTCGCGGCCGACCTGGCGCCGAGCCTGACCACCGTACGGCTGCCGATGACCGAGATGGGGCGGATGGCGCTCAACCTCGCGCTGAAGCCGAAGTCGACGCGCCCGCGGCGCCGGCCCACCGGCCACACCCTGATCGTCCGCGACTCGACCGGCCCCGCGACGGGCGGCTGACCCGGCCGTTGGCCGGCCTGGCACGGTCGGTGGGACCGGGCCAGCGCGGGCCGGCTCGCCGGAATCGACGGCCGGCCACATCCGACCCCTATGCTCGGGGATATGACGATTCAGCGGCTGGACCACGTCGGCGTCGTCGTCGACGACCTTGAGGCTGCTACTGCGTTCGTTGTCGAACTTGGTATGGAGCTGGAGGGCGAGGCGCCAGTCGAGGGACGTTGGGTTGACCGCGTCGTCGGGCTCGACGAGGTCCGATTCGACATCGCCATGATGCGGACCCCGGACGGCCACGGCCGGCTTGAGCTGACGAAGTTCCACACTCCGACGGCGGTCAGCGCTGAGCCGGAAAACGCACCGGCGAACACCCTGGGCATACGTCGGATCATGTTCGCCGTCGAAGACATTGAGGACGTCCTTGCCCGCCTGCGTACCCACGGCGCCGAACTCGTTGGCGAGCTGGCGCAGTACGAGGACAGCTATCGGCTCTGTTACGTCCGCGACCCCGAGGGCATCATCGCCGCGCTGGCCGAGCAGCTCAGCTGAAGGGTGCCGAAGGGGCCGTTCACCCAACGGATTGTCCGGGCACGGCATCAGCAAGATCCGCGGCAAGCCCGCCGCCCGTCAACGAGCCTGGACCCGAGAAGACAGGCTGATCAATTTGATTAGGGATCGTCGATGATCGTAGGTTGACGGTGTGGACGTTGTTCGGCGCTTGAGGGCTGCGAGGCGTTTCGGTGTTCACCCTGTGGCCCTTCGTTTTTAGACTGGCTTGGGGGAGGGTTCCGGTGATGTGGGTCGGTCGTGGGCGTGGGTTCTCCTGGATCGATGTGGGGGCGTTGGGTCGGTGAGCCGGAAGCTGCCGCGGGCCGAGGGTGAGGCCTTCCGTACTGCGTGCGCTCGTGGGTTGCTGCGTGCTGGGGTGGACGAGAAGACCGGCGGGGTCTTGTCTCAGGCGGTGCTTGCGCAACGGATCGGCTGGCGTGCCGACCTGGTGGGGGGGATGGTCTGCGGCCTGTTGGCTGAGCACTGGAACACGGTGGATGTGGAGGTGTTGGCCTGCGGGCAGGACGCGGGC